>CAZCDQ010000051.1:0-21265 GCA_964497605.1 uncultured bacterium
CGCCTCATGCCCAGAAACGTTTCACCCGCCATTTCCGCCACAACTCGCTGTTTGTGGGAAGCGGTGTCCGCGAAGCTGTCGAAAAAGGTTTCGCCGATTATACGCCGATATTTCTTTCGGATATACCGATCATGCTCAGAAGCGGCAGGATGCCGCTCGATGTTGCACTCCTCCAGGTCTCACCGCCGGATAATTATGGGTTTTGCTCGTTCGGTATTTCGGTCGAGGCTCACAAGGCCGCCGCCGATTCCGCCTCTCTTGTCATCGCACAGGTAAATCCGCGGATGCCCCGTACGCTTGGCGACAGTTTCATTCATGTCGACGAACTCAACTGTATCGTGGAATATACCGATGAACTTATCGAGGTGCCGCCCTCGCCGCCGGACGATGTATCGAAAGCGATTGCGAAACACATCAGCCGCCTTGTTGAGAACGGCTCGACAATCCAGGTCGGTATCGGAAAAATTCCGAATGCGGTACTGCATTATCTCTCAGATAAAAAAGATCTCGGTGTACATACCGAGATGCTCTCGGACGGATTCATCCACCTCATCGAATGCGGGGTTATCAATAATTCGAAAAAGACATTCCATCCGGGGAAAATCCTTGCCGCGTATTGTATCGGAACACGGCGACTGTACGATTATGTCGATAACAATCCCATGTTTGAATTTCATCCGACCGATTATAATTCGTCCCCGCTGAATATCGCAAAAAACGAAAAAATGGTGGCAATCAACACGGCTCTCGAGATTGATCTGACAGGGCAGGTGTGTTCAGGCTCGCTCGGGTACAAAATCTACTCAGGTATCGGCGGTCAGGCTGATTTCATGCGCGGCGCGGCGCTCGCACCGCAGGGGAAACCGATCATCGCAATTCCCTCGACCGCTAAAAACGGCACAGTCTCGCGGATCGTACCCCATCTTACCGAGGGCGCCGGCGTTGTCATTACTCGCGGCGACATCCATTATATCGCCACCGAATTCGGTATTGCATATCTGCACGGCAAAAGCCTCCGCGAGCGTGTCATATCCCTCATAAACATTGCACATCCGAAATTTCGCGACGAACTCATCGCGCAGGCAAAGAAGCATAAGTATTTGTTCGAGGATCAGTATATTCCCGCCGAAGCTGTGTATCCGGTTGATATTGAACATACCAAAGCATTCGGTGATATCGAAATTTTTTTTCGCCCCGCCAAACCAAGCGACGAACGGATGCTGCAGGAATTTTTGTATTCGCTCTCTGAAAAATCGGTGTACCAGCGCTTTTTCCATAAAATGAAAGCGTTCCCGCACGAGCTTGCACAAGAAATGGTGTCGATCGATTACAATGAGAACATGGGTGTTGTTGGGATTCTTGGCGCTCCGGGCAATGAGCGCATCATCGCCAACGGGCATTGGATGAGAAATGTAAGCAAAAGCACTGCGGAGGTGGCTTTTGCGGTCGCCGATACCTACCAGCGGCGTGGCATCGGCACGCATCTTCTGAAACTTCTCATGCGGCTGTCCAGGAAAAAGGGCATCAACGGCTTCGAGGCAACAGTGATCAGCGGCAATATCGGCATGATGAATGTATTCAAGAAAAGCCGCTGTGTCATTCATTCCGAATTCGATTCGGGAATGTATACACTACATTTCGATTTCGACGAAAAAACGACTGAAGAACCCGCGACGGAAGTATAATCCCGCTATTCCCCATTCATTCTCCGCTTATGAAGCTCATCGGCCGTATTGACATCGGTCCAAGCCGCCACATGATGCTCCGGGGGTGGTGCGACTATCACATGTTTATCGGCGATAATCTGCGCGGGTCTGAAGACACCTTCTGCAGCGCCTATTTCGAGCAATCTGTGCGACCGTAGGTCGTAATACGCAAACAGCGGCTCGATGTAATTCGACCCCTCCGGTAACGGCAGAACTGCCCACACACCCGGCGCACGCTTCGATACCAGCCAACCGACTGCCTCTGATGTCATATCGGGAAGATCGCAGGAGGTGACGATCCAGGAGACATCCGGCGCCCACCGCATGCAGGCGAGCATTCCCGCCAGAGGACCTCCTGCATCCGATATGTCCGGAAAACGGACAATCCCGAATGTTTCAACAACATCTGTCGGAAGATCGCCGCCGCCGACAGCTGCGATTATCTCCACATGCGGCTGCAGACATGAAACGGTACGCTCAAACCATGTACGGCCGCGCTCGGCAATGAGATGTTTTGGCTGTCCGACCCGCCCGCTTCTCCCGCCAATAAGGATACAGCCATACACTGGCGTTTTCAGCCAACGGACGGGAAGCCAGCGGTCAATAAACGTCATGAGTGCTTCCGTACGGTTCTCCCCCCGGGAAAGAACAAGCTCGATACCGGTAACATCCCCCGGCGGTGTATCGCCGCCCTCCGACTGAAGCCATATTTTTGGAATAGAGAGATGTTTGCCGCCCTCAAGCAACAATAGATCGTACGATCGGGCAAGCTCCGCAAGACGGGCATTCAGACCGCGTTCATCCGGCGCATGGATACGGGTGAAATCCTCGGTATCTCCGCGGAGGAAAACGTCCGCCCCGGCGCGAAAATAGCGGTCGCTGTCTTTGCCCGGTTTGTCGACCTCAACATGATGCGCATCGCATTTGACTGCAGCGACGGCAAGCCCGCGGGCAGTGAGTTTCGGGATAACGGCTTCGATCAATGTGGTTTTCCCCGAGCCGCTGAAACCGCATATTCCCAGTATGGGATAACTCTCAAACATGTTGTCTCTTGTCCGCCTCAGTAACAATTCATGTGAGGATTCTTTAGTTCAAATATTGGTTCTCAAACGATACTTTTTTCACCGGAATACAGGTTCATTCTCTTTCCACGAACGAATCCGATCAGCGTCACATGCCATTTTTCCGCCAATTTCACCGCGAGACTCGTGGGCGCGCTCCGGGATACGATAATCGCGCATCCCATCTTCTGAACCTTGTACATCACTTCGCTGGATATCCGCCCCGAGGTGAGAAGCAGCATGTACGCCATGTTCAGCCCCTTGAACAGAGCGGCCCCGATTACTTTATCAATGGCGTTGTGACGGCCGATGTCCTCGCGGAACACGATGATTCCGTCCGCTGCACACAGGGCTGCGCTGTGAACGCCGCCGGTCGTTTTATATGACACCGATTTCGCCTCGAATTGTTTGACAAGATTTGTTATCCGGTCATGGCTTACAGTCGCCGTGTTTTTAGTAATTCTGCTATCCGCGATATCGAGTGAATTGTAAAACAACATGTTCTTCCCGCAGCCGGAGGTATATATACGCTTGAACATAACATCCTCGGTCAGATTTTTTTCTTTTGTGGAAACACGGGCGGTCATTTTCGCAGTGTCGATCGAGATATGTTCGATATCGTCCACAGACCGAATCAGACTGGCGGAAAACAGGAATCCTGCGGCAAGTTCTTTCAGATTATCGGGGCTGCAGAGCAGTGTGAGCAGTTCGGCGTCGTTGAGATACAGCGTAAGGAACGATTCGTCAGTGACCGTGTCGGTGAACCTACTCCGAACACCACTCGTTATTCTTACAACATCTTTATTCACAAAAACGTACCCCGGACATGACGAATTTATCCTTTTACCGTTTTTTCGACCCTGACCGCGCACACTTTCGTTTCGGGAATTTTCGCAACCGGATCGATTGCATTGTTGGTCAGCCGGTTTGTCGGGCTTTCATGGAAATGGAATGTCAGCGACACCACACCCGCGGGATGTATGTCCGCAACCTTTGTCCGCACTTTGATCTTTCCGCGCCGTGACAGCACATGCACCCATTCTGCATCATTCAGCCCGAACTTCTCGGCATCGGCGGTGTTTATACGCAGCCGTTCCTCGCCGTTTAGAATCTCGAGCCCCTCGACACGGCGGCTCATGGTGCTGGTGTGAAAATGATACAGGCTGCGATCGGTGGTCAGCATGAGTGGATAGTCGTTGTCGGGCAGCTCGGCCGATTCACGGTAGGTGAGCGGGAAGAACTTTCCTTTGCCGCTCGGGGTGGCGAATTTCTCTTTGTGAAGGTATTTCGTTCCGGGATGATGGGCGGACGGGCAGGGCCACTGCAGGCCGCCGTGCTCGAGCCTCTCGTACGACATTCCAGCGTAGCTCGGAGTGAGCGAAGCGATCTCCTGCATGATCTCCTCGGCGGAGGAGAATTCGAATCCCTTCGCCCCCATTCTGCGGGCGATACGTGAAGTGATCTCCCAGTCCGTGAGCGCCTCGCCGGGCGGATTTACCGCCTTGCGCACTCGCTGAACCCGTCGCTCGGTGTTGGTGAATGTACCGTTCTTTTCGGCAAATGATGCCGCCGGAAGAATGACATCGGCGAATTTCCCCGATTCGGTGATAAAAATATCCTGCGACACGAAGAACTCGAGCCGCTTGATCGATTCCTCAACATGACATGCATTGGCCTCGCTGAGTATGGGATTCTCGCCGACCATATAGAGTGCCTTGACCGTTCCCATGTGGATAGCATCGAAAATCTCAGTATGGGTCAGCCCGACATTCTTGTCCACGGTCACACCCCATGCTTTCTCGAACTTTTCCTGCACTTCGGGATCGACGACTTTTTGATAGCCCGGATAGACATTCGGCAGCGCACCGAGGTCGCATGCGCCCTGCACGTTGTTCTGCCCGCGGAGGGGATTCACACCGGAGGAATCCTTCCCCACATTGCCGGTAAGAAGGGCGAGATTACTCGTGGCGAGAACATTGTCGGTGCCGTGGGTATGCTGGGTGATACCCATGGCGAAAAATATTGATGCCGGTTTCAGCGAGGCATACCACCGCGCGGCCTCGGCGATCTTCTCCCAGGGCACTCCGGTAATCCCGCTGACAAATTCAGGTGTGTATTCATCGAGGGAGGCGTTAAATTCTTCAAAATTCTCGCACCGCCCCTCAATGAACGCCGGATCATGCAGATTTTCCTCGACAATCAACCGCATCATGCCCATCATCAGCGCAACATCGGTGCCGGGTTTGTGCTGAATGAAAATATCGGCGTGACGGCAGAGTTCGATCTTTTTCGGATTGGCGACAATCAGTTTCGCGCCGTTCCGCACCGCCTCTTTCATGCGGAGGCTGATGACCGGATGCGCCTCAGTTGTGTTTGTTCCAATGGCAAAAATGCATGCCGCACCGGAAATTTCGTCGATGGAGTTGGTCATAGCGCCGCTGCCGAAACTCTGGGCCAGTCCCGCGACCGTGGGTGCGTGACAGAGCCGCGCGCAGTGATCCACATTGTTCGTACCCTGCACCGCACGGGTGAATTTCTGGATGACGTAATTATCCTCATTGGTGCATTTCGCCGAGGACAGCGTCGCAAATTCCCCTTCGCGGTACTTCGTGAATTTCTCGGCTATAAGATCGAGCGCCTCGTCCCAGGCGCTCTCCACTAGTTCGCCGTTCTTTCTGATGAGCGGAGTTTTCAGACGTTCGGGATGCCCGACAAATTCATAGCCGTATCGTCCCTTGACACAGAGATTGCCTTTGTTGACAATGTTGCCGCGCTGGGCACGTACGCTCACAATTTCGTTGCCGCGGACACCCATGTGGAATACGCATCCGACACCGCAGTATGGGCAAACGGTTATGACCTCCCGTGCGGGACGTCGGAAGTGTTTCGGCATAAGCGCCCCGGTCGGACAGCGCGACACGCATTCCCCGCAGGACACGCATACCGATTCCTTGATCGGATTGTCGAGAAATGTGCCGATCTTCGTATCGTACCCGCGGTAAAGAAAATCGATGGCGTTCACCCCGACTATCTCGTCACAGGTCCTTACGCAGATGCCGCAAAGAATGCATTTTGCGTGATCGATATCGAAAAACGGATTCGATGTGTCGATTGGATATTTTTGCTCGAAATGTCTGATACGTTTCAGCCTGTCCTCTTCGACGCCGATATACGCCGCCACCCGCTGCAATTCGCAGTCGCCGTCCGCCGCACACTCGTGGCAAACCGGCGTGTGGTCGGCGAGAAGCAGTTCCAGCTCCACCCGGCGTACTTTTGCCACCGCGGAGCTTTCGGTCAGTACATCGAGGCCATCCGCAACCGGCGTCTTACAGGATACAACCGTGCGCCCGCCGATCTCGACCATGCAGAGCCGGCAGACGCCTGCCGGAATCAGATCGGGATGGTGGCAGAGATGCGGGATGTATATTCCATTCTCAAGCGCCGCATCGAGAATATTTTTGCCGCTGTCGGCAGTAATCTCAAGACCGTCTATGGTAAAGGTGCATGTTGCCATTAGTACTTGCTCCATTAGTCAGTTAAAGACTTAATCGCCTGTTTTCCATCTTCTGTTTCAAGATCACATCTGAGACATCGTCTCGCTTCCTGTTGCGCCATCTGCTCGGTAAGGTTCAAATCGACTTCAAGAAAACCGCTTTTTCTTTTTTCCATTTCAAGTCTTGGAACTTCCGGCCGATCCGCTTTTTCAATTTCCTCGTCGGTCAATTCGACAGGCGATAAATATTTCGATGGTCTCGTTCGTTTATATTCTCTTTTAAGCGGTTTACCCTGAATATATTTATCTATCATCTGGGAGGCGACTTTTCCAGCAGACATAGCCTCGATAACAGTCGCGGGGCCGGATACAATATCTCCACCGGCAAACACACCAGAATGAGCCGTCACAAATGTTTCTCCATCTGCAATAATTGTGTTCCATTTAGTTAATTCAACGCCATGTTTCTCACAGAGAAAATCACATTCAGCTTCTTCTCCTATCGCGACAACAAGTGTGTCAAGATCAATAGTGAATTCCGAGCCCTCGATGGGAATCGGTCTGCACCTACCGCTCTCATCTACTTTCCCCAACTTCATTTTTAGACATTCTAGTCCTGTAATTTTTCCATTATCAGCAATTATTCGCTCCGGAGCGCTCAGAAAAAGAATCTCGACACCTTCCTCGATCACTGCATCTATTTCTTCTTTGAAAGCGGGCATTTCATTCTCTGTCCGCCGGTAAATGATCGTTGCCTGTTCGCATTGCGGAAGTCTTACCACGGTACGTGCCGCATCGACCGCCGCATTACCGCCACCAATTACACCAACACGTTTGCCGATTGAAACCTTTTTTTTCAGGTTGATATTTTTTAAAAATTCCATTGCATCGATAACACCCTCGGCTTCTTCGTTCGGGATATAGAGTTTGCGCGATTTGTGTGCGCCTGTTGCTATATATACCGCTCTGTGGTTTTCTGTAAGTTCTTCGAATGATATGTCTTTCCCGATTCTTGTATTTGTTTTTATTGTTACACCTGCATTCTTTATATTTTCAATATCCATGGCAAGTACATCCTTTGGCAGCCGGTACTCAGGAATATATAACGCAAGAGCACCGCCCGGCACCTCAAGCGCCTCAAAAATAGTAACATCATAATTTTTGCGCGCAAGAAGATAACCTGCCATCAACCCAGCAGGACCGGAACCAATTATGGCAACTTTTTCGCCGTCCGTTTTCTTTTTGACGTTTGACGGATATATGTTTTTCTGAACGGCATAATCTGTCGCGTAACGCTTTAACGCCCGTATCGCAATGGGATTACCCCATTTACCTGCCTGACATTTCGATTCGCATGGATGGTGACAAACTCGTCCGCATACAGACGGAAGCGGATTGTCTTTGAGAATAACGTCGAACGCTTCTTCATACCGTTTCTCAGCAATGAGAGAAATATATAAGGGAGCTTCAGTGCCTATCGGGCATGTATGCTGGCATGGTGATGAAATTATCTCTTTGCATACTGCGGCGGTACATTTTTTGTATTTAATATGTTCTTCATATTCATTACGGAAATAACGTAGTGTGGTCAGAACAGGATTCGGGGCAGTCTGACCGAGTCCGCAGAGTGAACCTGTCTTGATACCCTCTGCCATATCAAGAAGTATATCAATATCTTCCGTCTTTCCTTTTCCTGCGGTTATGTCCTCGAGAATTTTTAACATATGTTTGGTGCCCTGTCTGCATGGCACACATTCTCCGCAGGATTCCATCCGGGCAAAATCGAGAAAATAACGGGCAATATCTATCATGCATGTGTCTTCATTCATGACAACCATGCCGCCCGATCCCATAATGGAGCCGGCGGCTTTCAGAGATTCATAATCAACGGGATGATCCAAAAAACTTGCCGGAAGACATCCTCCCGACGGGCCGCCAGTTTGAACTGCTTTAAACTTTTTCGCGTTTGGAATACCGCCGCCTATCTCATAAACAATCTCCCGAAGAGTCGTTCCCATAGGTACTTCTATCAGTCCGCAGTTGGCTATATGACCGGTTAACGCGAAGACCGCCGTTCCTTTACAACTCTCCGATCCGATACTTGCATACCAGCCTGCACCCTTGGATATAATCACCGGAACGCTCGAAATCGTTTTAACGTTATTAATCGTTGTAGGCTTACCCCATAGTCCGGATTGAGCAGGATAAGGTGGTCGTGGTCGAGGTCTTCCACTTTTTCCCTCAATCGAAGATATAAGCGCAGTTTCTTCACCGCAGACGAATGCACCGGCACCTTCCATTACTTTGATTTTTAAGCTGAAGTCAGTACCCATGATACGTTCACCGAGAAAACCTCTGTTTTCTGCCTGTTGTATCGCCTCTCGGATTCGTTTGACAGCAAGGGGATATTCTGCCCGGACATAGATATAACCATCCGTTGCACCGATAGCATATCCGGCAATTGTCAGGCCCTCGATTACGCTGTGAGGATCCGCTTCCAGTATGCTTCTATCCATGAAAGCGCCCGGATCGCCTTCATCGGCGTTACAAATTATAAACTTTTTTTCCCCCGGTGCATTTTTGCAGAATTCCCATTTTATACCCGTTTGGAAACCGGCTCCGCCTCTTCCTCTCAATCCCGATAATTTAATTTCTTCAACAACTTGTTCCGCTGAAAATTGAGACAAGACTTTTTCCAATGCTTTGTAACCGTCAACAGCAATATAATCATCAATTTCTTCCGGATTAATATGACCGCAATTACGAAGAATAATGCGTTTTTGTTTCCTGTAAAAGGCAATATCACTGTAATGAGAAAGCGGTTCGCCGTTCAAAGGAGATTTATAGAAGAGTTTTTTTACCGGCTTGTTTTGTTTAAGATGTGAATGAACGATCGTTTTCGCATTTTCCGGCGTTACTTCGGGATAAAAAAAACCATCCGGCTCGATTATGACTATAGGCCCTCTTTGGCAGAAACCGTGACATCCTGTAGTTTTTATCTTAATCTCATCGAGTTTCAGCTCAGCTACTTCTTTTTCGATTGTTTTCCTAACCTCGATTGAACCCGAAGCTATACACCCAGTACCATGGCATATTATGACAGTTCTGTTATTTCCCATCGTAAGTTATATTTCCTTTTGCGTCTATATCGGTAAGTATTTCTACTATCTTGTTTACTGTCAAGCGGCCATATGTTTTGTCGTTAATTACAATATTCGGTGCTAAACCACACGCTCCTATACAAGCTGCTGTTTCAAGAGAATATTCCATATCTTCTGTGGTTTCACCATCGGAAATACCAAGTGTTTTCTCGATTTTTTCCAAAATCCGGGAAGCGCCCCTGACATGGCAGGCGGTCCCGCGGCAGACGGTGATATGGTTTTTCCCGATAGGAGAAAATCGGAACTGAGCGTAGAATGTGGCGACCGCATAAATGCGGCTTCCAGGCACACCGGTGTATTCGGATATTTCCGCCATAGCATCGCCGGACAGATAGCCGTATTCACGCTGCACGTCCTGAAGGATCGGAATGAGATCGTCCGCGTTTCCGGCATAGAAGGATAGGATCGCGTCGAGTGATTTTTCCATAATAGATATGCTTTTTTTTGAACAATTGATCGATAATTCAACTGTGTTTATTCTAATACAAAATTACGGCGAATCAAAGATAAAAGTACTACCTCTTTTCGCAAAGAGAGGCAGGGGAAAGTTAGGGGGCGAACACACAGATTCACCCCTTCATTATTATCTGCGAAATCTGATAATCCCCATAATCTGCGGATTATCTTTGTACCGTGCTAATTAGAATAACCCCAGCGTCTTGCCGTTCTCGTCGATATCAACATTCGCACCGGCGGGGACAGACGGCAGTCCCGGCATGGTGCGCATCTCGCCCAGAAGCGGATATAGGAAACCGGCGCCGACACTTGCGCGTACCTCGCGAATCGGCACAGTGAATCCGCTGGGCGCTCCTTTAAGTTTCGGATCATGCGACAGGCTGAGATGGGTTTTCGCCATGCAGAGTGGCAGGTTGTCGTAACCGAGATCAGTGAATGTTTTGATCTGACGGTCCGCGACAGGGGTATACTCGACACCGTCCGCGCCGTAAATTTTTGTTGCGATGGTCTCGATTTTCTCTTTAATCGGCATGTCGATGGGATAGAGGAACTTGAACTCGGCGGGTTCCTCGGCGGCTTTCACAACCGCGCGTGCAAGCTCCTCGCCTCCGGCGCCGCCGTCCGCCCAGACGTTCGATTCGACCGCATCATATGCACCGGCCTCAATCGCAATCTTACGGATCGCCTCGACCTCTTTGTCGGTATCGGTGGTGAAGCGGTTGATGGCGACCACGACCGGAATGCCGAACAGTTTCATGTTTTCGATTTGTTTTTCAAGGTTGCAGCCGCCCGCCTCAAGGTCGGGAATATTTTCCTGAACAAGTCCCGGTTCGAGCGGTTTTCCGGGCACGACTTTGTATTTACCGGAATGCATTTTGAGCGCGCGGACAGTAGCGGCGAGAACAACCACATCTGGTTTGAGTCCGCTGGCACGGCATTTGATGTTCATAAATTTCTCCGCTCCGATATCAGCGCCGAATCCGCTTTCGGTGACAACGTAATCAGAAAGTTTCACCGCGATCTGGTCGGCTATGACCGACGAGTTGCCATGGGCGATATTCGCGAACGGGCCGGCATGAACCAGCACCGGCGTGTTCTCGAGCGTCTGCATGAGTGTAGGCTTGATAGCGTCTTTCATAAGCACCGCCATGGCGCCGCCGCACCCAAGATCCTCGGCAGTCACCGGTTGCTTGTCTTTATTGAGCGCCACAACGACTCTGCCGAGCCGCTGACGGATGTCCTGAAGTCCCGTGGTGAGCGCGAGAATCGCCATAATCTCGCTTGCCACAGTGATGTCGAAACCGCTCTGACGGGGAACACCGTCCATCTTGCCGCCGAGGCCGATGACAATATTGCGGAGGGCACGGTCGGAAACGTCAACTACCCTGTTCCAGCTTATGGTGAACGGATCGATATTGAGCGGATTTCCTTTCTGGAGACTGTTGTCGATGAATGCGGCAAGCAGATTGTGCGCAACGCCGACAGCGTGAATATCGCCGGTAAGATGAAGGTTGAAATCCTCCATCGGAATGACCTGAGAATATCCTCCGCCGGCCGCGCCGCCTTTGATACCGAACGTCGGCCCCATAGATGGCTGTCTGATAGCGGTTATCACTTTTTTACCGATTTTCGCAAGCGCCTGGCTGAGTCCGACTGTAGTTACGGTTTTTCCCTCACCGAGCGGTGTCGGCGTGATGGCGGTGACATCGATATATTTCGCCTGCGGACGGCCCTCGTTACGTTTGATGACATCGAGATTTACCTTTGCTTTGTATTTCCCGTAATATTCGAGATCGTCCTCAATGAGTCCGATTGATTCGGCAATCTCTTTGATCGGTTTCAGCTTTGCCGCTTGAGCAATTTCGAGATCTGACAACATAATTTATTTATTCCTTTCTGAAAATATGAACGGTAAAATCGAAAATACAGTATTGATGATTATTCCTATATTAAAATTATATTTCAAACAAAAAACAACCTTTTTTATTATATTCCTATATTTCAATACTACATTTTTTATTTAAAACTTTCATCATAACGCATGTTACTGTGATTATATGACGTTCCGCCAATAGAACAATGTACAAAATTTTTCTGGTCTGCGATATATTCATTTTCGCTTTTTTAACATTTTGCGAACAGTCGAAATAATTGAAACTTTTAAAATAACTTTCCAGTCATTATATTTGAGCAATCGCCGAAACAAATAACAAGGGGTGAAGTTATGATGGATAAATGTCCCGGAGCCGCGGCGCTGAGAACTCCCACATTAAAAATAAAAAACTGCCCGGAATGCAAAGGTGAGGTCGAACTTTTTTCGGTGGACATTAAAGCGGAATGTCCCTCATGCGGATTTACCGTATATAACGACATAGAATCGTGCATTCAATGGTGCAAATATGCTGTGGACTGTGTCGGCGAGGATGTATATAACACAATGATAGGAAAACGGCAATCCGGCGAATAGATTTCACAAGATTACTTTCGTTTACATAAAAATGAGAAGCAATTATTATTTTATACATTCAACAGGGTAATCCTCAACATTCATTTCGTCTCTCTCTTTACGAGCCTATCTTTAGCTCCGGCATTTAAATAAGAAAGATAAAAATGTTATTCGGTTATCCCGATAGCTAAGAATATTACAATATGATGTATAAATTTCCTGAAAAAGTATACTTATTCTTGTATCTTGCTTATTAAAGGGAATAACCGGAAAATGTTATTTATTCTCTTGAATTCCGCTTTAAAAACACATATAATACAACATGGCATAACAGCATATCACTATCATTGAATATTGCAATCATCTTGCCGTGCTTCACTTGCGGATAATCACATTAAATTATTGGAATGTATTTATGAAAATAGCTGTGTCGGGTAAAGGAGGCGTCGGCAAAACCACTCTCGCGTCGCTCTTATGCAATTCATTCCGTGACTCCGGCTATCGGGTGATCGCCATCGATGCCGATCCCGACGCCAATCTGGCCGCTACGCTCGGGTTTCCGCACCCCGACAAAATCGTACCAATCTCCGAGATGAAAGAACTTATTATGGAACGCACCGGTGTCGATAAGGGTGGAGTCGGAATGTTTTTCACGTTGAATCCGAAAGTTGACGATATTCCCGGAAGGTTCAGTGTCATTCACAACGGCATCAGGCTCTTGGTTATGGGAAAAGTGAAAAAGGCCGGCTCCGGATGCTACTGTCCCGAAAGCGCATTCATCAAAGAACTTGTCGGTCACCTGCTCCTCGACGAAAAGGATGTGGTGATTATGGACATGGAGGCGGGAATCGAACATCTTGGCCGGGGAACCTCACGGGATGTGGACGCTTTCATCATCGTCGTCGAACCCGGCAAACGATCCCTTGAAACTGCACAAAGCGTTATCAACCTTTCCAAAGAAATCGGAATCCATAATTATAACATAGTCATCAGCAAAGCACGAAACGATGAAGATATCGCATTCGTCAAATCGTTTTTTGACAATGGCTGTATTATCGGCACAATCCCGCTCTCGGATGAAATCTCGATGAGCGGCCGTGAGGACAGCGGTATCAGAATTGAAAATATGTCGTATGTCGAATCAATCAGAAATACACTCATAAAGGGAGTCACGAATGGCTGACAAGGTTTTTCGAAAAAGCATCGATCCCGCCTCGCTGAAAATGATTAAAGAGGCCGAGATCGGAGGAATTGAAACGGTATGGGACCGTAAACAAAGCCAGCAGCCTCACTGCGGTTTCGGAACCTCCGGCGTCTGCTGCCGGATTTGCACGATGGGGCCGTGCCGGATAACAAAAAAAGCGCCGAAAGGGGTCTGCGGTGCGACCGCCGATGTCATAGTCGCGCGGAATTTCGCCCGGATGGTTGCGGGCGGCGCGGCGGCGCATTCCGACCACGGCAGAGATATTGCGGCCAATCTCGGCCATCTTGCCGACGGTGAGCTGGGTGGATTGGATATCGGCGACCGGGAAAAGCTTAATAAGGTTGCCGCAGAACTTGGCATTGAAACGAAAGACCGTGATTGGAGTGATATCGCCCGCGATGTATCGAAAAAATGCCTTGAGGAATTTGGGCAGCAGAACGGCGAACTTAAACTGATGCATCGCGCTCCTGAGAAAACGAAAGAGAAATGGCGTGAAAATGGGGTTATGCCCCGCGGTGTCGATCGTGAAATCGTCGAAACCATGCATCGCACACATATCGGTGTAGACAACGACTCCAAAAACATTATGAGCCACGCGATACGGACTGCACTCGCCGACGGCTGGGGCGGATCAATGATCGCGACAGACCTTTCGGACATCATTTTCGGAAGTCCGCAGCCGGTCAGAGGAAATTCCAATCTCGGAAATCTGAAAAAGGACTATGTTAATCTTATCGTGCACGGCCACGATCCAACGTTTTCAGAGCTAATCGTCCGCGCAGCGAAAGAGCCCGACATTATCAAAGAGGCTAAAGACGCGGGAGCCGAGGGAGTCAATATCGGCGGCATCTGCTGCACAGCGAACGAGATTCTGATGCGTCACGGCATCCCGGTCATAGGAAATCACCTTCAGCAGGAACTGGCAATTGTCACCGGTGCGACCGATCTCATGGTTGTGGATGTGCAGTGCATTTTCCCCGCTATTGTCGATGCTGCGGAAAAATATCATACCGAAATCATCACGACCTCCTCGAAAGCCAAATTCACTGGCGCGACATTCATCGATTTCGAGGAGGGCGATCCTCTTGAGACCACCATGAAGATTATCCGGAACGCAATCGAAAAGTTCAAAGAACGCAAAGGTAAAGAGGTCAACATTCCCGACGACACACAGGAGCTTATCGCCGGGTTCACCGCGGAAAACACATTCAACTTTCTCGGCGGACATTACCGCGCCTCCTACCGCCCGCTAAACAACGCCATCATGGAGGGACGTCTCCGCGGCGCGGTCGCAGTTGTAGGATGCAATAACCCTTCTGTCACACAGGATATGAACCATGTCATCATCGCGAGGGAGCTTTTGCGGCACGATATCCTTGTAGTCGAGACCGGTTGCAGCGCGGTCGCATGCGGGAAATTTGGACTGCTGAAACCTGAGGCCGCGATGGAATATGCTGGGGACGGGCTTAAAGAGGTGTGCGAGGCGGTCGGTATCCCGCCGATCCTTCACGCGGGGAGTTGTGTCGATAATTCGCGGATTCTTATCACCCTGACAAACATGGTCGCCGAGGGCGGTCTCGGCGATTCGATCGCCGATCTGCCTGTTGCGGGATGTGCGCCCGAATGGATGAGCGAAAAAGCGGTATCCATCGGACTGTACTGTGTGGGAAGCGGCTTATATGTGGACATGTCGCCGAATTTCCCGGTTAGCGGCAGCGAGAATGTCTATAAATATCTCACGGAAGATATCGAACAGATTACCGGAGGCAAATTCGCGTTCAAGAACGACCCCATTGCAATTGCGCACGGCATGATCGATCATATCGACAAGAAGCGGGAAAAACTAAAACTCCGGCCGATGATGTATCCGGTCAAGGATATACCGGTTGAGATAAACGTTCCCGAATCGTGTAAGGATTTATGAGAATGACATTAATTCATATAACGCGCAGCGCAGGAGGCTAACATATGTCGCGAATAATTGCAGGAGCAGCAATCCGCGGTTCCCATATATTTTACAAGGAAGCGGAGGAGCTGTTCAATAAAACAGTCCAGGAGAAGCCAGAAGATACGAAAATCGAATTTCCGGAAACTGCGTACTTCCTTCCCATGGCAAATGCGCTGATGGGTGCAGAGGCGACAACGCTGGGTCATATCCGCCCGATTCTGGCCCACGCAAAAGAACTGCTGCACGATCCGCCGTCCGAACAGATGTGGCTGCCGTATCTCGGGGACGCTCTCGACTGCGGTATTTCGGCATTGCTATCGACTGAAATCATCAAAGTCCTCCAGTACCTTTCCGGCGAGGAACCGCAGAAGGGCTGCGATGGATTCTATACCGACACATGGCTTCGCAAACTTGGCATTCAGCTTGTTGACGGACGTATGCCCGGATTTGCGGCGATTATCGGCGCCGCACCGTCCAATGAGGTTGCAGTGGATATCATACGCGAACTTCAGAAGCGGAGCATCCTCATTTTCGTCGGATCGTCGGTGGACGGTGTCAGCGTGATCGACCAGCTTAAGGAGGCAGGCGTTGAAATGGGTTGGGATACGTATATTGTTCCCTACGGCCGCGACGACGCATCCATCATCTATCCGCTGAACTGGGCTATCAGAAGCGCGATCACGTTCGGCGGATTGAAAGCGGGTCAGGGTACGCAGAATCTGCTGTATACCCGTGCCCGTGTTCACGCTTTCGGGCTGACCCTCGGCGAGGTGAACGACACGAAATACGCCATGGGCGCCGGCGCCATCAACATGGGTTTCCCGGTCATAGCCGACACACCCATCCCGGAGATACGGCCGACTGGTATCTGTAATTACGAACACGTTGTACACGAACTCGATTACGATAAGATTGTTCCGACGTGTATTGAGGTCAGGGGTGTGAAAGTTACCATGTCGGAAATCCCTATTCCGGTCCCGTACGCCGCAGCATTCGAGGGCGAAACGGTGAGAAAGGATGACATGTACTGCCAGTTCGGCCATAAATACTCGACCGCGTTCGAGTTCCTCCGCACCCGCGAGATGGACGAGATCGAGGACGGCAAAATCGAACTTATCGGCCCCGATGTCGATACGATTGAGGAAGGCGGTGCACTTCCGCTTGGCATTCTTGTGGAGGTTGCGGGAAGAAAAATGCAGAAAGACTTTGAGTCTATTTTCGAGCGCCAGCTTCATACCTATCTCAATGAGGCAATGGGTATCTTCCACATGGGTCAGCGCGACATCATCTGGATGAGAATCTCAAAGGACACGTTTAAGAAAGGATTCAGGCTAAATCATTTCGGTGTAATCATTCATGCGCGGTTCCACGAGGTATACGGCGAGATTATCGACAAGGTACAGGTTACGCTTATTACTGACGAAACGAAAGCTGAGGAAATGCTGAAAGAGGCGCAGTCGGCGTATAAGTTCCGCGACGAACGCATCGCCGGCATGACCGACGAAAGCGTCGATACGTTCTACTCGTGCACACTCTGCCAGTCTTATGCCCCGAATCATGTCTGCATCATCAGCCCCGAACGACTCGGCCTCTGCGGCGCGTACTCCTGGCTTGACGGTAAAGCGGCGTATGAGATCAAACCGAAAGGCTGCAATCAGCCGGTGAAAAAGGGCGAAACCATCGATGAAGTCAAAGGTCAGTGGAAAGGGGTCAACGATTTCATATACCGTGAATCTCGCCAGACGCTTGAACGGTTCAACGCATACAGCGTCATGGAGGACCCCATGACAAGCTGCGGCTGTTTCGAATGCATCCTTGCAATGATCCCCGAATGCAACGGATTCATGATAGTGAACCGTGAGCATGCCGGTATTACCCCCTGCGGTATGAATTTCACCTCGCTCGCCGGATTCGTAGGCGGCGGTTCGCAGACGCCGGGATTCCTCGGTGTGGGAAAACTGTATGTCGTGTCGAGGAAATTCATTTCCGCGGACGGCGGTTTGTTCAGAATGGTTTGGATGCCAAAAGAACTGAAAGAGTTTCTTCACGAAAAGCTGATCGAACGGTCGGCCGAACTTGGCGATCCCGATTTCATCGACAAAATCGCAGACGAAACGGTAACGACCGATGTCACCGAGCTGATGGAATGGTGCGCAGAGAAAGGGCATCCCGCGCTTGAGATGCCGTCGCTCATATAGACGGCTCTTTCAGGATTTACATACATATCCCGGCAGAATGAACAACGCGTGTAATGTCAATACTGTCTATGGATATTCTGCCGAAAAGAATGTTCGCCGCTCGGGAAATGTTTTATATTTGCATATACGGTCTATTATCGAAATCTTAACGAGGAGCAGCGTCTATGGCACTCACCGCGCTTGATATTTTCAAAAATCTTCCGAAAACGAACTGTAAGGACTGCGGATTTCCAACCTGTCTTGCGTTTGCTATGCAGCTCGCCGCAAAAAAGGTGGAACTCGAAAAATGCCCGCACATGTCTGCGGACGGTATCTCTGCTCTCGAGAGCGCCTCGGCGCCGCCGGTCAAACTTATCACCATCGGGGACGGCGACAAGAAAGTGGAAGTTGGTAATGAAACGGTCCTTTTCCGTCACGAGGAAACGTTCTATCATGAAACCGGTATCGCCATTCAGGTCTCCGATTCCCTGAGCGATGCCGATCTGATAGAAACGGTCCAGACAATCAATACCAAATCCTACGAACGTGTCGGTTTCACCATCGCAGTGAACCTTATCGCTCTGAAAAACGATTCCGGCAACGCCGCGACTTTCGCGAAAGCAGCCGAGGCCGCGCAAAACGCCACCGCTCTTCCGCTAATTCTCATGACCGAGAACGCCGACGCCATGAAAGCGGCGGCAGAGAAAATCAAGGACAAAAAACCGCTCCTTTACGGTATCACTGTTGGCAACATCGACAGGATGGCGGCAGTCGCCAAAGAATTAGGACTCCCAGCAGTTATTTCCGCTCCTGCGGACGATCTCCCCGAACTGGCGCAGAAAGCACAGAATGCCGGCGCGGCCGAACTCATCCTCGAGCCGGTATCGGATTCGTTTTCGGCAAAACTTTCCGAACTGACCCGCCTGAGACGCGCGCAGCTTAAAAAGAATCTCCGTGTGGTCGGATTCCCGCTGCTCGCCAATGCAGTTGATCCTGAAAATCCGGATATTGAGGTCAACCGCGCGGCTGGATATGTTGCGAAATACGCCTCAATCGTGATCGTGTCGACACTTGAAGATTGGCGGCTGCTGCCTCTTCTCACGGTCAGGCAGAATATCTATACCGATCCGCAAAAACCGATTCAGGTCAAGCCCGGCGTTTGGGAAGTCGGCAAACCGGGGCCGGATGCGCCGGTACTGGTTACGACCAACTTCTCTCTCACGTACTATACGGTGGAGGGCGAGGTAACCACATCGCGGGTGCCGTCGTATATCCTTGTCATCGACACAGAGGGAACGTCGGTGCTCACCGCATGGGCCGCCGAGAAATTCACCATCGAGATGATTTCCGAGAAGCTGAACGAACCCGGCGGCATCGGGGAAAAAGTGAACAACAAACGGGTCATTCTCCCGGGACTTGTCGCGGTGATGACCGCCAAGCTCAAGGAGGAATCCGGCTGGGATGTGGTTGTCGGGCCCCGTGAGGCAACGGGTATACCATCATTTCTGAAATCTCTGTAGAAAGATCGAATACCGTATGCCGAAGACCGAGAACACATCGCTTCGCGTCGAATTTCAGCCCTCCGGTAAAATTGTGACGGTTGCAACTGGGACGACGGTGAAAGACGCCGCTAACATGGCCGGGGTGAACATTGTCAATGTCTGCGGCGGAAAAGGCATCTGCGGAAAATGCGAAGTCCTTGTGAAGGGCGGTCTCGTTGTCATGAAACCGAACCAGTTTATCGACGACGAAGCGTTCGCGAAAGGCCGCGCGCTCGCATGTCAGTCGGAGATCCTTTCGGATATAGTCATTGTGGTTCCGGGAGAGAGTTGCAGTATGGAAACACCGAAACTCGGCGAGGATGTAGCGTCGTGTCCGGATTCATATAGCAAAATCGAGTCTTCGTACCCGTTCAATCCTCTGTGCCGCAAGGTAGCGCTGGAACTGCCGCCGCCGGATCTCGGCGATAATCTGTCCGATCTCGACCGTGTCCGTCGTGAACTTGGAAAGAACAGCGCCTATCCGGCATTGAACACCTATCACCAGGCAATCCGGCCGCTTCCCGGCATTCTCCGCGCGAGCGGATTCACAACCACGGTCACGATGTCGTACAAAGACAATGCGTTCGAGATGGCATGGTTCGAGCGTGGCGACACAAGCGGAATAAATTACGGCATGGCGGTCGATATCGGCACGACGACTATATTTGCCAATCTGGTCGACCTGACGACCGGCGAAATTTGCGGGGTCGTGGCACAGTACAATTCCCAGGCCCGTCACGGTGAGGATGTAATCAGCCGCATCATCTATACGCAGGAAAACGAGAACGGCCTCGAATCGCTGCAGCGTCTTGTTGCAAAAGATATCAACGAATTGAAAGATACACTCACAAAACTTTGCGGCATCGATAAAAACGATATCAATTACTTATTCTGCACTGGAAACACGGTTATGATACATATCCTGCTCGGTTTCTGTATCGTAAATATTCGCCGCGAGCCCTACATCCCCGCATTCGGGAAACCGCCTGTTGTCCGCGCAAAGGATATCGGCGTCGATGTCAATCCCGCAGGGAATGTCAACTTTCTCCCCGGCTCAGGCGCCTACGTTGGCAGCGACATCACCGCCGATGTTCTCGCGTCCGGCATGGCTGAATGCGACTCGGTCAGTCTGCTGATCGATGTGGGAACCAATGGCGAGATCGTGCTGGGAAATTCGGACTGGCTCATATGCTGCAGCGCCTCCGCAGGGCCGGCATTCGAGGGCGCGGGGACACGGAGCGGCATGCGGGCCACGGCGGGAGCTGTCGAGAAAGTACGCATTGCGGACAATGGTGCAGTCGAACTGTGGGTCATCGGTGGAACAGATGTGAAACCGAACGGCATCTGCGGCAGCGGGTATATCGATTGTGTCGCCGAGCTGTTTCACGGCGGATATGTGAACCGGAAGGGACGGTTCAGCGGAAAAGACCATCCCTCGATCCGAAAGTACAGCGGCGAAACTGAGTTTGTGCTTGTCGAGGCCTCCGCCTCAGGCAGCAGAAAAGACATCGTGATCTCGGAATCGGATATTGCGACTCTGATACGGACAAAAGGGGCGGTTTATACCGCCGCGGAATCAATCGTGCAGCATATGGGACTGCCCTGGGCGGCGGTCGATACTGTCTACATTGCCGGCGGATTCGGGAATTATCTCGACCTTGAGCGGTCGATCATGATCGGCCTACTTCCCGATATGGCGGTCGAGAAATTCCGGTTTATCGGCAACGGCTCCATCGCCGGGGCACGGATGGCGCTTGTTTCCCTGGACGGTTATATCACGGCGAAAAGGATTGCGCGAAGGATGACCTATTTCGATCTCTCGACCGATACGAAATTTATGAGTGAGTTCTCATCGTCGCTGTTTCTTCCCCATACCGATCTGGAAAAATTTCCCTCGGTCAGGGAGATTATTGGGTAAAAGCAGGTTTAAAGTTAAGCAGCAGGCAAAAAGGCACATAGGAAAACATAGGGGCGAACCTGAGTGTTCGCCCTGAACTCACCCCGTGCATGAAATATTTATAACTCAAGTTTCGGAGTTGTTGTAATGAGTTGTCAGTTAAAGGGTTGCGTTT
>CAZCDQ010000052.1:0-21105 GCA_964497605.1 uncultured bacterium
GAAAGAAATGAAATTTTTATGCAATTTTTGCCTTTATACTTTTTTGCAAATAATCGAAATGTTCAAAGCTAATAAATGAAGCAAAATGATAGATTTAATAAACTTAAAAGTGTTAACAAAGTAAATATAAACTTGTTCATGCAAATTAATTCTTTCAAAATTATTTAAGGATATCCGGTGAAACTTTCAAAGACTATTATCACACTTATAACCGTATTTCTGTTCTCCGGCGCTGTGCTTGCAGATGATGGTTACGATCTCTGGTTGAAATACAACAGAATCGATGATGCGGCACTCATTCAATCATATACCGGCACGGTCACATCGGTCGTTGTCGAGGGATCATCCCAGACAGCCGACATTGGCCGCAGGGAGCTGACAAAGGCGCTGAGCGGGCTGCTCGGGAAAAACATCCCTGCCGCAAACGCAGTGACCGCCGACGGCGCAGTCATCGCCGGAACACCCGAAAACTCGGCAATCGTGAGAGATATAGGTCTGTCTGGCGACCTTCGCCGGGCAGGCAATGAGGGTTATCTCATCCGCACAACGGAATATACCGGATACAATGTCACCGTGATCGGCGCAAACACCGACATCGGAACACTCTACGGTGCATTTGCCTTTCTAAGGCTCATGCAGACCGGGAAACCGATCGATGCATTAAACATAACACAGGCGCCGAACATTCAGATTCGCATGCTGAACCACTGGGACAATCTGAACGGCTCGGTCGAGCGTGGTTATGCGGGCAGGTCGCTCTGGAAATGGGATGTGCTGCCGGATACAGTCGATCCCCGTTATACCGATTATGCCCGGGCGAACGCGTCCATCGGCATTAACGGCACGGTTATCAACAATGTCAACGCCGATCCGCGGATTCTTTTGCCGGAATACATAGAGAAAATGACCGTTCTTTCGGATATTTTCCGTCCTTATGGTATAAAGCTTTATCTGGCGATCAATTTCTCGTCGCCGCTGAAATCCGAGGGGAGCGGATTCCGAAAGCGCGGCGGGATTGGTACATTCGATTCGGCCGATCCAGCATTGCCCGAGGTACGGCAATGGTGGAAAGACAAGGTTGCCGAGCTGTATGAACATATTCCCGATTTCGGCGGTTTTTTGGTGAAAGCGAACTCCGAGGGTATGCCGGGACCGCAGGATTACGGAAGAACCCATGCCGAGGGCGCAAACATGCTTGCCGAGGCGCTGGAACCCTACGGCGGCATTGTTATATGGCGTTCATTCGTCTACGACCCGAATACGGATACGGACCGTGTCAAACGCGCATTTCTCGAATTTGTGCCGCAGGACGGTGATTTTCTTACGAACGTATTTGTACAGCCGAAAAACGGACCCCTGGATTTCCAGCCTCGTGAGCCGGTTCATCCGCTGTTCGGCGCCATGCCGAAAACGCCGCTTATGCTCGAGCTTCAGGTCACCCAGGAATACCTCGGACATTCCACCCATCTTGTCTATCTTGCGCCGATGTGGAAAGAATGCCTCGATTTCGACACCTATGCAAACGGAGAGGGATCGACTGTCGGGAAAGTTGTCGATGGCTCGTTGCATGATTATGCCATGAACGGTATCGCCGGGGTAGCCAACATCGGGGACGACCGCAACTGGTGCGGACATCTGTTTGGGCAGGCTAATTGGTATGCCTATGGGCGTCTGGCGTGGGACTATACACTGACCTCGGAGAATATTGCCGACGAATGGATTCGGATGACACTCAGCGATGAAAATGCAGTCGTTGCGAAGATAAAATCGATGATGATGGGTTCGCACGAGGCGTGTGTCAGCTATATGACTCCGCTTGGATTGCATCACATCATGCAGGAGGGGTTCCATTACGGCCCCCAGCCAAGCCTTTTCCGGGAGAATCTGCGCATCGACTGGACCTCGGTCTATTATCACAAGGCCGACAAAAAGGGAATAGGCTACGATCGGAGTTCCTCAGGCAGTAATGCAACCGCACAGTATTTTTCGCCAGTGCGTGAGCGGTTCGATTCAATCGAAACCTGCCCGGAGGAATTACTGCTCTGGTTCCATCACGTTCCGTGGAATCACCGTATGAAATCGGGTCGGACGCTCTGGGAGGAGCTTTGCTATAGATATTATTCGGGTGTGGACTATGTTTCTCAGATGAGGAAAGACTGGGGCAGCCTTCGGAACGATATCGAGCCGAAAATCCATGAACACGTTCGCGGCAAACTCGAAAATCATGAGAAAGACGCTGCCGAGTGGCGCGATACCTGTGTCAATTACTTTGCGGCATTCAGCGGAATGCCGATGACGCCGCGCTGATACATTGCCATAAGATTGTCCAGTCCCCGTTCCACTATGACCATTGCAGACGGAACGGGATTTTTTTACATGGTACGGCGGTTTTTATTAATTGCTATTATATTCGGTTTTTCATATATTACTTAACTATTCACAAAACACACATCGATATATTTTTAAAGAAAAACAATATGAAAACCGACACCATCCGAAATGTTGCAATCATTGCCCATGTCGATCATGGGAAAACCACTCTCCTCGATAGACTTCTTTATCAGTCGGGCATGTTCCGCAACGAAGATCTCGACAAGCTTGCCGGCGGCCAGCACGGTCTCATCATGGATTCCAATCCAATCGAACGTGAACGCGGTATCACTATACTGAGCAAGAACTGTTCCATCGTTTACACCGCCAGTGACGGTTCAGTCTGCAAGATCAATTTCATTGACACACCGGGACATGCCGATTTCGGCGGCGAGGTGGAGCGTGTTATCAAGATGGCGGACGGCGTTCTACTGCTGGTGGATGCATTCGATGGGCCGATGTCGCAGACAAGGTTTGTGCTGTCGAAAGCGCTTGCCCACGGACTCAGGCCGATTGTGGTTATCAACAAGGTCGACCGTCCGAACGCCCGTGCCGATGAGGTCATGAACGCCGTCTTTGATCTGCTTGTCGAGCTGAATGCCGATGACCACGCGCTCGATTTTCCGGTAATCTTCGCCTCTGCGAAGAACGGTTGGGCGACCGCAGATCTTGCCGTGCCCAACTCTGACATGCGTCCCGTATTCGATGCGATTTTCGATCATGTGCCCCCGCCGCGAAACGACCGTGAGGCGCCGCTTCAGATGCTGGTGACCACGTTGGATTATTCCGAATATCTCGGACGGATCGCCATCGGGCGTGTATTTTCCGGCGAAGTCGCCGAGGGTGAGACGGTTACAGTGATTGATCGCTCCGGTAGTTCAACCCGTCAGAAGATCGTGAAGCTGTTTCAATTCGAAGGGTTGTCACGTACACAAGTGAACGTTGTGAGCGCGGGAGATATATGCGCAATCGCAGGCCTCAGTCCGGTCGATATAGGCGATACAATTGCATGTGCGGTCAAACCGTCGGCTCTTCCGACAATTGTGGTGGACGAACCGACCATGCACACCATGTTCCGTATCAACGACGGGCCGTTTTCGGGCCGCGACGGTAAGCAGGTGACCAGCACCAAAATCCGTGAACGTCTTCAGCGTGAACTTCAACAAAATGTTGCGCTCCGTGTAGAACAGGGCCGGACTGCGGATGAATTTATTGTGTCAGGACGCGGTCTTTTACACCTTGGCATCCTCATCGAGAACATGCGGCGTGAAGGATACGAACTGTGCATTGGAAAGCCAGAGGTGATCATCCGTGAGATAGATGGCCGTCATCACGAACCCATCGAGCGTCTCGTAATCGATTGTCCCTCAGAATGCCAGAGCGCGGTCATGAGCATACTTGGCGAGCGGCGCACCGAATTAATTAATATCAAGACCGGCGGAGCGGAAAGTAATAATGTCCATTTGGAATTCCTCATTCCGGCACGGGGTTTGTTTGGGTTGCATACACATCTCATGAACATGACCCAGGGCAGGGCGGTCATGCACCATTCGTTCGACCATTATGGTCCTTTGCGCGGGACTATCCCGCAGCGGATAAACGGCGTTATGGTCTCCATGGAAACAGGACAGTCCACCGCGTATGCACTCGATTCGCTTTATGACCGCGGCATCTTCTTCGTCAATCCGGGAGAGCACATTTACGAGGGACAAATTGTGGGTGAGCATTCCAAAGACAACGATATCACGGTCAATCTGACAAAACAAAAACAGCTCACCAATTTCCGCGCGGTTGGCAAGGACGATCATGCACGAGTCCGTCCCCCGCGCATCATGAGCCTCGAGATCGCGCTCGAATACATCCAGGAGGACGAGCTTGTCGAGGTGACGCCGTCTTTTATCAGGCTCAGAAAAATCCTGCTTACCGAGAATGCACGCAAACGGGCTTCCCGAAAATAATGAAAAGAGCCGGACGATTTATCCGGCTTTTTCATGCGTCATACTTTGTATCCGTTCGCTATTTCGAGATATTCTCGACCGCCTGCTTGCCGAGCCGCTCCTCGAGCTGAGTGAGATAGAGGCTCCGCGGCGAGACATGCCTGCCCTGCGACTCGATGAACCCTTTCGGTTTGGTCAAATCCACAAGCGGGATGTTGTGTATCATCCTGTATTCGCCAATCTGGCCGATTGCCCAGTTCTGCGCGAACGGTGGCTGCTGCACAATGAACATGCCCTCGCAGTTCCAGAGGAGACAAAACGCTCCGCACCATGTCGGTGTTGTACGTTTCGTGTACCGAACAGTCAGATCGTGCTCGACATTGTCATACAGCATACCGAATCCCCAGCTTCCGTGCGGTTCGCTGCTCGAATAACGCGTCCCTGCAACACAGTCGAGAAACACGCTTGGTCCGCAGAGATCGCCGTTTGTTACGAAGTCGTGACGGCCGTCGTTGGTCGTGCAGCGCTGAACAAGGCACATCTCTCCGCCGATGGCGAACGCCCGCCGCCGCGATCCCGATTTTCGCGATACATGCTCCCGCGCATCGCAGTCCTGTACGGTTATCCATTTCGAGCCGCGCTCCATCAGAACCTGTGACCGTGCGAAATGACGGGTATGAATATCCCTGACCCAGCAATTTTTCGCATTGTCGATGCTGATAAAATTCCAGTAATGGTCCTCGTCCATGAAGTATTCCTCGCCCTGGTCCGGAACCGTCTGCCAGATTCTGGTTGTCCGTTTGGCGGGATCGAAATCGGAAACGCCGCGGAGGTTTTCAATGCCGCACTGACTGATACGCCGCTCGTCACTAAACGGAATCACCTCACCGCCGCCCCAGCGTTGATCGATGGGGCATACGAGAGGAATGTCCACCGTGATACGCCGCCCGCTAATATCCGTAATCGTGCGCTCACAGTCGATAGGCGCCTGTTCTCGAGGTTTACCGGTTTCCGAATGGATCATACCAACTGCACGGACCCAATCCTCGTTGCCGTAGCGGCGGACTACAACCGTATCACCTTCGTTAAGTCCGCGGGTGTTCTCAAGCGTGAGCGTGTAGGTTCCCGCCGGGACATAATCGTCCGTGACTTTCTTCGCGCGATCCATTATAAGATCCGCCGCTCCCGCGCCGCGGATATTTATCATCCGCGAACCCTCGGAGTAATCGAATCCGCCGAGTCCGTGTTTTCCATATCCGGTAAGCACTGTATCCTCAGGTCCGTTACCCTCGCCGCGGAGGACAATGCCGCTTGTCACAATCCAGAGCGGGTCGTGAAGGTCATAGATTCCTTTTTTCAGTAGTATTGCGCCGCGGATGCCGTTTTTGTCGGGAATCATGTCCGAGACACGGTCAATAGCCCGTTGAATTTGGATTGAATCGTTCCCCTCAACCGGTTCGAGCGTCACCTTGACCGGAGCGTACGGAAGCTTAACACCGCCGCCTTTATAGCCGGCATAGGAGAAATCGGGGATAACATTACCGTTATCATCGGCGACGTACACAAGTTTACCGTCGTCGCCGGGATATACCAGACTGCTGTGATTTTCCTGCGCTATAGCAGGTGCGGATAAGGCCGCCGCCAAACAACAAATGAAAACCGGGTGAAATAAACGTTTCATACGTAACCTTTCATTTTTTTTAATACAAATATTAATAATCGCCTGTATATTTAGTTTCTACAGGCAGTCCTGAATTTATCAGCGGCTTCCTCAATTTCATTGTCTGTTGAATCGATATTGATTCCGAACGCCGAGCCGAGTCCGCTGTCCACAACGCCGACGCTCAGATTGATCGACCGGCTGAGGATATCGTCCGTGAGCGGATAGCTGCCTCTCCCGGAGGGCCGCCCGCGACCTTTAAAATACGCGTTTACATGCTCCATGTTGGCGTAAACATGCCATCCGCTGTGATCGACCGTTTTCGTTCCCAGCCTTTCGGCGGTACAGGCGGCATGATCCGCGCTGTCGAATATCACTGTTAGCAGTGTACCGCATTCCCCCGCGGGATCGTTAAGTGTACGGAATCCGACACCCTCGATATCCAAGATAAGCTCTTTGAATGTGTTCTTTTTGGCGCGGAGTGTTTTCGTGATCGCATCGATTTTGCGGAGTTGAGCGAGGGCGACTGCGCCGACCAGTTCATTCACCCGGAAATTGAGGCCGAGAATGTTGCGGTTGATACTTTCTTCACCGTCGCGGTTCGGCGCATGTCCCTGATCGTGGAATGCATATGCCCGTTCATACAGGTCCGTGTTGTCGGTTACGATGATGCCGCCGTCCCCCGATGTTATAGTCTTGAAAATGTTCAGCGAAAATGCGCCCATTTTACCGATGGAACCGAGCTTTTTACCTTTGTAACTCGCACCCGCCGCCTGACACGCGTCCTCGAGCACCATGAGCCTGTGCCTGTTCGCGATGTCCGCGATCGCGCCCATATCGCAGGAATTGCCGAGCATGTGGACAGGGATAACCGCTTTCGTGTTCGGTGTGATGCGTCTTTCAAGGTCGGCAGGATCGATTGTAAGGCTTTCGTCAATCTCGGCGAGAACCGGTACTGCGCCGGTAAATATCACAGCGGTATAGGTCGCCACGAACGTATATGTTGGAACAACGACCTCGTCGCCGGGACCGATTCCCATCGCGAGAAGCGACAGCAGAAGCGCGCCGGTGCCGGAACTCACCGCGAGCGTATGTTCGACACCGATGTACGCGGCGAAATCACGCTCAAGGGAGTACACTTTCCCTTTAAAAGCCGGATTGTCGGGTGCGCCGTACCGGAAAAGATACCCCGATTCCATAACGTCCATGACTTCCTTTATTTCCTCTTCTCCGAACCAGTACGATCCAGGTCCAGGCATGTATATTCCTCCGCTGAAAACGATTGTGATCTATAGGGCGAATGCGTAAGTGAAAATATGCTAAAAACCGACAGCGACACCGATCTGATACAGCATCATATCGGTTCGCGATTCGCTGATGTCGTAATTGACTTTGCCGCTTTCGCCAGCGGACACCGCGCCCTTTTTCAGATACTCCGCCTCGCCGCCGTAGAGATACCTGATTTTGAGGTCGATATAGACACTTAACATTTCCGGTATGTATTCCTTATAATCCTTGGCGGACCATACTTTGAACATCACACCGCCGCCATAGCCGTAGCTCAACGCCGCATCGTCGATATTACGCGAGGATGCGATTTCCTCAATCTCGTCCACACCCTCTATGGTTGTGTCTGTCCAGAGATACGACAGTCCGAAAAGACCGTCCACATACGGCGCCACGCTACCAAATTCTTTCTGGGCGCGCAAGAGCAGATGCCCGAGAAAAATGTTGTTGCTCCGCCGAACATTCACCGTGACATCTGGAATTGTATAGCTGAACGGCTCCCGTCTCGATTCGCTGCCGTAATTTGCAAAACCGATTTCAAGACCGAATTTTATCGGTACAACCGGATTTGGCTGAACGACCGCCGTTGCAGAACCGCCGTAACCGTTACGGTCGAGATTGTCCCTGAACTCGCCCTGGGGTGCGACAACATCGAAATTAACCGAGGCATTGAAAATGTCGGCCGTACAGATTCCGGATGTGAAGGCCACTATCGCCAGAAAGAACAAAAGACAGCGGAAAACTTGTCGAAAGGTGTGGAGCATTCCATGCAATGATGTCATGTGTTTCCTCCGGATAAAATATCCAAAAATTGTATGTCTTCGATTTGATGTCACATAATAATATGTACCAGCCGGTGAATCAAATACTTTCTTTCCAGCAGTGTTTGAATCGTATGAAAGCTTCTGCAAAATTAATAATATCTTTAAATTTAACCATATATTAACCTTGCTTCAATGCGTTCGTTTGACTATCATTAGGTAAGTATACTAAATCCGGTTAATTTTTAGAATTTCAAGATGAAAGAGGCATTGAGATAAATATATGGATTGGCAGTTTTTTTCCGATAATCCGCAGCTTTTTGCATATTTCATAATCCCGCTGCTTATCTTTCTGGCGCGTGTTATCGATGTAAGTATCGGCACGATGCGGGTGATTTTTGTTTCGAGGGGTTTTAAGCTGCTGTCGGCTGTATGCGGTTTTTTTGAGGTGATCATATGGCTTGTCGCGATTACCCAGATTATGAAAAACCTGAATAATGTCATTAATTATGTTGCCTATGCGAGTGGTTTTGCCGCGGGTAATTACATCGGGATGATAATCGAGGAGAAGATCGCGCTTGGGAATGTTATCCTTCGGGTGGTGACACAGAACGATCTTTGTGAATTATTGAATTGCCTGAAACAAAAGAATTACGGTGTTACGCTGCTGAATGCTGAAGGTCATACCGGAACTGTCAAGATTCTCTTCACCGTCATACCCCGTCATGAGATTGAACAGGTTATAAGGTATGTTAAAAAAGTGAATCCGCAGGCGTTCTATACTATAGAGGACATACGATTTGTGAATTACTCGTATTTCTTCAATAACAAATCGAAACCGATCCATAAAAAGTATCTATTGAAATGGTTCGAGAAACGGCCGTTCCGGAAAGGCAAATAACAGAAATGTCGGATGTTCAGGCTCAATTGAGATGACTAATGCACGATGACTGTAATTGATAGTATCATAAATAAAAGCCTGCTTAGCAATCCCTAAACGCACAGTGAAATGAGCTGTCACATGAAACGCGAGGTAATGCCATGGTGGATGTTCTAACTGTAATTCTCGGCGGCGGCCGCGGCACACGTCTTCAGCCGCTCACGAAACTGAGAGCAAAACCCGCCGTACCGATCGCAGGAAAATTCAGACTGATCGATATCCCGATTTCGAATTGCATCAATTCCGGTTATACAAAGATATATGTGCTGACGCAATTCAATTCCGTATCGCTTCACCGTCATATCAATCAGACTTACAAATTCGATATTTTCAGCCACGGTTTTATTGAACTTCTTGCGGCGCAGCAGACATTGACGAGCGATCAATGGTATCAGGGCACCGCCGACGCAGTCCGGCAAACGCTGCCCAATTTCCGCGCGCTGAATATGGATTATATTCTCATTCTGGCCGGTGATCATTTATACCAGATGGATTACTCCAAATTCATCGACTTTCACCTTGACAGCGGCGCCGACATATCCATCGCAGTCAAGCCAGTATCAAAAGAAAAAGCAAGCGATTTCGGTATCCTTCATACTGACGACAACGATCGTATCACTGCGTTTCATGAAAAACCCAAAGGAGATGCGCTAAACGGCCTGGAGTCGAACACCGGCGATCCATCGAAACCGTATCTTGCATCGATGGGCATCTATGTTTTCAAACGCGGGCTGATGCATGATCTTCTCGAGGAGCATGAGGGGGACGATTTCGGCGGCGATATTATTCCGTATGCTATTAATAAGCTCAATGTAATGGGGTATAAATTTAACGATTATTGGGAGGATATCGGAACTATAAAGAGCTTTTTCAACGCCAATCTGGCGCTCACAAAACCGTTCCCGGAGCTTGATCTCTACCAGCGCGAGCAGCCGATATATAGCCGGTCGCGGTATCTGCCGGCGAGTAAAGTCGAGGGAGGGAGTTTGACGAACACCATGATATGCGAGGGGTGCATCGTCGAAAAAAGTGAAATCGGACATTCGATTATCGGCATACGTTCGAAAATCATGCCCGGTGTCCGAATGAAAAATGTAATTATGATGGGGGCGGATATGTATCAGACGCTGGCGGAAATCGAGACGGATAAAAAGTCGGGCATACCGGTGATCGGCATTGGCGAGAACAGCGTTGTGGAAAACGCGATTCTCGACAGAAATACGAGAATCGGTGAAAATGTGCGGCTGACTAACGAAAAGAATGTCGCCGAGGGCAGCTATGACGGATTCGAGGTGCGGGACGGTATTATTGTGACGTATAAAGATGCTGTCATCCGCTCCGGGACGACGTTTTAAACCAGATAACCGGCTTCACACAGGGAATGTAATTGCGTACTGAATTTTTCCCCGTGAACGGCAATGACCGTCACGGCTTTACTCAGGAATGGAGATGAAAAAAAAGAAAGAAAATATCATATACGATGTAAGTCTTCTCAGCGAATACGATCTTTATCTGATAAACGAGGGCAACCACTCGCGGCTCTATGAAAAGCTTGGTTCTCATCTGATGACAGTCGACAAGACGCCGGGGGCATTGTTTGCCGTATGGGCTCCTAACGCTCATGAAGTTTCGGTCATCGGCGATTTCAATGGCTGGAATACCGAGACTCATCCGCTGCGTAAGAGAAACGACTCATCGGGCATCTGGGAGGGATTTATTCCGGGCATTGAACAGGGATATCTCTATAAATACAGTATTACCTTAAAACATCATCATAAACGAACGGAAAAGACCGATCCATTCGCATTCCGCTGGGAAATATCACCGAAATCAGCCTCGATCGTACACGGGCTCGGCTACGAATGGAACGACAGCACCTGGATAGAGAAACGGAAACAATCTGACACGCTCAATAAGCCCATCAGTATTTACGAGGTACATCTTGGGTCATGGCGGCGTGTTTCGGACGAAAACAACCGGTTTCTGACCTATCGGGAAACCGCCGAATATCTTGTCGATTACGTTCTCGAAATGGGATTTACTCATGTGGAATTTATGCCGGTCATGGAGCATCCGTTTTACGGCTCGTGGGGATACCAGGTGCTTGGATACTTCGCTCCGACAAGCCGTTACGGAACACCGCAGGATTTTATGTTTTTGGTTGACTGTCTTCACCAAAACGGCATCGGCGTCATTCTCGATTGGGTCCCGTCACATTTTCCCAACGATGAACACGGTCTGTTCAAATTTGACGGCACACATCTCTATGAGCATGAGGATGTGAGGAAGGGATTCCATCCGGAGTGGGAGAGCTGCATTTTCAATTACGGCAGAAACGAGGTCCGGTCGTTTCTTATCAGCAGCGCAGAATTCTGGATTGACAAATACCATGCGGATGGTCTCCGGGTGGATGCGGTCGCATCGATGCTGTATCTCGACTATGCCCGGAAAAAAGGGGAATGGATTCCCAACGAATACGGCGGCAAAGAAAACATTGAGGCGATCGTATTTATGCAGCGGCTCAACGAAATTCTCTATGGAAGGTATCCCGGCATCCATATTATCGCCGAGGAATCCACCGCATGGCCCATGGTGACCAGCCCGACATACCGCGGCGGTCTCGGATTCGGCATCAAATGGAACATGGGCTGGATGAACGACACGCTATCGTATTTTTCAAAAAATCCAATCTACCGGAAATACAACCAGAATCAGCTTACATTCAGCCTTGTCTATGCATTTTCCGAAAATTTTCTTCTGCCGCTTTCACATGACGAAGTTGTGCATGGGAAAGGATCGCTGTTTGGCAAAATGCCTGGCGACGAATGGCAGAAATTTGCTAATCTCAGGCTTCTCTTTGGCTACATGTTCACACATCCCGGCAAAAAACTCTTGTTTATGGGCATCGAGCTTGGCCAGTGGAGCGAATGGAAGCACGATCAAAGTCTCGAATGGGATGTTCTCGAGTATCCCCAGAATAGTGGAATCAGTCAATGGATACGTGACCTGAATAGTCTGTATAAGAATGAACCTGCGCTGTTCGAGTTCGATTTCACCGTGGACGGATTCGAATGGATCGACTGCGGCGATTATGAAAACAGCATCGTGAGCTACCTTCGGAAAGGTACTTCCGCCAAAGACAACATTGTCGTTGTCTGCAATTTAACGCCGGTCCCCCGTTATAATTACAGTATAGGTGTGCCTGCGGGAGGAATGTGGCGGGAATTGCTGAATAGCGACGCGGTAGAATACGATGGTAGTGGTCTCGGGAACATGGGTGGTGTAGAGGCCGATTCAATATCGAATCACGGTCGGCCGTACTCGCTTCGACTGACCCTGCCCCCGCTTGGTGTTGTCATTTTCAAAAATCAGGGTAATAAGAAAAACGCGCGAAATAAGAAGAATCTTCACACTCTCTGCAGATAATTCCTTATATTTACACACAATAAAAGATTGAACTCATCGGTTGACCGACAGCTGCGTTTGACGTTCTGACGTAACACAATCATATGACTGCCGGACAGTATCCCCGGCAAATTAAAGAAAGAAACGGAAAATTTATGAATAGATATATTTGTATCCACGGTCATTTTTATCAGCCTGCCCGTGAAAATCCCTGGCTTGAGACCATCGAACTGCAGGATTCTGCATATCCCTACCACGACTGGAACGACCGGATAACGGCAGAATGCTATGCACCAAATACCGCATCGCGCATCCTCGACACTGACAGAAACATTATCGATATTGTTAATAACTATTCAAAAATCAGCTTCAACTTCGGCCCGACCCTGCTGATATGGCTCGAACGGTACTGGCCAGATATTTATCAGTCGATTCTCGATGCAGACCGCATGAGCATGGAGACTTTTTCCGGGCACGGTTCCGCGCTTGCTCAGGTATATAATCATATCATTATGCCCCTCGCGAACAGTCGCGATAAGGAAACACAGATCATCTGGGGTATCCGGGATTTTGAGAATCGGTTTAGGCGGAAACCGGAGGGCATGTGGCTATCGGAGACGGCGGTCGACATTGAAACGCTGGATCTGCTTGCTGAGCACGGTATCAAATTCACAATTCTTGCGCCCCACCAGGCGAAGAAAGTCCGTCCGCTTGATTCTGGTGAGGACTGGCATGATGTCGGCGGCAGCGTCGATACCAGAATGCCGTATCTCTGCAATTTGCCCTCGGGAAAAACCATCAGTCTTTTTTTCTATGACGGCGGGATATCACATGCGGTGTCGTTTAAAGGACTTTTAAAAAACGGCATGCAGTTTGCTGATCACTTGATAAATGGGTTCGACGACAACTCTGACCGCCCGCAACTCGTACATATCGCCACCGACGGCGAATCGTACGGCCATCATCACAGGTTTGGTGATATGGCGCTTTCCTATTGTCTCCATCATATCGAATCCGGCGACCAGGCCAATGTAATCGTTTACAGTGAATTTCTGGAGAAATTCCCGCCAACGCACGAGGTGATGATCGTCGAGAACAGCTCGTGGAGCTGTGCACACGGTATCGAACGGTGGCGAAGCGATTGCGGATGTCATATCGGCAGAAAACAGGGATGGAACCAGAAATGGCGTACACCGCTCCGTGAATCCCTCGATTGGCTCCGTGATAGTGTCGAACCGTTGTTTGAACGTGAAACGGCTGAATATGTCAATGATCCCTGGGAGGCAAGAAACGACTATATAAGCGTGGTTAACGACCGCACGCCGGTGAATATCGAATACTTTTTCACCCGTCACAAAACCCGCGAGCTGAAGAAACGGGAGAAGATCGAACTGCTTAAACTATTCGAGCTTCAGCGTCACTGTATGCTCATGTATACAAGCTGCGGCTGGTTTTTCGACGAAGTTTCGGGTATTGAGACGGTGCAGATCATGCGGTATGCCTCGCGGGTGATACAGCTTGCCGAGATGGTCGGCGGCGGGAAGCTTGAGGATACGTTTGTCAGAAAGCTTGCAGAGGCGAAAAGCAATGTGCCCGGGTATGTGGACGGCGCAAGGATTTATAATCTCTGGGTGAAAACGACTGTTGTCGACCTGCTGAGAGTTGCCGCCCATTACGCGATATCGTCGCTGTTCAAGGAATATCCCGAGATGGCTGAAATTTACTTTTACCGCGCCCATTCGGAAATTCTGGATGTAAACGAGGCTGGCGCGCAGAAACTAATCATAGGAAAAACCCATGTCTATTCCAATATCACCTGGGAGAACAGGGAAATATGTTTTGCCGTGCTGTATTTGGGCGGACACAATGTCATCGGCGGTGTAAGTGAATGTATCGACAAAGAAAAGTTTGAGCAAATGCGGACTGAACTCATGGGACAATTCGACAAAAGCGACGTACACTCGGTCATCCGTTCGATCGACACCTACTTCAAGGATCACAATTACTCGCTGTGGCATCTGTTCCGCGACGATCAGCGCACAATATTGAACAACCTTCTTAATACCACCATGGAGGATATCGAGGGTTCGTTTTACCGGATATACGAATACAATTATCCCATCATTAAAGCGATGAGAGAGATGGAGATTGCGCTCCCCGAGGTCTTTGCCAACATTGTAGAATTCGTACTCAATAACGATCTCCGGACGGCGCTCGAAATCGATATTCCCGATATCGACAAGGTGAAACGGCTTATCGAACAGATGAACGAGTTGTCGTTCAAGCCTAATATCAAAACGCTCAATTTTGTCGCGAGCAAAAAAATAAACGGCCTCATGGAGCGGTTTTTGCAAATCCCAAAAGAAATCCGAATCCTGAAAATCGTCGAGGGATTGTTTGAGGTTCTACAAACGCTTCAACCCGAATACGATCTTTGGAAAGCCCAGAACGTCTATTTTTATATTAGCAAAAAAATGTACAGTGACATGAAAGAAAAGGCAGACAACAGCGAACCGCTTCCGCTGAAATGGATATATCATTTCGATAAATTGGGCGACCATCTTCAGGTCAAAGTCAAATAGCACGGCGGTTACTCATGAAAACTCATACCGAAAACTATCCGGATGCTATACGCACGCACAGATTAAACGAACGGGGAAGCGGCGTGCTTCTTCATATTACATCGCTGCCCTCACGATATGGTATTGGCGATCTTGGGCCCGCGGCGTATGCTTTCGCTGATTTTCTTGCTGCATCCGGCCAGCATTTCTGGCAGATTCTCCCGCTCAATCCGACTTCACCGGACTACGATAACTGTCCTTATCAATGTAATTCGGTTTTTGCCTACAATCCCATACTTATTAGTCCCGATAAACTGGTCAAGGATGGTTTTTTAACAAAATCGGACATAAAGTCTGTTCCAGAATTTTCGAGAAAGAAAGTAGAATACCGGTCGATAATTTCTTATAAGACTGCACTCTTGAACCAGGCGTATAAACGTTTCCGAAAACGGGGTGGCGACAATAATTACAAACGGTTTTGCGACGAGAACTCATATTGGCTCGTGGATTACGCGTTGTTTACCATTTTATACGAACGTTACCAAAAAACAAGCTGGAATAAATGGCCGGAAAGTATTGCTGAACGACGTCCCGGAGCATTACGGTCGATATGCACGCAATACCGGGAGCAAATTGAAAAAGAAAGTTTTTTCCAGTACATATTCGCCAAACAATGGTCTGAACTGAAACTCTATCTGCACGAGAAAAAGATATCTGTGGTCGGCGATATGCCAATCTATGTACAATTCAACAGTGCCGATCTATGGGCAAATCCATGTATTTTCAAGCTGAACAAGGAAAAGAATCCTTCATGTGTTGCCGGTGTGCCGCCCGATTATTTCAGCGAAACGGGTCAGCTTTGGGGGAATCCCGTCTATAACTGGAAAGCGCTCAGAGCGGACGGATATAAATGGTGGTTGAAACGGATTACCCAAGCCCTTAATTTGTTTGATATTGTTCGTATTGATCATTTCCGGGGATTGGTTTCGTATTGGGAAGTTCCTGCGGGTGAAAAAACGGCTCTGAACGGCAAATGGGTCAACGCACCGGCAAAGGATTTTCTCAGGACTCTATTCCGTCATGTTGCTCCAGAACAGATTATTGCCGAGGATTTGGGATATATCACACCGGATGTCTATGAAATTATCAGGCAGTTTAATCTGACCGGTATGAAAGTACTGCAGTTCGGATTTGACGGCAAACCCGCATCCAATAATCATGCACCTCACAGTATCGGCCGCAACTACATTGTTTATACAGGGACTCACGATAACAATACTGTCCGGGGATGGTATGACAAGGAAGCATCAAAAGCGGTGAAGAAAACTATCTCACGTTATCTTTATCGAACGATCGACAGCCGGAATGTCCATAAAGCGTTTATTCGGCTTGCGATGATGTCTGCTGCAAATGTATCGATTATTCCCATGCAGGATTTTCTTGGATTGGGCGGTTCAGCACGTATGAACCAACCTGCAACAACCAAGGGCAACTGGCGCTGGCGGATGACCGAAAGTCAAATGACTGGTGCTCGGGCAAAAAGGATTGCCGAATTGACAGAATTGTACGGGAGAGCGGTTAAAACTGAGGACGAAATAAATCCGGAACTACAGAAGTGATTTGTAAAGTTTAAGATATTTCTTTGCGGAGTTTTTCCAGGAAAAATCCTGATTCATCCCTTTCAGCATCTGTTCTTTCCATACCGCAGCTTTTTTATAGAGTTCTAATCCGCGACCGACCGCCTCAAGAAGCGATTCCGCTGAATAATCCCGCATAACGAAACCGTTTCCGTCACCGGTTTTCGAATTGAAATCATGAATGGTGTCGGCGAGTCCACCGGTGTGATTAACAATGGGGATAGACCCGTATTTCAGAGCGATGAGCTGCCCAAGTCCGCACGGCTCGAATTTTGAGGGCATGAGAAACATGTCGGTTCCCGCATAGATTAAATGCGCCATCGCATCGTCATAAAAAAGATTCACACTCAGTTTTTTCGGATACTTTTCGGCGAGTCCGGTCAGCAGCGTATGATATTTCTCCTCGCCTGTCCCGAGAATAACCAGTCGGAGATTCCGCTTCATCAGCTTGGGGAGCGCTTCGGCGATAATATCGTATCCTTTCTGGTCTGTTAGCCGCGAGACGCTGCCCAGTACGGGTGTTTTTTTTAGAGACCGCACAGTCAAATTCGTCTTTTTAAGTAGATGTTTTTTAAGGGCGAGTTTGTTTTCAGGCTGTGAAGACGAATAGCGTTCTGGCAGTGCACTGTCCGTCCCGGGCGACCAGACTGAATAATCGAGACCGTTCAGGATGCCGGTGAAATCGTTTTTGCGATGGAGGAGGACGCTGTCGAGACCGCTTCCCGCCTCGGGTGTCAGAATCTCTTCGGCGTAGGTCGGGCTGACAGTAGTCAGTTTGTCGGAATAGACAAGTCCACCTTTAAGCAGATTAAGCTGTTGAAAAAACTCGAGTTTGTCGTAAGTGAATTGATCCCAGCCCAGCCCCGTTTCAAGATACCGTTCCCAGGGAAATATGCCCTGAAAGGCGAGATTGTGTATGGTGAAAATGGTTTTGATAGACCGGTAAAACTTGTCCTTTTTATGGAGAATTTTGAGATACACCGGAATGAGTGCGGTTTGCCAGTCGTGGCAATGAATGATGTCCGGTTTCCATTTTACAGCCTTGATATATTTAAGGACAGCCTTACAAAAGAACACAAACCGTTCGAGATTGTCTGTATAATCGCCTGCTTGAGTGCCGTAGAGACCCTCCCGTCCGAAAAAGTACTCGTGTTCGATAAACAACACTTCAATGTTATTTCCGATTGCTGTTTTCCACACGGTTCCTTTTTCGGAGGACATTCCGACCGGAATCGTGATTCTTCGGTTAGTTTTTACCAGTGAAAATCGGTCGGTGTCGACAGCTTTATATTTCGGCATGATGACTTTAACGTCTGCACATTGCGTCTCTAACGCCAGTGAAAGCGCACCAGCGACATCCGCCAGTCCGCCCGTTTTGGCAAACGGGACCGCTTCGGACGTTGCCATCAATACTTTCACACGATTCATTGTAAATCTCCGATTTCATGGAGTAAATATGCCAATACGGCGCAGTATGCGATTATTGCGATCAATACGAATATGCGCTGAGAACATATTGCTGCACCATGCGGTGTGTGTTGAAAAAGGATGCGTTAAGTGCAATCGAGTGGGCCATGATGTCGAGCCATTTCTTTTTATTTTCGTAATATGTCGGGATAATATCTTTTTCAAGTTTATCATACAGCGAGGCTGCATTTTCTACATCTACGCCCTCCGATTCGAGCATAGAGCCGATTGCCCAGCCGGTATAATTCTCGATACACCCCTCGATCCACCAGCCGTCCAAAATGCTCAGGCTCGGGACGCCGTTATGTGCTGCTTTCATGCCCGATGTACCCGATGCCTCAAGCGGTTTCTGCGGCGTATTCAGCCAAAGATCGACACCGGAGACAAGCTTTTTTGCGATTCCCATGTCGTAATTCTGCAGAAAAACGATTTTTATCGAATCTTTCAGTTTTCGCGATACAGAAACGATTTCTTTGATAAGCGCTTTTCCTGTCTGATCTTTAAAATGAGCTTTCCCTGCGAAAATAAACTGAATTTTCCCGGCCTTTTTGGCGATATCGACAAGCCTGTCGGTATCCCGAAAAACGAGATTTATCCGTTTATATGCGGTGACTCTTCGGGCGAATCCAATAGTCAATGTGTCGTATTCCAGGCCGGCGTCTGTTTCAGAATTGACATAGTCGATTAGGTTGCGTTTTGCGGTATTGTGCGCCTCACTGATTTCCTCGTCCGGAATATTGAGCGCATATCGAAGGCTGAACGGATCGTTCTGCCAGCCCGGGATATATTTGTTATAGAGATTTTTGAAACTCTCGCATGTCCATGTAATCGTATGAACACCATTTGTGATGGAATCGATATGATATCCGGGGAACATCTCGCGGGATATTTTCCGGTGTTTCTTGGCGACACCGTTCACATAATGGCTGGAATTCAGTGCAAGATGCGTCATGTTAAGTTTGTCGCTTCCGCCGAGTTCACGGAGGACATCAATCGGGATAAGATCGCCCAGCACGCTCTCAACAATATCATATGAAAACTGGTCGTGGCCAGCCGGCACCGGAGTATGGGTGGTGAACACGCACATGCGCCTTACATCGTCTACATTCCACGCGTCGCCGTTTTCTTTTTTCCGCTCATTCATCAGTTCAACTGTGAGGAGACTCGAATGACCCTCGTTCATGTGATATCGCCAGACACGTGAATGACCGAGTTTTTTCAGCATTCTAATTCCGCCGATACCGAGGATGGCTTCCTGTTTCAGACGGTATTTCTCGTCCCCGCCGTACAGATAGCATGTCAGATCGCGGTCGATAACTTCGTTATCTTCAATATCGGTGTCAAGAAATAAAATAGGAACGGAGAAACCGCTGATGCCGCGGACCTCGTATTGCCAAGCCTGCACAAGCACCTCACGTCCCTCAATTTTGACAGTGACCTTGTCCGGTAAAAGCTCGAAGTAGTCGGCAGGATTCCAATTCTCGGGAAATTCTTTCTGATTGCCGTCCATGTCGAGAACCTGGGAAAAGTACCCTTTTTTGTTGATGAGGCTGACCGCGATTAGCGGGACTTTCAAATCAGCGCAGGATTTTATTGTATCACCTGACAAAACGCCCAGCCCGCCGCTGTAGATAGGAAATTTTTCGTTTATACCGATCTCCATTGAAAAATAGGCGGTTTTTCTCCAGATTTTACGAACAGTATTTTTGTGATTAATAATTTCGACATTACTGTTATTAGTTGAGCCTTCTTTGCCCATACTGTGATACCTCTTAAATATAGGATTTATTGGGATTTATATTTTAAAGTACGATATGCTAACAAAACGATGTCTGGTCGGGGTGGAGGGATTTGAACCCCCGGCTTCATGCTCCCAAAGCACGCGCGCTAGCCGGACTGCGCCACACCCCGATTAACCGAAAGTATACGAAATATGGATGGAAATTCCAAGCGATATTGCACCGCCGGCCAAACATTGCCGGGGTATCAGAAGTATTTGAGCGGATCGACTTTTCTGTTATTGTGGGTGATCGAATAGTGGAGGTTTGTACCGGTCGTTCTCCCGGTATTACCCATAGTGCCGATGATATCCTCTTTTAAGACCTTTTTTCCGACCTCCACCAGCCTGGTATTGAGATGGGCGTAAAGCGTCGAATAGCCGTATTTGTGTTTAATAACAACGTAATTCCCGCGGATGCTGTGGTATTTCGATTCGGTAACTACACCGTCGGCGGTAGCAAACACCTTGTCGCCGCGGGTGCCGGTGAAATCGACCGCATCGTGAAATTCTCGCCGCCCGGTGACAGGATTCGTCCTCATACCGAATCTTGATGTGACATTTAGCGACAGAATCGGGAGAATTGTCGGTGTGTTGTTGAGTTCGTCCTGTCGTTCATGATATTTGGTTCGGATATCGTTAAAACTGTTTGCAACGACATACATCTGCCGGTCGAGCATGTTGACCGTGAGATAAAGATCTTTTAAACTAACAATCATGTCTTCACCGAGATCTGTAAATCCCGACTCGTCCACAATCGTATGACCGCCGATACCTGCCAGATACATATCGTCGTCGGGAATGGGCATATATGCAAATTGCCGGAAAGATTTATCGATCTGACGGATTTTTGACATCTTGCGAGTGAGATGCTTAACCGTGTTTTTATTTCGTTCAATTTTATCCAGATAACGCCGTTTCGCAATTACAGTATCGGCATATTCGATTTCCTGCCTCAGTTTAATATGATAGCCGATAACAAAAAAAAGTGTAATGAAAAACGCGGTAATAAGAAACGCAAATAATCCCGCAATGATCCTGAGGTTAATATTTCCGCTTTTCAATTCGGTACCGCTGTCCGGTACAATTGTCAATGTAAACAGACGGTTCTCACCGATGATATCCATCTCTATATTACTCCTAAAAATAGAGACGATAGTGCACACAAAATACTTACAAATAGTGTTGACGCATATCATGTGCCATATCAAAAAATATCGATATATGAGTTTTATATTTTTATAATAATCAATCTAACAAATCAATTTCCAACAAGTTACAACAACAAAATATAATGAAAAAC
>CAZCDQ010000053.1:0-6784 GCA_964497605.1 uncultured bacterium
GGCCGTGCCGGCGATTACCGCGGCGTATCGTGGTGGAGCACGGTGTTTCACGCCGACGAATCGCTCCGCGGGAAACGGCTGTTCCTTACGTTCGAGTCGGTCAATCTTCGCGCGGAGGTGTTTGTAAATGAAAAACTGACCGGCTACGATATCATCGGCAACACACCTTTCGAGGTCGATATAACCGACGCGGTCGAATTCGGTAAAGAGAACCGTCTGGATGTGCGTATCACCGATCCCGGCGGGAATTTTACCTGGCCGGCGCATATCGTGTTCCCCTGGGGACGTAACCTCGTTCCAATTGTCCGCGGATTCGGCGGGATAACCGGCGAGGTAAGGCTGATCGCGGTCGATAGTATCCGTGTCGAGGATATCTTTGTCGAAAACACTCCGAAAATCACTGAGGCGAATGTTCATGTCAGCATCGAAAACACCGCCGGTACGGACATATCCGGCACGCTGACTTTGACTATCCACGAATACAACGATCCCGCCGCAGTACTCTGGGAACAATCGTTCAGGGAAACCGTGCCCGCCGCCGGTCTCGAAAAAACCATCGAGATCAAATCCTCGAAAGCGAAAGTCTGGGATATACTCAAGCCCAATCTCTATAACGCCTCTGTCACGTTCGAGTCCGCGGACGAAGCTGCCCGCGATACCATGAACCGCCGGTTCGGATTCCGGTGGTTCGATATCGCGGAGAAGGACGGTGACGCGCGCCTGTATCTCAACGGCAGACGGGTATTCATCATGGCCAACGTTCACCGCGGCTACTGGGCGACAAACGGCATATTCCCCACGCCCGAAATGGTGAAAAAAGATATTGAAATTGCGATTAAGATGGGGTTCAATTCCATTGCTTATCACAACGCCATCGGACACCAGCTTCTTGTACGGTATGCGGACGAATACGGTTTGCTTGCGACCGGTGAATCCGCCGGTTACCGCATCAACGATCAGAGCGGTAAACCGGTTCTAAAAAAATTGACACGAGACTGGCGCCGTAAAAAACTGTTCCGGTTTGTGAAACGCGACCGGTCGTGTCCCTCGCTTATCGCCTATATGCTCAAGAATGAGGACGGCAACGCACCCGACGAGGACGATATGGCGAACATCGCCCGTGTCCGCGAAATGGACCCGACACGGATTCTGCTCTATACCGGAGACAGCGACCGTGCCCGCCGCGAGTTCGCCGGACTTGACAAAAATCCCCTCAAACTGTTCTACAAACCGAACGATCCAACTGAATATTGGTACGGCTGGTTTGACAAACATCACTGGAACCGGTATCCCGGCTATATGGACGACTGGTGTTACCGTAACCCGAGGAACTACATGCGGCTGAATGCGGTGGACGGCGATTCGACCACGACTGTCGACAAGGAGGAGATCATTTTCTACGGCGAGGAGGGCGCGTTCGGAACAACACTCGCGCTCGGGAAAATCCGAGAACAGCTTTATCGTCAGGGTTCCTCGGATGGATGGCGCGAGAACGAGCATATCGACTGGTACAATGCCTATGACCGGTTTCTCGACGAGACCGGTTTTCGGTCGTCGTATCCGACAGTTGACCATCTCACTACGGCACTCGGCGCCACCATGCATTATTTCCACGGCCGTATTATCGAGAATGCCCGTATGTCGAACGTCATCGATGCCTACAATCTCAATGGCTGGTCCGCCGCCGGAACGCATACCGATCTGGTGGACGCCTACCGTAATCCCACCGGAGATCCCTCCATCATCGCCTATTACAATCAGCCGCTGTATATCGCGGTGAAAATCCGCGACAAGGTTGTGCCCGCAGGAACGCATCCGGTCGCTGACATTTTTCTGGTGAACGAGACGGGGCTGAAAGGAAGACACACGCTCGAAATCGACCTTATCGGTCCTGCCGGGGAGACGATTTTTGCCGAAACCTATCCGGTCACAATCGCAGGCGGTGAGGAGTACGGCCAGCTTCTCGCGGAGGAAATCATCTTGCCCGCCGCGGCAGATCACGGTTATTATACACTGAATGCACGGATCGTCCGTAACGGCGAGTTGAAATGCAAAGGCTCAGATAAGCTTTTTGCGGCCGATTATACCTCCGGCCCGGAGATAAGCGGAACTATTGCGGCCATTGATACCTCCGGTGCGGTTGCGTCTTTCCTTAACAAGGCGCGGAACATTACCGTGCGCGATTTTATCACATGGAATGATTACAGCGGCCCGCAGAACGACTGCATCATCATCGGCGCCCATGACTTTGGCGAAATCCGCCGGACAGTGTATAATCCCATCATGGAGCAGGTTGTCAACGGCGCAACGCTGATTGTGCTCGACAACACGGCCTCCTGGGCTGAGCAGTGGGACCGTATCCACGAGTATCAGGCGATCCAGTATACCGGACCCATGTCGTTCGGGGGCAACGGTCGGTTCTTTGTCGGCAGAAGCCCCTTTCTCAAGGGTCTTCCGCAGGCACAGGCGATGAACTGGGAATATCAGATATTCTACCGCACCGGACTTCGCGGCCTTAACATGGGCCGTATCGGGAACGAGACCGTGGTCGCGCTCGCCTCCCAAAGCAGAAAGGATATTGTCACCGCAGTCGCCTGTATCCCGTTCGGCAGGGGACAGATCATCGCAAGTACGCTCGATATACTGCCGAATCTGCATTCGGACATGCCGCAGTCGGCCATGGCGAAACGGTTGTTTGTCAACCTTGTTGAATACGGACAAAAAAAACCGTTAAATGATAATGAACAATAAATGGCAGCGGTTTACGCTAAATAATATCGAAAGGATTGAGTTCACATGCTGAAAAAAAGTATTACGGGCTTCATAGTGATAGTTGTGTGTCTGATTTTGATGGAATCATTGCACGCCGAAACGCTTCGGATTAGCGATAATCACCGTTATATTGTCCGTGAGGACGGCTCTCCGTTTTTCTATCTCGGCGATACGGCATGGGAACTGTTTCACCGTCTCGACCGTGAGGAATCCTCATATTACCTTCAAAACCGCGCGGATAAAGGTTTTACGGTCATTCAGGCGGTTGTGCTTGCGGAACGCAACGGGCTGGACGATCCGAATCACTACGGTGATCTTCCGTTAATCGGCAAGGATCCCGCACGGCCGAATCCTGCGTATTTCGAGCACGTCGATTACATTGTCAATAAAGCAGAGGAGATGGGCCTTTTTATAGGAATGCTGCCGACCTGGGGATCATATTGGAGCGGAATGAATCCCATATTCACAACCAAGAACGCATACTCGTTCGGGACGTTCCTCGGGAAAAGGTATAAAGATAAGCCAGTCATCTGGATTCTCGGCGGCGATCAGAATATCAGAAACGATAACCAGCGCCGGATTATCGAGGAGATGGCGCGGGGACTCTCCGACAGCGATGGCGGCGAACATCTCATAACTTTCCATCCGCGCGGCCCGGGGCTGTCTTCCGATTATTTCCACAAAGCCGACTGGCTGGATTTCAATATGTATCAATCCTCCCATGCGGCGCACGATCACGACAACGGACTGTTCGCCAAGCACGACTACAACCTGATTCCTGTGAAACCCACTCTTGACGGTGAACCGCGGTATGAAACCATCCCGGTTGGGTTTTATTTCGACAATTACAACCGCTACGACCGGTTTGATGCCTACGATGTCCGTCAGGCGGCATACTGGTCGATCCTTGCGGGTGCGTGCGGGCATACCTACGGTAACAACAGCGTATGGCAAATGTATTCCGAGGAGCATGACGGCGTGATTAATGTGGTTATCCCCTGGAATAAGGCGCTCGATCATCCAGGTGCATTTCAGATGGGATTTGTGCGAAAGCTGTTTGAATCACGGCCGTTCGGTCTGCTCGAGCCGAATACGGATATCATCCTCGACGCTCCTTCTTCGGGAGGCGCAAAGATACGTGCGGCGCTCGCGAGCGACCGTTCGTATGCATATATCTATTCTCCGCGCGGAGAGAATTTCACTATCGATAAAAGCATGGTGCGAGCGGAACGTTACAACGAAATATGGTTCGATCCTCGGTACGGAGTTTCCTATGTCATTCATAAACCGGATACGCAAGGAATCCAAACCTATACGCCTCCCACGAGCGGACGCGGGAACGACTGGGTGTTTATTCTTGAGGACGCGGAGAAAAATTATCCATTAACGGCGTTTTGATGCAGCATTTTTAAACACACTTGGTTATGAAATGTCGCCGCATCGTCCTCGCTGAAACATGCAAATGTTACGTTTGAAATACTATCACCAGTTTCGAGATAGTCTTTCATTGCTTTCGAGGCGATATACGCTGCTTTTATCTTAGGAAATCCTTAAACGCCGGTCGAAACCGACGGAAACACAGCAATCCGGCAACCCAACTCTTTCGCGGCATACAGCGAATTGAGATAACAGTCACGCAGCAGTTTCTCTTCGCCCGCATTCCCGCCGCGCCAGACCGAATCGACCGTATGGATCATATTTTCGACCGGTAGGTTTTCGGCGGTTGTTACTGCATCTGTCCTTTATCAGAGGTGCTGATGTTTTCTGTGTCCACATACGATGTCTTCCGTTATCGTTATTCTCTCATCGATTATCCTTGTGTTGCCGGATAAAACGGAAACCGCAGAATATCCGGTGTATTTATAATTTCCTCCGGACGGAACGGCGCTTACAGTTTCTGCTTCCACGTAATACTAAATTCGGTATAGAGACTGTTGTCGGTCAGCGATTTATTTATTTTAATCGATATGTGCCTGCATCCGCAAATCTCGAGAGCCCGTTCCATCCATCCAGCGATACGGTATTCGATCATTTTATCCATTTCCGGAAACTCGGTTATGTGAAGAATGACATAATCTTTGCCGGAATCGATAACCTCGAGCGAACATGGGTTGTAATACGTCTGTATGATAGAGCCGGCTTTTTTTATCAGAATCTGCGGTGATGAGAGTTTGACAAGCATCTTATACAAACCCTTGAGGCCAATTTCCGCGCTGTACCGGCCGGATTCCCATGCGCCGCGTCTGCTGCCGTGGAAGAACATATCGCAGGCACGCAACGAGGGTTCGACCATGATCTCCTGAAGCGGGTACCATTTATTCTTGTCGATTTTCGAACCGTAAACTTTCCGCGCTGCCGGGGTAAGCGTATTGAGCCATTCGTTATATCCCCGTTTCCCCACCTTTTTTAATAGAAACAGCGGAATTGATAACAGCGCGCTTCCTTTTACTTCCATCATATGGTAACGCCTCCGCATTAGAATGTGTAGTCATTATGGTTAAAGTGTATATATGATAACAATAAATATACCACAATTAGCTTATAAAAAACACTAAAAACTGTACCCGATTCTTTTTGTCGGTGAACGAGTCCGCAAGCATTTCATACCCTTTGCGCCGGAAGTATCGGGTATCGGCGGTAAAACTGCCTGTTGTGCCGTTAAAATGCGATGTCTACAAAATATGTTCAATTCTTTCTGTTTTTTTGGCTGCGCCACATCATAAAAGCATTGATAACGATGCATATAACAAACAGAATTATAATCATGCCGGTTGACATATCAACCTCGTTGATACATGGTGTTAGCTTGCCGTCAGGATTCGGTGTTCCGGATGCGCGAACGTGCCATATTTATTGCTTGCTTACACGATATATAGTTTTGTAATATGTATCAAGCTTTTTTTTGAATGTATAGAAGATATTTATCGAATCGCAGCTATCTCTCACGGAGGACATTTTCATGATCAGATTAACCGTCATATGTATGCTCTGCAGTGTAATCGCTGTTTCTTCCGCACATGCGTTGGAACGTCCCGAAACGGAATTCAAAATATTTCAGTTCCCCGCGAATATGATCCCGCGGATAGACGGCGAAACTGACGACTGGGACATTGTACCGGACGATTATACGGTTGGAAACAACGAACTCACCGATGAAAAAACGCCCGGGCGGCCGCTGAATCCGGAGAGCCTCGACGTCAATGTTACAGTCGGCTGGGTGAAAGGATTGAACCGCCTGTATTTCCTGTATGAGACATACGACGATTACTGGTGCATGTATTACCGCCGCGGGGATATTTTTGAGCTTCTTGTGGACGGCGACGTGTCGGGCGGCGATGTGATTCACAGCCCGTATTACGAAGGGATGGAAAACTATATGAACTATCAGGGTGTCCTCGGCCAGAACTATCATATTTTCACTCCACCGGGTGAGGGCCGTGACTGGGCGTTCATCTGGGGCTGCCAACCCTGGATCAATGATCTCCCCTGGTCGAATCACGCGTATAATTACGATTTCGAGGAGGGTGAGGACGGCAAATTAGTGCTTGAGTTCTGGATAACGCCGTTCGATTATGCGCCGTACGACGGTCATTCTCGCGCGGTGGTGTCGAAACTCGAGGAGGGTGAAATTGTTGGACTTACCTGGGTGGTCATCGATTACGATGCCAACAACGACCTCTCCAATATACACGACGACAACGGATTCTGGAGCATTTCTCATCACCGCGATGCATACTGCGATGCCGACAGAGCTGTCGCGTTCCGTTTGATGCCGATTCTGCCGCAGTTCCGCAAGCCGGTCGAGGCAGAGTGGTCATTCACCGTCCTCGACATGGACCGTCGTCTTGTCGCGTTCCAGGATGAATCCTACGGCAACATAACCTCCTGGAAATGGGATTTCGACGATGGCGCCACATCGACCGAACAGCACCCCGTGCACCAATACGAAAAAGCGGGTCAATACGTGGTGACGCTTATTGTCGAAGGTCCGGCGGGTCGAAGCCGGCGAATC
>CAZCDQ010000053.1:6794-20972 GCA_964497605.1 uncultured bacterium
ACAGCACCCGCTGCACACATATACAAAGCCGGGAATGTATATTGTCACGTTGAATGTCGAGGGGCCGGACGGCAAAGCGAAACGTATAAAAGCTTATGACGTGTCGGTGAAATAAATGGAACTGCAGGGGTTGATTAATCAAACCCCTGCAAGCAGTTGCATGCTTTTGGGCCCGCTTTCTTCAAAAAAACCTTGATTAAAAGCCCTCGAACAGCTATCTTTTTATTTAATATGTTCCGAATATAGCATTATAGTATGTTCGCGATACAACGCACTTTAAAGAAAGGAATTCCATCCAATATTTTCTTCGTCATCCTGATTTTACTGACGGTCTGCACATTCACCGGCTTGTAAAATCATGTCCTCCGCTCGATGTAAATTCTGAATATCTCTATTTTCTTATTGGGCGTGATTTTGCATCAACATCGGTTATTGCAGAACATGACTCTCAAATAGTTGGTTTTATTTCAGGTTATTACCGTCCCCAAACAACCTGTTTATTTATATGGCAGGTAGCCGTCCATCCGAATTACCGCGGTCTGGGGATCGCGCTGGATATGCTGGAATGGCTCGCCGACAGCAATCCGTTCGAGAGCTTAGAAACGACAATTGCACCGTCAAATAATGCCTCAAAATCATTATTTCAAACGTTTGCGGAAAAAAGAGGATTATCGATTATTCAGGAGCCGTTTCTTGATTCGTTTGAGGATACATCGGGAGAGGTACATGAAGAGGAAAATATATTCAGATTAACCCCTTAAACCATAAGGAGAAATAAGTGAAAATATTTAGAGAACTTGAATCGAGCGTTCGCTCGTATATCCGCTCATTTCCGGTGGTGTTCGATAAAGCGATAAACGATGAGCTATGGGACGTTCAGGGTAATCGTTATATAGACTTTTTGGCAGGAGCGGGAACGTTAAATTACGGCCATAATCCGCAATGTGTTAGCGACGCGCTCATCGAATACTTAAAAGATAAGAGAATTATCCATAGCCTTGATATCGCAACTGTGGCAAAGAGGGATTTTTTAAAAACGTTTCAATCTGTCATATTAAATCCCCGTTCGATGAAATATAAAATACAGTTTACCGGCCCGACAGGGACAAATAGTGTCGAATCTGCATTAAAACTCTCCCGGATGGTGAAACAGCGGTCGAATATTGTTTCGTTTACAAACGGCTATCACGGATTGACCCTTGGCGCCCTCGCTGTTACCGGTAACGATTTTTACCGTGACGAAAGTTTTGGACATCGAACAAATACTTCTCATATGCCGTATTATGGATTTCTCGGTAAAGATGTCAATACCATAAAGATCTTTCAGAGGTATCTCGACGATACCAGCAGCGGTGTAGATCTTCCCGCAGCAGTCATTGTTGAAACAATACAGGGTGAAGGCGGAATAAATATTTCGGATGCAGAATGGCTTCGTGAGCTGCAGGAATTGTGCCGGGAGTATGATATCATACTTATTGTGGACGATATCCAGGTAGGCAACGGCAGGACAGGAACGTTTTTTAGTTTTGAGGAATCAGGTATCGAGCCGGATATGATCTGCCTTTCCAAATCGTTAGGAGGGGGATTACCATTCGCGATGCTTCTTATGAAAGCGGAGTACGACCAATGGAAACCCGGAGAGCATACCGGCACATTCCGCGGACATAATTTGGCATTTGTTGCGGCAAGGATTCTGATGGAAAAATACTGGTCCACCGATGATTTCACAAAAGAAATTCGACGCAAAGAAGCGCTTATACAGGAGAAACTTGAATCAATAAAACAGGACTTTCAGCCGTTTGTCCGTGATTGCAGAGGAAAAGGAATGGTTTGGGGTATTGAATTCTATAAACACTCGGATAATGCCTCACTTGTTTCCAAAGCATGTTTCGAAACGGGTCTTATCGCCGAGGTATGCGGCAGCGAGAATCATGTCTTAAAATTACTTCCCCCATTAACAACACTGGAAGAGCATCTTGAGGAGGGGCTTGAGATTTTGAGAAATGCGATAAAAAAGGTAAAGGAAGAGAGTAAATGATTGTAAGAAGACTCGCTGATATTGAAAAAACTGACCGAGTTGTCGAGCCGGAGAATAAAAACTGGATATCCCGACGGTTCCTTTTAAAATCGGACGGCATGGGGTTCGGCATGCATGACACAATAATCAAAGCCGGCACAGAAACATACATCTGGTATAAGCATCATCTTGAGGCCGTCTATTGTGTTTCCGGCCGTGGAGAAATTGAAGACCTTACGGACGGTCAAATACATGCAATATCGGATGGAACGCTCTATGCGCTCAATAACCATGAAAAACACTTGTTGAGAGCGTTTGAAGATATGCGCCTCATATGTGTTTTTAATCCGCCGTTGACCGGAACGGAAATACATACGAAAGAAGGTTATTACCTGTTATTGGAAGATGACGAGGAATAACCTGTATGTATATTGTTTTTATACTGTTTCTCTTCCTTTTTATCGGGGTCGGCGCCGCATCGGTACTTCAAAGCAGGTCCTCCACAGAGGATTATCTGACGGCGAGTAAATCAATCCCTCCATGGCTCGCCGGACTATCCGCAGTTGCGACAAACAACAGTGGGTACATGTTTATCGGCATGATCGGGCTTACCTATACAATGGGAATCGGTTCGATATGGCTGATGATCGGATGGCTTCTCGGCGATATATCGTCGAATTTTGCATTTGTAAGAAAAATCAAATTAGCAAGCGAACGCAGTGATATCCGATCATACGGCGATATCCTCGCAAAATGGCATCATGTCGATTTTAAATACTTAAAAATAATCACCGGTATCATAACCGTCGTCTTTCTCACTGTCTATGCTGCCGCTCAATTCAAAGCCGGCAGCAAAGCGACACAGGTTATGTTCGATTGGTCTCCCACTACGGGGATATGGGTCGGCGCAGGCATTGTGCTTATATATTGTGCGGCCGGCGGAATACGGGCTTCCATATGGACCGATGCCGCACAATCGATTGTTATGATACTCGGCATGAGTGTTATTATGGTGTCGGGATTTTCAGAATTGGGCGGATTTCACGCTGCATTTGAAAAAATGTCAGCGGTATCGGATACGTATATGTCTTTCATGCCGCGCTCATCGCTCGGCGCATCAATACTTTTTTTTATCGGATGGTTTTTCGGTGGCGCGGCTGTTGTGGGGCAGCCGCATATTGTTGTAAGAATTATCACGCTGCGCGATATTAAAGATCTCAACAGTATGCGGTTTTACTATTATTCATGGTTTACACTGTTTTACACGATGACAGTTATTGTCGGACTGATAAGCAGGGTACTGCTTACCGATGTAAGTATGTTCGATGCCGAGCTTGCATTGCCGACAATCACCGTTATACTGTTGCCTGATGCGATGGTGGGCGCAGTTCTGGCGGCGCTTTTTGCCGCAACAATGTCGACTGCTGATTCACTGATTATCGCATGCACATCAGCAATAAGCTATGATATTATGGCTGGCAAAAAAATCAGCTTGTATCTGACCAAATTTTTTACGATTTGCATTGTTTCCGTCGCGTTATACATTGCATTAAGCGATAACAAAACCGTTTTTCAACTTGTTCTCGATGCATGGGGGATGCTCGGGTCTGCCTTTGTGCCGCTGATTATCGCGAAAACGTTTGGATGGCGATGCAGGGAGTGGCAGGCGATCGGCATGTCTCTGTCCGGACTATTGACATTTATAATATGGTCGAAAACGTCATTCAATGCAACGCTCTATGCCGGGGCGCCGGGAATTTTAACCGGAATTCTCTTCTATTACCTTACTTCGTTTACGGGAAGAAAAAAATTGGAATAACCCGCTCATAGTATTATCTTTGCATCTTACCGCTTTGGATCAACCATCCGTTTCGAAAAAATATAGAATACATTTACAATATTACGTTTTCATATAACCCGGAGATGTGAAACCATATGAAAAACGACGTTCTCATCCGAACACACAAATTCGTTTTCCTTGTTTTTGCCGGACTGATCTGTACCGGCGCGATTGTTTCGGCACAGATCAGTCCGACCTTTAGCGAAGAGCCTATCCGACTTGACGGCCGAGTTGACGAACAGGCATGGAAGAATGCACAGGTTATTAGCGATTTCACTCAGCGCGAACTTACCGAAGGCGCACCTGCATCCGAACGAACCGAGGTCCGGTTCATCTATGACAACAACAATCTCTATGTCAGTTTTATCTGTTTCGATTCCGAGCCGGACAAAATCGTCCACAAGGAGCTGAAACGCGACGGCAGCCTGCAATTCGACGACCGTATCGATCTTGTGCTCGACACATACAATGACCGCAGAATGGCGTACTTTTTCGGGACAAATCCCAACGGCATGATGGTTGACGGCACCATGCAGGCGGTCGGTTCCGCCGCCATGAATACTAATTGGGACGGTATCTGGGATGTGCGTTCGCATATCGGCGATTTCGGATGGTCGTGCGAGATTATGATTCCGTTCAAAACTCTCAGGTTTCCAGACAAAGACCTACAGATCTGGGGTGTCAATTTTAAACGGGCTATCATCCGCAAGAACGAGGACTCGCTTTGGCGGTGCTGGCGGCGCAACGAGGGTATTTTCGAACTTTCCGGGATCGGAACAATGACCCTCGACCGTGCGGTAACCGGTGGTCGTCAGGTGGATATAAAGCCCTACATCCTCGCCGGTGTCGAGGACGAGCGCGGCACAGATCCGCACGATACGTTCAAATACGGTCTCGATGTCAGCTACGGCATAACCAACAACACCACGCTCGATCTGACAACAAAGACCGATTTTGCCCAGATCGAAAGCGATCAGGAGGTCATCAATCTCACCCGTCACAACATCAGCTATCCCGAAAAACGCGATTTTTTCCTTGAGGGAGCCGATACGTTCGATTTCACCCAAGGACAGATGCAGATGTTCTATTCCCGCCGTGTGGGGCTTTCCAAAAACCGCGAACTGCTTCCAATCCTCGCCGGGGCAAAGCTGACCCAGAAATCAGGCGATTACCGTCTCGGCATCATGAGTGTCCAGACAGAGGCTGCAAAAGGGGAACCGGCGAGAAATTACTCGGTCATGCGGTTCAAAAAGGATATTCTCGAACAGTCCTATTTCGGTATGATCGCCACAAATCTCATCGACGAGGACGGGCACGACAATCAGGTGTACGCCGCCGATCTCGGATACAAAACCACGACCTTCCTCGGCAGCCAAAATCTGCAGGTGCAGAGTTATTTCGCCATGTCGGTGACGGACGGATATGCCGAGGATAATCATTCGGGGCGTGTGTATGTCAATCTTCCGAATGATACCTATACGCTCCGGCTGCTCTATCACGCGCGGAACGAGGGATTTAATCTCGAAGCCGGATTTGCTGACCGTCTCGGCGTCCAGCAATATATGGCGGATTTCGATCTGACGCCGCGAGTGGATTTGCCGTATATTAAAAAGCTGCTATTCAAGCCTTACAATCTGAATTACTACGCGGATATTTATAATACAATGATGTCCCGGACAATCAATTTCAGCCCATTCGGATTTCAGACTAATGCCGACGACACGTTTTCGATTTTTGTGAAAAGGCAGTTTGAGTATCACGATGAGGAGTTCAAGCTTTTTGACGATGTTATTGTACCTATCGGGCAGTATGAATGGTGGCAGACAGAATTCCAATTCAACTCGAACAGGAGTCGTCCAGTAGCATTTGATCTCGGTTATATGTTTGGTAATTACTATGAAGGTAAGCGGACAAGTTATAGCTATATTGCAGAATGTATCTTTAAAACAAACAGTTTCTATTCCCTGTCAGCAGTTGTCGATTATAAAGATCTGTATTCGTTCGATCGAAGTTTTCAAACCAAAGTGTTTGGCAGCCGCTTAACCCTCGATCTCTCGACACGGCTGTTCACCACGACGTTCGTCCAGTACAACAACGAGACCGAGCAGGTAAATCTGAATTTCCGCCTTCACTACATCCCGAAAATCGGCAGCGACATCTACCTTGTCTACAACCATCTCATGGACGAAGACGACGAAAACAGTTTCACGACCCTTCAGCAGGCGGGCATGTTTAAGATCGACTACACGTACCGGTTCTGACTGGTTAATGCGTGTAATCCCGGAGCGACTGCACGCCGCTTATTTATTTGACTTTTTCCTGGGAATTCGTTATACTATATACCCTGTTTTAGGGCGCCATAGCCAAGTGGTAAGGCAGAGGTCTGCAAAACCTTTATTCTCCGGTTCAAATCCGGATGGCGCCTCCAAAAAAACACCCCCCTGCTTTAGTGCAGAGGGGCTTTTTTTTTATGCTTTTTTTCGGTGTTAATATTATCCCGAGAAGTAGATATACGCGGCAAGGATGAGTCCGAGCACGAGCGCCGATGTAACGACATCAATAGCGTTCCAGCTCGAACGAGTCTCCGCGCGGTCCTGATCGGACAATGTCGAGAATGTAAGCCCGCGGAGTTTCTCCCCGGGCGGCTCCTCGGTCATGTAGCTGACAATGAGCATGACCGCAATGCAGACCAGAAAGATAAGCAGACTGTAATACTGGAAAAAGATATTATTGATAACCCAGAAGAACGAGCCCTCCATATAAACAAAATTGTCGGACAGTTTCACCGGTGTGTCGACCGCAAGACGGAACAACCCCATGAGGAATCCGGCGATCAGGGTCGCGAGGCATCCTTTGGCGTTTACCCGTTTCAGCAGCACACCGAGGAAGAAGACGACGAATATCGGCGGCGCAAGATACGCCTGCACTCCCTGCAGGTAATCGTAAAGGCCTTTCCCGCCCTGAATGACCGGAATCCATGCAAGTCCGATCAGCACCATGATACCTGTTGCAACACGGCCGATCCAGACAAGCTGTGCCTGTGACGAATTCGGTTTAAGCCGTGAATAGAAGTCCATAGTGAACAGCGTCGCGGAGGCATTGAACACACCGGCGAGCGAACTCATGAGCGCGGCAAGCAGTCCCGCGACAACAATGCCGCGGACACCGGTCGGCAGAATCGTCGCAACGAGAAGCGGGAATGCCGCCTGCGCATTGTCGCGGATGATGTTGCCCTGGGCGTCAAGCATCTCAGCGCTAATGACCGCATTCATGCCGCTCTTAGCGAGTGCGAAACAGATCATGCCGGGGATGATAAAAATGAATACCGGAAGCAGTTTCAGGAATGCGGCGAAAATGGTACCGCGGCGCGCCTGACGTTCATCGGGAGCGCCGAGCATACGCTGCACGATATACTGGTCGGTACACCAGTACCAGAGTCCGATGATCGGCGCGCAGAACAGCATGCCAATCCAGGGATAATTGTCGTTGAAATACCATGCCAGCCGGCCTGTTTCACGGACAGGCGCCCATGTTGCCTCGACACCGGCGGGCACGATCGGTTTCCAGAGGTTCAGCATCTCGGGGCCCACAATCGCGCGGAATTCGCTCCAGCCGCCGAGCGCCTGTAGACCGAACAGAGTCACAAGAATCGATCCGAAAATGAGGATGATTGTCTGGAGCGCCTCGGTATATGCGACAGCGCGAAGACCGCCGAGAATGGTGTACAGTCCGGTGAGTACGATCACAAGAATCGAGCCGACCCAGAAACTATCCATACCGAGGAAGTACATCTCAGGTAATAGCACGCTGAACACGATACCGCCGGCGAAAATGCCCACAGCGATCTTTGTCAGCACATAAGCCACAAGTGAAATAACAGAAAGCACTGTCCGTGCGGTCGATGAAAATCTTCGCTCGAGAAACTCGGGCATGGTGAAAACTTTCGAGCGCATATAGAACGGCGCCATAACCCAGCCAAGCACCAGAAGGCACCATGCGTGAAGCTCGTAATGAGCCATCGCGACACCGTCCGTGGCGCCGGAACCGGCTAGCCCGACAAGATGCTCCGAGCCGATGTTTGATGCGAAAATCGACGCGCCGATAATGAACCAGCCGAGTTCCCTACCCGCAAGGAAATAATCGGTCGAGTCTTTTTGTTTCTTTGCCATAACCCAGAAAGCGACGGCAAACAAAATGGCGAAATAGCCGGCGAGCACCAGCCAGTCGAGCGTTTCAAAACCTTTCATAAACTCCCCCATTTATAAGGTTGAAAGAAAGAATATTGTTTACAATTTAATGATTCAAATTAAGTCTTTTCGTTTATCGTATGCAAATCATTTTTTCTTTTTTTAATGATACTCTGTAAAAAAAGTAAACGATTACATTTTATGTTGATAAACATGAAACACTGTACGTTTTGGGAGATATTCAGTTAACAGATATATTATAAAAACATCTCTTGTGCTTGATTTACGACCGAATTTAGCGTATATTATGTAACTACTCAACACATCGAAAATTACTCGCTGGAAAATGACAGAAAATTTATTTAAAAAAGGAGTGTTCATGAAAAATCCGTGGAGAAGACTGCTCGATTTGAGCCCCGATACCGAGATCTGGTGGGATTCCTCACCGCTGGTATGGCCGAATTTCAGAGAAAGCTATGCGCAGAAAATGTCACCGGATGAGAAACAGTGGTTCATCGAAGAAACTGCAAGCATGTATTTTGACGCTGAACCCGGCGAATGGCTTTTTTCGGGCTGCACTACAAATCCTCCGCTTTCATGGAATGTTCTTAAGACCAGAAAAGAGGAGTGGGACAAGATCATCGCTGAAAAACGAAAAGCCTATACGGGTAAATCCAAGTACGGCCTGTTCCTCGAGGTGTATTTTGAGGTGGTGAAACGCGGCGCAGAAAAACTGCTTCCCCAGTTCGAGGACTCGGACGGTAAACTCGGTCATGTCTCAGGACAGATCGACCCTCAGCTTAACAAGAATGTCTCCGGGATGATCGAAATGGGGGAAAAACTTGCCGATCTGTCGCCGAACGTTATGGTAAAAGTGCCCGGATCGACACAGGGTATGCCGGTTTTTAAACATCTTGCATCGAAAGGCATCGCGACAAACGGCACCGCGATTTTTACAACCTCACAGATTATGACGGTCGGCCAGATGATCAAAGAAGGCCGTAAGATGCATCTCGATCAGGGCGGCACACCCCGTCACGGCTGGCGTGCGGTCTGTACCCATATGGCAGGGCGGCTCGAGGACTCCGGAGCATCCCGCGGTGTGATCAACAAACAGAATCTCAATATTAATCCGCTTGAACTTCGCTATGTTTCGGAGGCGATTATTAAAAATTGCGCACAGATGTTTGTCGAGCGCGATATGCCGATCAAGATGCTGCAATGCTCCTCGCGGCTTCACAAAGCCCCGAACGGCGACTATTTCTATCCGCATATCGAAATGTACGCGGGAGGACCGATGGTCTATACCGTGCCGCCGACCGTTATTGGCGATGTTATGCGGTTCTACAAAGACCGCGAGATTGTGAACGGTTGGGACAGAGAGGTTCCCGAAGAAAAGCTCGAGAAACTCAGGCAAGTCGATTTCTTCACGCGCGCTCTTGACGAGGACGGCTATGACGTTGAAGAATTCAACGAGATTCCCGCATACATCGAGAACGAAAATGAATTTGTCGACGCGGCAAAGGAAATGATTGCTTATGTCGGCAGTTTCATATAATATAAACAACGTCACAGCATACAAAAAACCGGGGAGTGGATGACTACTTCCCGGTTTTTTTATAGTTATGATTTTACGGATTATTTGCCGGATTTCACATTCGGCAGCATATTCGGTTTGCCCGGATCGACAACCAGAATCTTATAGTCGATGGCAGGATCAATGCTCATATACTGTATCTTGTAGTCGATATCGTTTCGTATATTCATTTGGGGCATTCCCCATGAGTTTGACCGCACCTGCGGATTGTTGTTTTCAAGTATGAGGTTCGTCTGTTTGAACTGTTGCGCAGCCTCTATAATTTTCATCTCGCGCTCGTTATCGATAATAACATGAAGAGTTTTATTGGGTTTCGTTGTACCTGTGGCATTACCCTCCGGGATTGGAAGCCGAAAAATCTTGCCGGTCGATCCGTCTTCGGCAGTTACCAGCGTATTGGAACCACACAGAAATACGATAAGAAGTAAGAGAAAAAACGCAACAACAGGAGGTGTAAACGTTTTCATTGCAAGAATCCCCGCCCAACAGCATACAGAGAGAAGAGGCAACATCATATTGTAGTAAAATTATAATACATATTCCGGATTTGGCAAGAAAAAAATGAGTAATGCCGCTAACTCTTGTGTGATAGGAACGTCAATGCATACGCTCCCCCGTTTTGTTTAGTCGGAAAGCGGGAGCCATCCTCGATATCGATACAGACAAGTATGTTACCATTGAATCCAAAAACATGGCCGTCATTGCCCACGACATCATTGAAATTTGGCCGCAAACGTTTCGTTGTCCACCGCTCCTCCACATGCCAGCCTTCTGAATTATGCGAAACAGCAATGCACCTCATGCCCTGCGCTTCGGCGCATATAAGAAAGTCTCCGTTCCCGAGTAATGCCGGCTGAAGAATACGCTCGACTTTCCACGAATGCATCCAGAGTTTGATGCCATTTATAGGAGGAGGAGGATCGAAGCCCGCCGTGCCCTCTTCGCTCATATAGAGTGTTTGTTCGGTACCGTCGATCATCGCATAATGCGGGGAACTGTAGCCTTTTCCGCCGCTTGTGTCAAACCAACGCAGTTCGCCCAAGTCGATATCATATGCCGCAATCGAGCCTGCGACGCCGACAACGACAATATCGCCGACAATAAACGGCGAACTTGTGAATCCCCAGATGCAATATCGCTCTGAGAGATGACAGGGAGTACGAATCTTATTAGCCACTGCAGCGTTATAATAATGAATCAGGTTCGAAGCCGAAGGACATTTTTTCGAGCTGATTGTGACGGTAATTGTTCGTTTGTCGAATGATTTATTGTTTCTCCTTGTCATATGCGAACTGACCCCCGTGATTTTTTCTGCGATAATAAAGCCGATTACGAAAAAGTGTTTGATATTTTCTTTTTTTACGTATCATTAAGTTTGCCCATGTTCGATACTTTGGTAATCGGAATTCCGTACCCACCCCGTAAATCGTATTCGGCGAATCCTGGTTTCCGAAAATTATACATCCAGGTCAATCTAATATATATATTGTTTTTAAGTAATATTTAAATAACCGGTCACGGCTGACGTCATAACTGACATATGGACAGCGAAATCCCCGAATGCGTCACAGTATTCAGTGCACGCCTGAAAACTGGTCTTGCCATTTGGTTTTGATTTTGTACATTATAAAAATATAATAACGAACCGGGCAATATGTGAAATATACCCTTTACACGTGGAGGTAAAATATGGAGAGGCGTTCATTTTTTGGAAGTGCGCTTGCCGGCGGAGCTTTACTTGGAAGCAAAAAGAAAGCTCAGGCACAATCTGGGTCGTCGGACCCATTTCGTCACACAAAGAAATCGAACCCGAATTTCAGCATCGATTATGAAATGAGCGGGTACAATCCGTTTACAATTTCTTCCGATGTTTTGTTCGATAAAAATCTGGTTATCGAGCGTGCGGTACCGGGGCAGCCACATAAGGGCAAGGTGTTTGTCGCAATTCAGCCTCATGCGGACGACATTCCGCTTTATTGCTCGGGACTCTGCGCAAAATTGGTAAACGAGGGCTACACCGGCCATATTATACGCATGACCAACGAGGATATGAGCGGCCCCGGAACGGTCGGCGAGGGTATGGTTGCTATCGAGTCGCACAGCCCGAATATCGCAAAAGCGTGCGGTATGGATAAATCAATCGATCTCAATTTCAGCAAACACCGCCTTGAAATTTCCCATATTCAGGAGATAAAGATGCGGTTGGTATTCCTGTTCAGGGCGCTCAAGGTCGATACGGTAATCACATTCGATCCCTACAATACGTATGAGGAAAACCCCGATCATTGGATGACCGCCTATGCAACCATGCCCGCGTGCTGGCATGCCGGCGGAGGAAAAGAATATCCCGAGTTTCGCAAGGCGGGAATTGCCAATAAATCGGTGCGGGAAAAGTATTACTATCCGCGGTCGCCGCAAGGGCATAACGTCATAAACCGGATTGTCGATATCAGTGATGTGATCGATCAGAAAGTCCGGGCGAATCTGGCGAGCATCAATTTCGGCCCTGCAGGGGTCAACGGTTCGCGACTCAGGCAGCGGCTTGCACGGCAGGGCTTGAAACTGCCGATTCTGGGAGACAGCGACGAAGAGGCGAATTTTAATTATATAAAAGAACTTCTTATGGAGGACTGGCATGCACTCGGCAAAGAGTTCGGTCTTGAATATGCGGAGGCGTATCACTATATCGGCCCGGAATATGGGGGATATTCGAGTATCGACGAGTATGTCGAGAACAACGCGGTTCCGATTTAAGAGATCGCTGTCACCAGAAATTTGATAAAAAAGGATAGGTTCCATGGATACGATAAAAAAAATGAGTGCAGCGGTTACGGGTACTGTAGCCGCAGGAATGGCGGGAGCCGGCGCAGCCGCATCGGCTCCAACAGTGGAAATAGAACGGCTGTCAAACGGCAGACCTCATCAGGGCAAAGTATTTGTCGCGGTTCATGCACATCTTGACGATATACCCCGTTATTGCGGCGGCACAGTTGCGAAACTGCTTAGAGAGGGCTACACCGGATATCTGGTTCGTACCACCAACGACGAAAAAGTTGGCGGGCTGACAAATGCGCATAATGTTCTCCGGCACGAGCAGGAACACATGAATATGGCGAAATCGCTCGGATTTGAGGATGTATTCGAGCTGTATACCCGCGAACACCGAATGTATGAGATATCGCCCATCGAACTGAGAGGACGTCTGATATTCATCTTCCGCTTTGTTAAAGCCGATACGGTTATCAGCTACGATCCGCGGATGATCGGCGAGCAGGATTACGACCGGCTGTTTGCCGCGCGCGCCGCTGAGGAAGCGAGCATCATGGCCGGCATGGATAACGATTTCCCCGAATTCAAGGAGGGCGGAGTCTACCCTTATGCGGTCAAAGAGAGTTATTGTTTCTCGACCAATCCGGATGATCCGTTCAACAGAGTAGTCGATATTAGTGCGATGGTAGATGAAAAAATGAAAGCGCTTGCAGAATGCAAGATTCGCGGCGGCGGCGAGAAAGGCGCCGAACTCAGAAAACAGATGGCAAGCCAGGGTAAACGTCTGCCGATCCTCGGAAACAGCGACGAAACCGCAAACCGCGAATACATCCGACATTTCATTATGAAACCGCACAGCACGTTCGAGGGTATCGTCAATTACGGTATCGAATACGCTGAGCGGTTCATGTATTACAACGAGCGCAAAACGAATGAGAACATGACGGTCGATGAATATATCGATAAAAATGCAATGAATATCTGATATATGCGCGCGGCTGAATCAAAAAAGGCTGTGCGATAACCTGAAAGGAACCACATAATGAAACGACGTGAGTTTATGAAAACCGCGGGGATGGGTTCGCTCGGAACAATGGCAGCGGCGGGACTGCTGCCGGAACCGGCTATTGCCGCGGTTAATACTGTACCGGATATGAAAATCACCAAGGTCGATGTAGTCCGCGACCAAAAGTTTGAAGGCAGGAACTTGCAGCAGATGTGGGTGCGGCTGTATACCGATAACGGCATCATTGGTGTCGGCGAGACGTACTGGAACACGAACGCCCAGGTCGGCGTACTCAAGGACAAGATCGACATGATCCTGGGTCGCGATGCCATCGAGATGACCTCGCCGATGCTCGATATCCGGTTCAACAGTTGGGGCGGCGCAAGCGGCGCCGATATGAAAATCATCTCGGCAATCAACATGGCCCAATGGGATATTCTCGGGAAAGCTGCGAATATGCCGGTGTACAAACTGCTGGGCGGAAAATTCCGTGAAAAACAGCGGCTTTATAATACCTCGAATAGTCTACCCGGCATGAATATGAACGATGACGCCGAGGAAATGACGAAATTCCTCATGGACAAGGGCATCAAAGGGGTGAAAATATGGCCCTACGACACCGTTGCGCGCCGTAACAAAGGGAGTTTCATTTCGCCCTCGGAACGCGAGCAGTGCTTAGATTGGATAAAACGAATCCGCAATACCGCCGGTAACGATTTCGAGATCGGCCTTGAATTCCATACCCACTGGAACCTGCCCTCG
>CAZCDQ010000054.1:0-20925 GCA_964497605.1 uncultured bacterium
TATACAGATTACCCAGCGGAGAACGAAAGTCGATTGGGCTATGCAGATAAAAGATGTGCTGGACAACCAATATCCACATGCCAGGAAAGTTGTGCTTGTTATGGATAACTTGAATACACATAAAGGGGCCTCTTTGTATGAGAGCTTTCCTCCAGAGGAAGCGAGGCTGGTTATTGGAACGATTGAAAATTCATTATACACCCAAACATGGCAGTTGGCTTAATATCGCTGAGATTGAACTGCGCATCCTGTCCGGTCAAAGCTTAAATCGCCGGATTCCAGATATAGCGGCCATTCAACAAGAAACAATAAAATGGCAAAATCAACGCAACAGCATTTATGCAAAAGTAGACTGGCACTTCTTTCATGAAGATGCCAGAATTAAATTAAAACGATTATATCCAACATTAATAACTTGACATGACGCTAGTTAATCCTGTCCATTAGAATGATACAAAAAAAAGAGAGACATGATTTACATGATTAACAAGAAAAAATTTGTAAATTATGATAAATCTGTCCAAAAATTATTTTTCGTGTAAATTCAACATGAAAGGGCTGACCATGAAAAGACTGACCATGTTTGCATTCTGTCTGTTCTGTATTTCGCTTGCGGCAAGCTGCGGCAGCGATTCACAGTCATTTATCGGCCGCTGGGACATGACAGTGCACGATCCTGCCGGGGATTTCCCGTCATGGTTTGAACTGACCGAAGATGCGAACGGCGAGGTATCGGGACGGTTTGTCGGACGGTTCGGCAGCGCGCGGCACATTGATATCATTAAAATTCACGACAACAGCCTGTATTTTTCGCTTCCGCCACAGTATGAAAATCAGAAGGTTGACCTTGAATTTTCAGGGTCGCTCGAGTATGGTGTTATTACCGGTGAAACCAACCTTCCCAACGGCGACACAGCAAAATTTACCGCAGTTCCGGCGCCGCCGCTGGTATCCTCCGGCCTGCCCGAATGGGGAGAAAGTATCGAACTCCTTGCAGGCGGATTCGATGCGCATTGGGTCACACGGTTTTCCGAGGGTAACAACGGCTGGACAATTGAGGACGGCGTATTGATGAACAAGCCGCCGAGCATGGACATCAAAACGAAAGCCGAATTCACCGATTTCAAACTTCATATCGAATTTAATATACCCCCGCGGAGCAACAGCGGCATCTATCTTCGCGGACGGTATGAGGTTCAGGTCGAGGACACCTACGGACAGGAGCCGGAAAGCCACAAGTGCGGCGGCGTGTACGGTTTCATCGATCCCACTGCGATGGCGGTCAATCCGGCGGGCGAATGGAACACCGCGGTTATCACACTTATCGGTCGGAATGTCACATTAGCGCTGAACGGACAGACTGTCATCGACAATGTGGAAATACCCGGCATCACCGGCGGCGCATTAGACAGCAGGGAAGGCGAACCGGGGCCGCTGATGATCCAGGGCGATCACGGCGCGATACAGTACCGGAACATTAGTATCACACCGGCGAAATAATTATGTAAACGTTTTCATTTTTGTTATATTGAATTCACATCTGTAGAAGAAAAGGATTGAGTATATGTAATTTATTGGGGGATAAAATGCAAATATCTAAAATGAATATATGTAATTTCAGGGCACTAAAATGTGTTACTATTGATATGTCTTCCTTTAATTGCATTATTGGTGAGAATAATACTGGAAAATCATCATTAATGCATGCAGTTCAGAGTTTTCTTGATGGGAAAAAGCTTAAGGAATCAGATTACTATAACTTAGAAAATCCGGTTATAATTACTACAGAATTTAAGGTTAGCGAAAACGATTTAAGCCTAATCGTTAACGAAGATCACAGAAGTCGTACTAATGAGTTAGTGTTAGATAATAAGTTGACTTTAACCCGTTCTTTTCCGCTTGATGATAAAGTAATATTGACTTGCTCAAAACTTGTACCAAAAGAAGCTAAATGGAATGATAATGAAGTAAATGATACCGTTAGTGGGAAAAGGGGTGCTGAACTTAAAGATGCCATAAACGAAAAATATCCTGAAATTGAAAGCGAAATAAATAGTATTGGAAGTAGCATTACACAAATAATAGTAAAAGAAATTATTGGTCAATATATTGGAAATCTACCACCTGAAGAATTAGAATGGAATCATTTTTGTGATATACCAACCGGTATTCCTGCAAGTGTTGAGTCCTTATTGCCTGTACCGATATTTATACCTGCTGTGAAAGATATTTCTGAAGATTTAAAAACGACGGATAAAGCATTATTTGGACAGCTATTAGGAATAGTCCTATCAGGAATTCAAGATGAAGAAGAAATGGAGGAATTTAATAGAGCATTAGAGGAATTGGATAAAAAATTAAATATTATTGAAGGAGAAGATAATAGATTTCCTCAAATACAAAATATAGAAAGTAAAATAGAAGATAATATTAGGGAAAATTTTAAAAATGTTGATGTAAATATTGAAATACCACCTCCTGATCTAAAAAAAGTTTTACAATCTGCAGAGATTAAGATAACAGAAGGAGGTATTAAAGGCGGAGTAGAAACAAAAGGAGATGGTTTAAAAAGAGCTGTTCTTTTTTCTCTTTTCAAATCACTGGCACAATTAAAGAATTCTGATTCAAGACCAGAAAATGATTCAAATTATGTGATATTGTTTGAAGAACCAGAACTGTATTTACATCCCAATGCACAACAGATAGTATTTGATTCATTGTTCGTTATTTCAGGTACTTATCAAACCGTAATTACTACTCATTCACCATTATTTTTTTCTGCTAGAAAAGGTTTTGCTAAATTAATTAAATACGATAATCAAAATGAAACACCATATAGTGAATTGATATCTGTTGATGTTGAAAATGATTTAAACATAAAAGATGAGTTTCAAATATTATGTTTTGAAAATAATAATGTTGCATTTTTTGCTGAAAAAGTTGTACTAGTTGAAGGTGATAGTGATTTACATGCCTTGAAACATATTGCATTTACAATAAAATCCGACTGGGATTTTGATAAAGGCAAAATAAGAATGATAAAAGTTGAAGGGAAAGGTAACTTCTTAAGATTTAAAAGGTTTTTTAAAAAATTTCAAATAAAAACATATATAATTGCTGACCTTGATATCCTTATTTCGGGGTTTAATCAACTTGACCTTCCACCAGATTCATCACTTAAACAAGAAAGAAATGTACTTATTTCGAATGCAAGTAGTTATATCACAGAACCAGAATATTCAAGTGAAGATATTCAGGAGACATGGAAAGAAAATGGGCCACGGATAATTGAAATAATAAATAAAGCATATTCAGGTGAAGTTATTTCACAAGAAGAATGCGATTATTTAGAAGATATTGAAAAGAAACTTCAACATAATAAAGCCTGTTTAAAGATTTTAAGGGAATTAGAGGGTGTAAAAGAATCGAAGCAAATTTTATTAAAAAAACTACGCGAAAAAAATATTTTTATTTTAGAAAAAGGATGTATTGAAAATTATTATCCTGAAAGTATTACAGGGAATAAGATTGAAAAAGCTGAATCATTTAGAAAGAATATTACTACCAAAAATGAAATATTATCATTTGCACCAGAAGTACTTAGTGAAAGTGGTGTAAATAATGAGTTTTTAGAGATATTCTCAAAAGTTTTTAATTGATTATTTTTTTATATTTATTGACTTAATAAGGAGAAGCCATGACTGACAAACGCTATGTGATCGGGCTCGATTACGGGACCGATTCGGTGCGGACGCTGATAGTCGACGCAATGAACGGCGAGGAGATCGCCACCGCAGTGCACAATTATTCGAGATGGAGCGAGGGGAAATACTGCGATTCCACGAATAACCGGTTTCGTCAGAGTCCGCTCGACTATATCGAAGGATTGGAGGCAACCGTACGCGAATCACTTGCGCAGGCGCCGCCGGGTACCGCGGATAAGATCGCCGGTATTTCCATCGACACCACTGGTTCGACCCCGGTCGCGGTGGACAAAGCGGGCACGCCGCTCGGGATGCTCGACGAATTCGCTGATAATCCCAACGGGCAGTTCATTCTCTGGAAAGATCACACCGCAGTCGCCGAGGCGGACGAGATCAACGAGACCGCGCGAACCTGGGGCGGCGCCGATTTCACCATGTATGTCGGCGGCATTTATTCATCCGAATGGTACTGGGCGAAAATGCTTCACGTGCTCCGCGAGGACGAGAAAGTTCGCGAGGCGGCATTCTCCTGGGTCGAGCACTGCGATTGGATGACCGCGCTTTTGACCGGAGACACGAATCCGCTCACGATCAAACGCAGCCGATGCGCCGCGGGCCACAAAGCGATGTGGCACGAATCGTTTGGGGGCCTTCCCTCGGAGGAATTCCTCACCGCGCTTGATCCGTTGCTTGCCGGTGTCCGTGAGCGGCTCTATTCCGAGACTTTCACCTCGGATGTGAAAGCGGGCGGGTTGTCCGCCGAATGGGCTAAACGGCTGGGGCTTCCTGCGGGGATCGCAGTCGGTGTCGGTGCGTTCGACGCTCACATGGGCGCTGTCGGTGCAGAGATACGGCCGTATGTGCTCTCAAAAGTTATCGGAACCTCGACCTGCGATATGCTGGTCGCGCCGATGGAGGAAATGGGCGGCAAACTCGTTCGGGGCATCTGCGGTCAGGTGGATGGTTCGGTCATTCCCGGCATGCTCGGTATGGAGGCGGGACAGTCCGGATTCGGCGATATCTACGCATGGTTCAGAGACATTCTCATGTGGCCGGTGAAACAGTTCGGCGGTCATACGGACAGCAGTATCGACGATAAACTCGCTGCGAAAATTATCCCCGCGCTTTCAGCCGAGGCGGAAAAGCTCAGCGCCGGAGAGACAGGCGTTCTTGCGCTCGACTGGATGAACGGACGCCGCACGCCGGATGCGAATCAGAATCTCCGCGGAGCTATCGCCGGGCTCAACCTCGGCAGCGCCGCACCGGCGATTTTCCGCGCGCTGGTCGAGGCGACCGCCTACGGCTCGAAAAAGATTGTTGACCGGTTCGAATCCGAGGGTGTGCCGATCAAAGGGGTTATTGCACTCGGCGGAGTGGCGAAAAAGTCACCGTTTGTCATGCAGGTACTTGCCGATGTGCTCAACCGAAAAATTGAGGTTGCGCAGTCGGAGCAGGCGTGTGCGCTCGGCGCGGCGATGTTTGCCGCCACCGCATCGGGACTATACGATACGGTCGAGGGTGCGCTCGACGCTATGGGAAGCGGATTCGAGCGCGAATATCTGCCCGATTCCAGCAATGCAAAAATCTACGAAAAACTGTACGAAGAGTACTCTGATTTCGGAACTTATATCGAGCATGGCAGTGTAACATGAAGTGCCATATAAAGATAGCAATAGTTTAAACTCAATGCGCCGTGGGGAATGTGTTCACAAGGCATATCGGATGCCGAACGATAAGTACATCCGATACGAGAATTTAAACGGCGCAACACAAACAACGGATGAAATTATGATGTACTCATACAAGGAGCTCCGCGACCGGGTGTGGGAAGCAAATATGGAACTTCCCGCCCGCGGTCTTGTGATATATACGTTCGGCAATGTCAGCGGTATCGACCGCGATAAGGGCATCATTGCTATCAAACCCAGCGGGGTGCCCTACGAATCGCTCAAACCGGAACATATTGTGCTGATCGATATGGATTACCATACGGTCGATTCCGAGGGAAATCCGTCCTCGGATACCAAAACGCATGTGGTACTCTACAAGCATTTCCCGGAAATCGGCGGCGTGGCGCATACGCACTCGACCTATGCGACTGCGTGGGCGCAGGCCCGGAGGCCGATACCCTGTCTCGGTACAACACATGCCGATTATGTGCACGGCGACATTCCCTGCACGGCGGTCGTTTCCGAGGAGCAGCTTGCCGGGGATTATGAGGAGGAAACCGGCTACCGGATTGTCGAGCGATTCAACGGCCTGTCGAGCGAGGACGTTCCAATGACGCTTGTTGCGGGTCACGGACCGTTCACCTGGGGAGACTCGCCGGACGATGCTGTTCATAATAGCGTAATTCTTGAAGAACTCGCAAAAATGGCGAGCATTACGCTTGGTATCGATGCCTCTGCCGAACGGCTCGAACAGGCGCTGCTCGATAAACATTTTTACCGTAAACACGGAGATAATGCGTACTATGGACAAAAGTCCTGACAGAAGATTCACGGCGACGGTCATATTGGCGCTGCTGACAGCGGCGCTTTTCTTTCAGCCTGTTACGGGAAAAGCGGCGAACGGTGAAATCTATGCGCCGGGGGAATTGTATGTCAAATATACCTCTGAGGCGCAGAAATCGGCGGGAGGAACCTCCCCGGACGATCTGCTTGAATCGTTCGGCATGCTCAGCCGCGAACCGGCATTTCCGACCGCAGTCAACCGCCCGTCGAATGTACGAGGCAAGATCAGCGCCGAAACCGTGTCACGGTTGGAATCCCTCGCCCGCATACAGCGGGTTATGTTCCCCGAAGACCTCGATATGGCATATATCGCGCGGAAACTGAGCGCCCATCGCGGTATCGAATATGCGGAACCGGTCTATTATCAACAACTCGATGTCGTTTATCCGAACGATCCGTTTTTCCATCCCGATTCTGTCGATGTCGGAGAAGAAGTCGAGCAGGATTACCTGAATTTTATCCGCGCACCCGAGGCCTGGGTGAAAGCGACCGGCGATTCCGAGGTGGTTATCGCCATCATTGATTCGGGCACCGACTGGCGTCATCCCGACCTGTTGGCAAATGTCTGGACCAATCCCGGGGAGGCGGAGCATCCCAACGACGGTGAAGATAACGACGGTAACGGATATGAGGATGATATCCATGGTTGGGATTTCTACGGCGGAAGAGATGTAAACCGAAAAATCTACGGGGATAACGATCCCTCCGGTGTTGGCCAGCCGCACGGCACCCATACCGCCGGAATCGCCGCCGCGGTGACCGATAACGGAATCGGTGTCGCGAGCCTGAGCTACAATGTGACATATATGCCGGTGAAAGTGGGATCGGACAGCGGAGATAATCTCAGATACGGTTATGAGGGAATTCTCTATGCCGCCCAGAACGGCGCGGATATCATCAACTGCAGCTGGGGATCGTTGTATTACAGCAGAACCGCCGAAGAAATTGTCGAGACTGCGCTTTCAATGGGAGTGATTATCATTGCATCTGCCGGGAATGAAAACACTGACAGCGATTACTATCCGATTGGTTATTCGGGCGTGTTCGGCGTTGGTGCGGTCGATAAATACGGTGAGAAAGCGATTTATTCGAATTATGGTTCGTATGTGGATGTTTCGGCGCCGGGTAATGAGATATACAGTACGGTATTCAAGGGCCAGTACGACAATATCAATGGAACCTCGATGGCCGCGCCGATTGTTTCAGCGCTTGCCGCTCTGTTGAAATCGGCACATCCCGACTGGGATAACGACCGTATCCTTGCGCAGATAGCCGGCACGTCGGTGGCAATTTCCGACGATGAGGGATATTTGCGCGGGACCGGGTATATCGACGCGGCGGCAGCGATGGGCGATCCGGTTATATTTGTGGAGGTCGAGGATTATTCTTTTTCGGACGGGAATGACGGATTATTCAATATCGGTGAAACAATCCAGGCCTCATTTAAAATCACAAATTGCGGTGAGGATATCAGTAATCTCGGATTCAATATTTATTCAACCACGGGATATTCCACTCCCAGCACGGATTCGCGAACTATTGGCGCGCTCAAACATGGTGACACGGTCGTCATATCGGATATTACATTTCACATTAACGACGGTATTCCGGACGATGCTAAAGAATATATCCGTTTGGATTTCACAGCGGGTGAAGCGGTCAATTTCCAGGTCATGGATTTCGATGTAAATCCGTCCTATGTGACTCTGTCGGCGAATACGATATCGGTTTCAATTGACGGGAAAGGACACATTGGGTATGTGGATTATCCCGATAACTCAAAAGGGATACCATTTGTAGTCACTGATTATACGACCGACAACGAAAGCGTATTCAATGTGCCGCTCCTGTTCGAAGGCGGGCTGATGTCGGGAACCGCCAGGGACCGTGTAGCGAACAATGTCAGAGGCGAAAACCAGATGGTTGCGGACAGAGATTTCAGAACGACAGAAAATATTCAGATTGAAACTGCACCGGACGGTTCACAGCAAAAAGGATCGATTGTTTTCAACGATATCGATGCCGGCGAATCGAGCAATCATGTCGTGGTGAACCTGAATACCTATTCTTTCAAGGAACCGGGCAACGATCAGTATGTCATATTCGCGTATACGTTTAAAAACACCGGAAGCGAGACGCTCGAGCATTTTATCCCCGGACTGTTTCTCGATTTCGATGTCCCCGACGGCGAAGCGTATGACGACTATATGTTTTATCTGCCGGACGACGATATTCTTGTCATAACGGAAGATTCTGAAGCTGCGGATAATAGTATTTTTATCGGTGCAACAGTCGTCGGCGGGATCGGATCGCCGTGGATTATTGAAAATGCAAGACCCGATCCGGAAACCGACCATCCGGACAGTGTGCTGTTCGGCATATACGGCGGATTCTCCGAATCGGAAAAATGGCAAGCGTTGAGCGGCGGGAAAAGCAATGCAAAATCGGCTGCGGTCGGCGATGTTTCGATGGTTACGGCATCGGAGGGATTCGATTTATTACCGGACGGGGAAAAACAGGTTATCTTTGTCATCGGCTACGGTTTGACCCTCGATGGAATGAAATCCCAGATCGGGAATGCACTGCTGAAAGCGGCAGATATTTCGGTCCGTGTCGATGAATCCGCCGAGCCGGATAATCCTGCGGCATTTTCACTCAAGCCGGTGTATCCGAATCCGTTTAACGGGCGAACAACGGTAAGCTATTACCTGCCGGCCGATACCGAACTCAGGATCACAATATTCGATATACTCGGCAGAAAGATTGAGACGGTGTTGGACAGTTATAAATCCTCCGGCGAGCATACGTTTGTGCTGAACGGGGACCGCCTGTCGAGCGGAATATATATTCTTTCCATTGAGGCCGGGCCGGGAATGCAAGCGTTCAGGCGATTCACTGTGCTGAAATGATGCGGGGTTGGTTACCTGCCCTTATACAAAATGTGAAGATATTCATTCGCTTATCAAGATAAGTCAGCAACTGCTATTATTCCACCCTCACCCCCTCTCTCGCCAGCGGGTGAGGGGGAGTTGCAATACTATCAATTAGCCCTCTCCTTACAAGGAGGAAATAAAAGAGTGAGGTCGTTTTGTATTTCTTTGGTTTCCCGGATATCAAGCTTATTTAACGTGGAAGCCGGATTTTTTTATATACGTCATTGAATCTATACGGAGGTGAGTATGAACAATATTCCTGAGTTAAAGACAGGTATTGTGGCAGTAAGTAGGGACTGTTTTGTCATCGAATTGTCCCGGGACCGTAGAAACAGAGTTGTCGACGAATGTGCCAAACAGGGTGTCGAGGTGTCCGCATGCGATACGATCATCGAAAATGAGCGCGACGTTCTCAAAGCTCTTGACGAACTCAAGGCGAAAAATGTCAATGCGCTTGTGATTTATCTCGGAAATTTCGGCCCGGAGGGACCTATCTCGATTCTCGCCCGCGATTTCGACGGTCCTGTCATGCTGTGCGGTGCGGCGGAGGAGTCGGAGGATGTGCTTGTCAGCGACCGCGGAGACGCATACTGCGGCATGCTGAATGCCTCGTATAATGTCGGCCTGAGAAACCTGAATGTGCATATTCCATCATATCCGGTCGGCACGGCATCAGAGATCGCAGGAATGATCGACGATTTTATTCCGACCGCGCGTGTGATTATGGGACTGAAGAAACTGAAGATATTCTCATTTGGTCCGCGGCCCCAGGATTTTCTTGCCTGCAACGCACCGATAAAGCCGCTGTACGATATCGGTGTCGAGATTATGGAGAACAGCGAACTCGATTTGTACGATATCTATAAATCGGCAGAGAATCATGCCGATGTCGATGCGGTTGTCAAAGATATGGAAAAGGAACTCGGGCCGGGGAACTGTTATCCCGACCTTCTGAAAAAGCTTGCCCGGTATGAATGTGCGCTTGTGAAATTCTTCGAGGACAATATCGGCGCCTCCGAATACGGCATTTTTGCGAATAAATGCTGGCCGTCGTTTGAAAAATATTTCGAGTTTGTGCCCTGCTTTGTGAATTCACGGCTGGCCGCACGGGGGATGCCGGTTTCATGCGAGGTCGATATATACGGCGCGCTCAGCGAATACATGGTCGGTGCGGCGACAGAATGTCCCCCGACAATCCTCGATATCAACAATACTGTGCCCTACGATATGATCGACAGCGCCGGTACAATTGTCGGCGAATACACGCCACAGGACCTTTTTATGGGATTTCACTGCGGAAATACACCATCATGCTACATTATGAATCCCGCCATGAAATATCAGCTTATCATGAAACGGCTCATGGAACCGGACGGTGAACCCGATATCACACGCGGCGTACTGGACGGCAGACTTATCACCGGAGAGGTCACCATTTTCAGGCTTCAGTCGGCGGCGGATACCAAACTCATGTCCTATGCGGCGGAGGGCGAAGTACTCGATATCGATCCGAAATCGTTCGGCGGTATCGGTGTTTTCGCCATCAAAAACATGGGCAGATTCTACCGTCACGTCCTCATCGGAAAACAGTTCCCGCATCATACCGCAGTCGGTTTTAAACATACCGGCAGGGCGCTGTTTGACGCGGTGAAAATGCTCGGTGTGGATGATATTTCATTCAATCGGCCGCCGGGAATGCTTTATCCCGGTGAGAATCCGTTCTAACGTAAAAAAAGCCGCACCGTTACATATCGCCGGTGCGGCTTTTTTCTTTGTTCATAGATAGAATACCCCGGACTTTACTCCGTGGTAGTACATTTTAGAATGCTATAAGGTATTATTCACATACGCAAGCCCGAGGCGCGCATTTTCATATTCCGAATCCAATGCAAGCGCTTTTTCGAAATTCTCGACCGCTAAATCTTTGAACCGCCGTGCTGCATAAACCAACCCGAGCGCATAGAATATGTCGGGATTCTCCGGTGCGAGTTCGGAAGCTTTTTTCAGATTGTTCATCGCTTTGACATTGTCGCCCAGTTTATAGAGGGCGAGACCATAGTTGTAGAGCAGAATCAGATTTTCACTGTCGAGTTTCATCGCCTGCTCGAAATACTCGGTCGCCTTAAGCAGGTATTCGTCCCCCTCACCGTAAAACAGCATCCCGAGATTGATGTATGGATCGATGAACTCCGAATCGGCTTTGATCGCCCGGCGGTAGCTTTCACTGGCGCCGCCCATGTCTTTCCGCCGCTGTTTTATGATGCCTATATTGTTCAGCGCCGGCGCGAAATCTTTGTTAAAATCGACCGCTTCCTCGTAGGAGGCAAGCGCAGCGTCATATTCGCCAAGGGCGAGATAGACGTTGCCCAGATTGTTATGCTTTTCCTCGTCGTACGGATCGAGTTCGATGGCTTTTTCATAAGCCGCTTTCGCATTAATATAATCGCCGTTCGCCAGATAGGCGTTGCCGAGACTGTTGAATGCCTTCGTGTATGTGCTGTCGATAGTGACCGCAGTACTCAGATAAACGACCGAGTTATCGTACTCTTTTTTATCATAGTATGCGATCCCGATATTGTTATAGGCGAATGCAAACAACGAATCGGCCGCAATGGCCTCCTCCCATTTGGAGATAGCGCCGTCCAGGTCGCCCGCGGTATACAGTTCGTTTCCCTCGTTTTTAAGCGCCTCGGGATCTGCATCCTGTGCCCATATTGCCGCCGCACACAGAAGCATTGCCAGCATGATAAATACACCATATTTGAAACGCATGACTCAATCCTTTTTATATGCTCGGTTCGCGTAATAATCCGCTTATATATTTATAACGAGTGATTCCGCAAAAAGTTCACACGCGCAACGGTCACGAACTCAGCTCGTCGACAAATTCGCAGAGACGCGTTGTGCCCTCGACAAGCGTATCGGTATCGGTGCAGAACGCGATACGGATGAATTTTGACGATACTGCGCCGAACGTGTCTCCCGGCGATACGGCGACTTTTTTCTTTTTCAGCAGTTCAATACAGAACGGCTCCGATTCCATACCTGTTTTTGAAATATCGACCATGATATAGAACGCGCCCTCGGGTGTGTAGAGGTAGAGATCGTTCGCTTTCAGTATATCGACCACCGCGTCGCGCCGTTTACGGTACACCGCAACCATCTCGGCGATTGAATCCTGGGGACCGTTCAGAGCGGCGACACATGCTTTCTGCGAAATCGAGGTGGGGCAGGAGACAAGCGGCTGCTGAATTTTGGTGATCAGCTCCGCAAGCTTTTCCTCACAGACCACATACCCGACACGGAGGCCGGTTATCGAGTATGTCTTCGAGAAACCGAACACGGTCATCACACGGCCGTCATCGTTGAATTGTCCGGTCGAGGTGTGGACGCTGTCGAACAGAATGTCCTCGTAGACCTCGTCGGCAATGACATACAGATCGTGACGGTTCGCGAACTCAACGATCCTTTCCACTGTCTCGGGTTTGAACACTGCGCCGGTAGGATTGCCGGGGGTGTTGATAATCATCGCCTTGGTTTTTGGGGTGACCAGTTTCTCAAGGGCGTCGAAATCGATTTTGAACCCGAGGGAGGGTATCAGCGGATACCGGATGCCGACACTTCCGATGACAGCCATCTGCGATATGTAGTTCGGCCATGCCGGATCAGGGATAAGCACCTCGTCGCCGTGATCGACAACCGCCAAAAGCGACGACATAATGCTGCACACTGCACCGGGGCTGCAGACAATATTTTTCGGCTCGGCAGGAAAGCCGTTCTTCTCAGTGACTTTCTTGGCAATCGCCTCGACAAGATCGGGAATGCCTTTCGAGGAGGTATACTGGGTGAAGCCGTCATGCGCCGCCTGTGCGGCCGCCTCGAGAATATGCTCCGGTGTGCGGAAATCGGGCTGGCCGGCCTCGAGATGAAGGCAGCCCTCGACTTTGTTACTCAGTTCATAGATTTTACGTATGCCGGACGGGGGCATGGCGCTTGTCAAACTGTTCAATGGTTTCATATTCTGTCCTGCATTTATGGGGTTGTTATTACGTGTATTGCGTAAATATTGTTGTCTTACAGATGCTTCTTTATTGCCTCGATCATGGCGATAATGTTGTCCATCGGCGTGTTCGGCTGGACGTTATGAATCGGATTGAATACAAATCCGCCGCCGTGGTTGAAAATATCGATACGCTCCACGACCTCGTCATACACCTCCTCGGGTGTGCCGAACGGGAGGGTGCTCTGCGTATCGACACCGCCGCCCCAGAATACGATACGGTCGCCGAAATCCTTTTTCAGTCCCTCGGGTTCCATCCCCTCGGCGTTTGTCTGGACCGGGCTGATGATATCGAACCCGGCCTCGATGAAATCGTCCAAGAGCGGACGAATCCCGCCGCAGCAGTGCATGAATATTTTCCAGTCGGTGTTCTCGTGAATCCAGCCGGTGAGTTTCTTATGGAACGGCTGAATCATCTCGCGGTACCAATCCGGCGAAACAAGCGGCCCGCGCTGGGAACCGTAATCGGCGCCGGTCAGCTTGATGACGTCGATACGGTTGCCGACCGCCTCGAACACCCGTTTCAGGTTCTCAAGCCCGATCTCGCATTCGCCCGCGAAAACCTCTTTGATATAGTCTTTGCGGGTGAGGAACGACATATACCATTCGGTTGTGTCGCGGATGCCTTTCGGGTCTTTGAGTTCGGGGCCGGTGGTGTTCGCCACATCGCCGAACGAGGTGCCGGTGAAACAGTAAACGACCGAACGGTCGGTGTTCTCATACAGATGTTTCGACTGACGATCGAGATATGCAAGCATTTCGTCGGGGTATACGCCGAATTCCTCAAGATTGTCCGCCGGATCGAGATTATCGTCGTCGATGGGTTTCTGGCGGATGATCGAATCGAAATAGTAACCATCTTTTGGTATCACCGCGCTCGGGGGAACAGATGTGTCGCCCTCGGGATACATATATATGCCGCCCTCCTCGTTCGGCTCGGTGTTGAACAGCCCCGGGACAAGAAGTTTTGAACCGTCAAAATGATCCCACTCTTTCCAGTCCGCAAGAGGGAATCCGAACGCGGTGCCGGTGTTGTACAGCGCGGTAGTGTCGATGTGCATGGCATCGCGGAGATCGTCCTTGACCTCGCCGAGCATCTGGAACGGCTCGATGACCTTGGTCCGTTCGCCCGGTTCGTTCAGCCCGAGCCGCTCGCGGAGGAAGTACACGGCGCTTGCCGAAATGCCGGTCTCGAATGTTCCGCCGAAATCGACCGGCACACGGTCCGGCTCGGTATGATTGATTGCCGCTCTGACACGTTCTCGTGAAGTCATCTATTTTCTCCGGTTCATTATTATCTGTTGTGTGCGAATATGAATTAGTAATATAATTTATGTGGATGGGGCAATCAAGGGGGAATAAGGCACAATTTTAACCTCAGAATAATACTGTCAATCCCGTGAAAACGGTGATCCACAAAATGTTACTCATGGATTCCCGACTCGTTTCATTCTCGGGAATGACCTGAAATACATTACCGTAGAGCGCGCAGAAGACCTCACCCCTTAATCCCCTCTCCTTGAAAGGAGAGGGGCAGATGACAGTATTGCGGCCCTCCCTCGCCCGCTGGCGGGAGAGGGAGCAGGGAGGGTGAGGGTGGTTTTGTAGGGGCAGGCCCCGTGTCTGCCCAATATAACGGGTGCTTTGTACTTCGACGGAATATTTTCTGTTCATTCTTTGCCCGCACAAAGAACGAGCCACAAAATGCGCCCCCGCCAAAAAACGTATCCTTCGCGATGCCTCGCCCCACGGTGAACTGCTGACAAAGCTTCGTCCGGACGTCAGTTCTCATGGCGGGTACGGACACTGTGACAGGAGAGAGTGCAACGGCGATTATGGGCGGTTGTAAGCGAGGCGCGAAGGGTTTTTTGCAGGGGAAGCTTTTAACCAATAAATTTCAAAATTTGTTTTTTTTGAATAGGAGAAATTCTTTTATTCATTTTTACTATTTCGATTACTTTTGGCCAAATAGAACTATCAATTTGACCTTTAATTCGGGAAAAATCATTTAATAATTGTGATAAAATATCATCAAAAGAAAAATTATTAATAACATCACCACAATGTATAAAGCTTGGTTTTTTTGAATTAAGGCATGGTAATTCTTCTTTATATATTGGGATTAAGCAATTTTGAGTAAAACGGGATTTTAGATAATTAAGATTAACATCACTGTTAATAAAAAAACATAGTGCTGGATCCTTGCAAACTAATACAACAAATTTATCTTTGTTTGCAATTGGATAATGTAATAATAGGGTTTGGAAAGGTAGTAATTGAGTTTTAATAATATCTAAACGATCTGATTCTGACATACGGTCAAATACACACATATTCAACCAAATGTTACGTTTAGATACTCAATTAATTCATCAGAATTAGGAAGAGTTTTTATAATAGCTTTAAGGGGAATAAGGGTTGATGTACCCTCAACAAAATATTCTTCGTAAGCATCATCAAGACTTTCATCATGAATATTTTCAAAATTACATTCCCCATACTTATTAATTATCTCATCTAGACATTCAATATCAGTTTCACTTAAATAGTCAATATTAGCATCTCGATTTGGTTCAATTTTAAAGCCACTTACCATAAACCCACAATTTAAATCTAAACCATTTTTCACATTTTTTATAATATCATAAGTTTTACTTGGTACCGGCCCAAATTTCATAGCATAATGTATGTCACCAGATATAAAACGGCCATATCTTTCTAAATGGAGTTTGTCTGCCAAATATAAGTATTTTAAAATATTATAGTAATCTGTTATTTTGCATCTATTAGCAAAATATATTATTATTTCATAGGCTTTCTGCGCATCAAATTTAATCATGATATCCAATATATACTCCTTAATTAGAGTATGGTATAAATATCTTTATTACAATATATACATAAAAAAGCTAAATAAAAGTATAAAATACATTCTAATTATAACCAATTGTTCATGTGATGTCAAGTTGTTTTTTTGTTGATTCCCCTCCGCGTACTCTGCGCACTCTGCGTTGAAATATAATTTTCTATCATTGTTCTCTTCCGCACCATCCCTTATATTGTACTAACATGCTAGTACACTTTTCAAGCAAAAGGAACGATTATGACCGACATATTATCCGAGCTTCTCGCGCAGGAGGAGGAATTGCAGTTCGAGCGGTTCAACGAGGACACCGCCTTTGAGTTGGGCAGTCTGCTTGCCGGAATCGCCCGTGAGGAGGGGCTGCCGGTGACAATCGATATCACCCGCGGCGCGCATCAGCTCTTTCACGCGGCCCGTCCCGGAACCTCGGCGGACAACGATGAATGGGTGAAACGCAAGACCGCGTTAGTGTACCGCATGGGGCACAGCTCGTTCTATCTCGGGCAGCTTCTCAAAAGCAAGGGGACATGCATCATGGATGCCTGGCTTATCCCCGAGAGCGATTTTGCGCCGCACGGCGGATGTTTCCCCGTGATTGTGAAAAGCGCCGGCGTAGTCGGCACGGTCACCGTTTCGGGTCTGGCACAGGAGGAGGATCACGCGTTGGTGGTACGGGCGCTGAGAACGTTTTTGGGGAAATGAAAGGCACTGCAGAGGACGCAGAGGAAGTCTGAACTGCAGATTGACACAGATTATCGGATGCCGCAGATGATGCTATTGATTAAATAAGCTGTCATTCCTGTGAAAACGGGAATCCACACCAACCTCAATCATGGATTCCCGACTCGTTTCACTCTCGGGAATGACCTGAAATGTAAATCCAATAAACCCCTCTCGGCTGCGCCGTGTCCCCCCTAATAGGGGGGATTGCCCCGATTTTGGGGCAGGGGAGCATTGTACAAAGGAGGAAAAAAAATGAGTTTAAACCCGGTTATTGATATGTTGGGACGGCGGCTGCGGCTGGCGGTTATTGGCGGCGGCCCCGGGTCGTTCATTGGACCGATGCACCGTCAGGCGGCGCGCATGGACGACCGTTACGAAATAGTTACCGGTATCCTGTCTTCGAATACCGAGCGGTCGAAAAATGCGGCGAAAGCGCTCGGGATTGCGGAGGACAGGATTTACCGCAGCGTTGCAGAGATGCTTGACGGCGAAAAAGGCCGCGACGACGGCGCCGAGGTTGTCGCGATCATGACCCCGAACGACAGCCATTTCGAGTATGCCTCGATGGCGCTCGAACGGGGATTCGATGTGATCTGCGACAAACCGATGACCAATACGCTCGCGGATGCCGAGGCGCTGCACAACATGGTCGAGGATACGGGGCTTGTGTTTTGTCTCACCCATAACTACACAGGATATCCGATGGTCCGTCAGGCAAAGGCGATGGTCATGGACGGCCAGCTTGGGGAGATGCGGCTGGTGCAGGTCGAGTATGTGCAGGGCGGAAATGCGGACGAGTCTAAATCCGATCCTACCGGCAAGGAACGGTGGAAATTCGATCCCGATAAAGGCGGGCCGTCGCTGGTGATGGGTGATATCGGCAGCCACGCGCACAACCTTGCGCGGTTCATCACCGGACTCGAGGTTGACGAGGTCATGGCGGAGATCGGCAGCATTGTGCCGGGACGGATTGTGCACGATTTTGCCGGTGCGCTTCTCAGGTTCAAAAGCGGCGCGCGGGGAAGTTTCTGGGTGACGCAGGCCGCTGCAGGTGTGGAGAACTGTCTGCGAATTCGGGTCAGCGGGACCAAGGGCAGCGTTGAATGGATGCAGGAATTTCCGCAGGCGCTGACATTTAAACCCATCGGCTCGCCCTCTCAGAACCGTACGCCCAACGGGCCGGGAACGCTGCCGCTCGCGAAACGCTCGAGCCGCATTGTCGCCGGGCATCCCGAGGGATTCCCGGAGGGATTCGCAAACCTGTATTCGGACGCCGCCGAGGCTATCGCCGCACGGCGTACCGGCAGCACACCCAATCCGCTGGCTCTGTATTTTCCGAATTCCCGTGACGGGCTTCTCGGGATAAAATTCATCCACAGTGTGATCGAATCGAGCGACGCGAACGGGAAATGGGTGAAATGCTAAAAATTTTTTTTCACCGCTGAGGACGCTGAGGGCGCAGAGAAAACAGGCTGAAATTTTATTGAGTACCCCTCTACCTCGATAACTCGAGGCATCTCCTCTTGTATAGGAGAGATACGGCGAAGCCGAGAGAGGGGTTAGCCCGAACTCAGGCCGATACATCGATGTTATGTGACAGTTATACCGCCATCTTTGATATCAACCGTAACTTTCTCCGAAACATGCCCGGCGAGGAATTCTTTCGCAAGGATGTTTTCTATCTCGCGCTGAATATAGCGTTTTACCGGACGGGCGCCGTACGCTGGATCGTAGGCCTCAGTTGCAATATGATCAAGCGCTGCATCGGTCACTGTTATATCTATACCGGCGTTTTCTTTGACACGGTCCGCGAGATGGCCGACCTGCAGTTTCACGATGTCGTGGATGTTATCCTTCGAGAGTTCGTGGAAGATAACGATCTCGTCAAGCCGGTTCAGGTATTCGGGACGGAAATGCATCCGCACAAGGTCCATGACTTTCGCACGCGCCTGTTCGGATTCTTTGGTATCGCTGCCCGCTCCGCCGATGAATTCGGAGCCGATGTTCGAGGTCTGGATGATGATTGTGTTGCGGAAATCCACCGTCCGCCCCTGACCGTCAGTCAGGCGACCCTCGTCCAGCACCTGCAGAAGCACATTGAATACCTCGGTGTGGGCTTTTTCTATCTCGTCGAACAGCACGACCTGATACGGCCGCCGTCTCACCGCCTCGGTAAGCTGTCCGCCCTCGTCATAACCGACATATCCCGGCGGTGCGCCGATGAGTCGGGATACCGAATGCTTCTCCATGTATTCGCTCATATCGATACGCACCATCGCGTGCTCGTCGTCGAACAGAAATTCCGCAAGGGCACGGGCAAGCTCCGTTTTCCCGACACCGGTCGGGCCGAGGAACATGAACGAGCCAATGGGACGGTTCCGGTCGCCGAGTCCTGCGCGTGTACGGCGGACAGCGTCCGAGGTCACCCGTACCGCCTCGTCCTGACCGATCACCCGCTCATGAATACGGTCCTCCATCAGCACTAATTTTTCCCGTTCACCCTCGAGCAGTTTCGAGACCGGGATTCCTGTCCATTTTGCCACGACACCGGCAATATCCTCGTCCGATACCTCCTCACGCACCATCATCTGTTTCGACTGCACCGAGGCGAGCCGTTCGCTGGCGTCTTTGAGTTTCTTTTCAGTCTCGACAATCTCAACATACTGGATTTTTGCAGCGCGTTCGAGGTCGCCGGCGCGCTCAGCCTGGTTCTTTTCGACTTGCAGGTTGTCGAGGTGTTCTTTGAGCGACTGGATTTTAGTCACCGCCGTTTTTTCAGCCTCCCACTGGGCTTTGAGGACTTTGAATTCCTCCTCGAGTTCGGCAAGCTCTTTCTCGATGGGTTCGAGCCGTTTAGCGGCATCCTTTTCCTTTTTCACGCCGACACGTTCGATCTCGAGCTGGGTGATTCGTTTTCGAATGGTGTCCATTTCAGCGGGCATAGAGTCGATTTCGATACGGAGTTCCGCCGCCGCCTCGTCGATAAGGTCGATGGCTTTATCGGGAAGGAACCGATCGGTAATATACCGCTCGCTGAGTGTCGCCGCCGCGATAATCGCCGAGTCCTGTATGCGGACGCCGTGATGCACGTCGTACCGCTCCTTGAGACCGCGGAGAATAGAAATTGTGTCGTCCACTGTAGGCTCCATAATCATGATTGGCTGGAACCGGCGCTCGAGGGCAGCGTCCTTTTCGATGTTTTTGCGGTATTCGTCGATCGTCGTCGCGCCGACTGTGCGCATTTTCCCGCGGGCAAGGGCAGGTTTCAGCATATTGGAGGCGTCCATCGCGCCGCCGACAGCCCCCGCGCCTACCAGCGTATGGATTTCGTCGATGAACAGGATGACATTTCCGGCCGCCTCCTCGACCTCGCTGATGACCGCTTTCATACGCTCCTCGAACTCACCGCGGAATTTCGAGCCTGCGATCATGCCCGCAAGGTCAAGCATCAGCAGGCGGCGGTTTTTAAGCGATTCGGGGACGTCACCCTCCACAATCTTGCTGGCAAGCCCCTCGATAACCGCGGTTTTACCGACGCCGGGTTCGCCGATGAGCACCGGATTGTTCTTTGTCCGGCGGCTGAGTACTTTCATTACGCGGCGTATCTCTTCGTTTCTGCCGATGACCGGATCGAGATCGCCCTCGCGGGCAAGTTTAGTGAGGTCGCGGGTATACTTTTCAAGGGCCTGATATTTGCTTTCCGGGTCCTGATCGCGGACGGATATCGATCCCCGCAATTCTTTCATGGTTTTGAGAATGCCGTCCCTTGTCACACCGAATGCGGTGAGCGCCTCGGCGGCTCTCGTATCTCGTTCCGCAGCGATTGCAAGCAGCAGATGCTCAACCGTAGCATACTCGTCTTTCATCCGCGAGGCCTCTTTCTGGGCATTCTGAAGGATGCGGTTGAGAGATTGGGAAAGATATGTTTGTTCCTGTCCCGAGACTTTCGGCATATTGTTCATAAGGTCTGTCAGGCGCTGCTCGATCAAATCGGGATTGGCCTCGAGTTTTGCCAAAATATTGCGGGCGAGACCGTCCTCCTGACGGATCAACGCGAGAAGCAGATGCTCTGTCTCTGATATTCGCTCTTCGATGTCAATCTCCCCTTCTGTAGGTACTATACCTGCAG
>CAZCDQ010000055.1:0-20765 GCA_964497605.1 uncultured bacterium
GCCATGTGACATTCGAGACCGTCTGGATGTTCATGTCGACACCGTTTCATAATCCTGTCCATAAAAAAATAATTGACATGATTTACATGCTTGAAAAGAATTATGTAAATTCTGTCTTTTTTTTCATCCATGTGTTGCCGGTCACATATTTTCAGTTATAAATGACGTATGTTGGGCGGTAGAGACGGACAGTGCTATTTCTCCCCGGGAAACGCAAAGATGCGGGTTAAGAATCCTGCCTCGGGGATATCAAGATTGAACAACATAACATAATGTTTCACCTCACCTTTACTACCAAAGGTTGACGAAAAAACTCCGCCGCTTTACATTTTTCACGGCGGAGTTTTTTTATGAAGAAACCCGTGTTTTCGTTTTACGATTGCGCAGACTGCCGCAAATGACTATCATAGCAATGATCCCCTATTCTTTCATACCAGATAAAGGAACTGAAATATGAGACGCATATCGATAGCCGTGCTGTGCATTATCATTGCCGGACTGGCCTCATGTACCAACAAAGGTCAGGAGCAGGCGCAGATGGAAACCGGTCAGATCGTATGGAACATCGACAATCTCGCGGCGATCGGCGGTCACGAAGCTGTCATCACCGGCAATCCGCATATTATCGATATGCCTGACGGAAAGGCAATCGAGTTCGACGGTGTAGACGACGGTATTCAGGTGGCGAACCATCCGCTGAGCGGCGCCGAAACATTTACGCTCGAGGTGATATTCTGCCCGTACGCTGACGGCCTCGCCGAACAGCGGTTCCTCCATCTTCAGGAGGACGGCGCCGAATACCGGTTGCTGGTGGAAACCCGGCTGACCGACGATAACCAGTGGTATCTCGACACATTCATGAGTTCCGCGGACGGCCATCAGACACTGAGGGACTCAACCTGCGTTCATCCGCTCGGCGAGTGGTTCAATGGAGCGCTCGTGTTCGACGGTAAAGTGGCCCGCCAATATGTCAACGCCGAACTGGAATTCACCGCCGATATTCCGGCATTCACGCCGCACAAGGACGGCAAAATCTCGATCGGCGTGCGTATGAATAAGGTGTACTGGTTCAAAGGAGCAATCAGAAAGGCGCGGTTCACCCGCCGGGCGCTTTTACCTGAGGAACTGCTGAAACCGTGATTTGATATACATTATTATTTGTACATACGAAAAAATCCCGCTTTGGTATTGGCGGGATTTTTTTTCAGGCCTCTGCGAGAATGTCGAATGTCAGATCGCCGTTATCAAACGGCTCCTGCCTGAGACGGACACCAAGACCGGGCGTATCGGGCGGTATGACTGTCCCGTTTTCCGGCGCCGGATAATCCTCGATAAAATACGGGAAGATATCGGTATAATAGGGATACATGCTCTCGGTGATCATGGTGTTTGTGCAGGCCGTCCCGAGATGCATGGACGACAGAAACAGCATCGGGCCGCCGGCGTTGTGTGTTGCGAACGGCAGATAATACGTATTCGCCAGATCGGCGATCTTCTTCCCCTCTGTCAAGCCTCCGCACCACTCGATATCGAACATGACCACATCGACCGCGCGAAGCTCCATCAGCTCTCGAAACTGGAGCGTCGTATGAAGCCGCTCACTGACACACACCGGAATGTTTGTTTCCGCGGCAAGGGACTGGTATGCCGCAGGATTGTACTGCCTGAGCATATCCTCGATCCACATGACATTATACGGCTCAAGCGATTGTGCGATTTTCGCCGAGCACGGCAGATTCCAGCGGCCATGCCCTTCGATGGCGATATCAATCGCATCGCCCGCCGTATCGCGGATACGCCTTACCCAGTCAAGCCCGGCGTCAAGATCGGCGGGAGAGATATATTGGCCGTTATGTTTTTCGGCAAGATGGTCGTAAGGCACAATTTTCATGGCGGTAAGTCCCTTGTCCATGAGAAACCGGGTGATTTTTTCGAGATTCGGACCGACCGGCCAGCCGTTGACCAGGCGGAGCTTGGAATCGGATAATGTATTATACAACAGAAGCGGCGAACGCGACTGGCCGCCTAAAAGCCGCCAGACCGGCAGATTCGCCGTTTTACCCAAAATATCCCACTGCGCGATATTGATTGCGGAAAGCGCGTTGATATTCACTCCGCCCCAGCCAGACCAGAATCCGAGGAGATGATCGTCGAACAATTTCTCGATATCGAGCGGATTGCGGCCGATAAGCCTTGCGGCAATATCCTGCATGAAACCGTACACTGCGTTGGGAAACACATACGTCTCGCCGATACCGGTCAGCCCGGTATCGGTTGTCAGCCTGACCCAGAGCCAGCCTAACGAATTCCCCTGCCAGGTCATGTCCCGTGCCGCTTCGATTTTAATGATTTTCATATCTCCGGCTGCGGCACTAATATCCGAATGAAGCGGAAGATGCATAAGCCCGGATGCACCGATTCCGGCGGTTTTTGTAAAATCACGCCGGGAAAATATCGCTTTTTTATTGTCGATCATAATCTCTCTCCGCTGAGTTACGTTATGGTTCCAGATGTTTGTTCACCATGCTCTCGTTCAGTTTCACCCCGATTCCGGGGCCGTCCGGAACCGCAATTTCGCCGTTTATGAAACGTTCGGGCGGTTCGACAAGGTCGCCGCGCCATTCGACTTCGTTCCACTGCCGCTCCATGATATTGAAATTCGGAATTGCGGCGCATACCTGCGTGGTCGCCATGGTCGAGACCGGACCGACAGGATTGTGCGGCGACACCATAATACCGTCGAACAATTCAGCCATTGTCGCGATTTTCATACACTCCTTTATCCCGCCGCAGAACGCAAGATCGGGCATAATGATCTCTACGGCCTCGTTGGTGCAAAGAGTCGCAAATCCCTCCATACCGAACAGCATCTCGCCGCCGGCAATCGTCTGTTTGACAGCGTCCTTGATCGCTTTTGTTTCCGCGACTTTAACCGGATTCACCGGCTCCTCATACCAGAAAAGGTTGTACGGCTCGAGCCGACGGGCGATATCGACCGCAAGCTCAACGTCGAAATTGCTGTGACAGTCGATGTGAATTTTCACCTCCGGACCGACCGCCTCGCGGATTGCTGCGATGCAGGCGATTCCGAGATCGGCGGCTTTGTCGATATCGGCTTTGGGTGATGTCAGCCGCGGAAAACCATCGAACGGCGCAGCTTTTATCGCACGGTCACCGAGTCTCACCGCCTCGCGGGCGTTGGCTGCGAATCCCTCGGGAGAACGGTCTCGAGTCGCCCGGTTGATATTGGCATAAACCGGCACCGAGTCGCGCAGTTTCCCGCCGAAAAGATCGTACACGGGCACATCGAGCGCCTTTCCGATCAGGTCCCACATCGCCATCTCAAACGAACAGAATGCAGCCGCGGTCGGGAGTCCGCCCGCTTTTGCAGCCGCCAAACCTTTCTGACGGTATGTCTCTATATCGAACGGCGAGGTATCGCGAATAAGCGGGAAGAAATCGTTTAACTCCTCCGCCTTGTAATTGCGCCTGAACGACGCCTCACCGAGACCGGTCAGGCCGAGATTGGTTTTTAGGCGGATAAACACCCATTTGCTTCGGGTTGTCACATTTATCATAATAACGTCATACCCGGTAATTCGGAGATTGGCATTGGAACGTTTCTCCGCGACGATTACTTTGGCGGTCGAATCGGGCAGTATTGACCCCAGCGACAGCATTCCGGCGCCCGCTCCCGCAGCTTTCAGTATACTACGGCGGCCGGTGTTCTTTTTGAGATATGAATTGTTCATTTTTTCCCTTTCCATACTATATAATGCAGTTCCAAAATCACCGTTCCTATTGGTCTATACATACTGTGCGCTCTTTTTCAAAAGATCTTCGACCGGCAGCTCTTTCGGGCATTTCATGGAATACCGTTTTGCCATCTCGGGCGTAATTTTCGCAAGATCGTTTTTGAGCTTGTTGTTTGTTCGTTGTTCTTTCGATTGCCATGCGGTCAGCCCGAACCGTTCGCCATACTGCGCCGCCATAACAAGCTCGGGAACATTAATATTTTCGGTCTCGCCGAGAGTACAGTATTTGCATCCCGTGCATGCCGGGCCGTCCAGCAGCGTTTCCGGATCCTCATAACGTTTTTGCTCGGCAAGGGAAAGCGATGAAAACTCACGGGCAGCTTTTGTGTTCTGGGCTATATGAGCCTCTTCTGTCATGCCCGGTATCGGCACGCTCATCGGCTGAGTCATAGCGTATTTCAGCGCAAGCGGGTGGTTTTTTGTCAACGCCCCCATAAGAAACGGTTTCATGGAGAGAATGCCCAGGTTGTTCCGCGCCGCATAATCGTTCATGTGGCGGGCATCCTGATCGAAATAGTAATACTCTTTCATAATGTTCATACCGCCGAGAACCACATCCATTTCGGGATAATTTTTGCAGAGGAGCATCATGTACGGATGCGAGTGCCCTGACACACCGATGAAACGCACTTTGCCTTTTTCCCGAACTTTTATAAAATCTTCGATTAACCCTCTGTTAATGATATCGTAGTATTTCTGAGGTGTTTGAAGGTTGTGATAAAGGAACATGTCGAAATAATCGACATTGAGAATTTTCAGCGATTCGTCGACCTGATCCTCCACTGAAAGTTTATCGAACGGCGACCGGTCTTTCCATTCGAACTTGTTGGAAATAATAAAATCGTCGCGGCTCCGTTCTTTCAGCGCAGCCCCGATATACCGCCAGCTTGCCATATCGGCGCCGTAATTCCATGCGGTATCGATCACATTGATCCCGCTGTCAAGCACCTGATGAACAAACCGAGCACCCTCCTCCAGGGTTTTGTTTCCGGTAAAATGTGCCGCGCCGAAACCAATACGGCTCACTGTCAGATTTGTCCGGCCGAATACGACCGATTCCCCTGTGCTGAAACCGAATTTCGGTTCTGCCGATTCGGGTACGGTGTTTTCAGCTGAATCACATGCAAGCACTGTTGCGCCGGCTGCCATGGCCGTTAGAAAATCTCGTCTCGTTGTCATAATTTCACACTCTTTTCTTGTTATAGTTGTGGAACTGTTTTCACCTTTTATTGACGACCGTTGGTTGTGGTTCTTAGCCCTTTACAGCGGTTTTAATTTCCATATTACCCGGTATTCAGTGAACGGATCCGATTCGGCAAGCGATTGCGCAATTGCGACATTCACATTTGTAACACCGCAAATTTCAACCGCCCGGCTAATCCAACCGGCGATGCGGCGTTCGATATATTTATCGCATTCCGGAAATTCGGTGATATGAAGTATTCCGGCTCCTTTTTCATATTTCACAACTTCGAGCGAGCTGGGTCGGTAATAACTTGTAATGATTCCGCTCGCTTTTTTCATCAGTATTTCGGGTGAACTCAGTTTGACCAGTACTTTATACACACCTTTAAGGCCGTATTCGGCGCTAAAACGTCCGCATTCATATGCACCCCGCGAACTTCCGTTATAAAAAAGATCGCAGATTAAAATGGTGGGATTGCTCATAGCCTGGCCAAGCGGAAACCATTCGTCTTTTCTGATCTCAGAACGGTAAATCCCTTTCGCCTCGGGCGATAATGCATCGAACCATTTATCGTATGCCCGCAGACCGAACCGTTTGATGATGAACATCGGCAAAGATAGTATAGCCTCGCCTTTGACTTCCATATTAATCCCTTTACCGAAATATTTCATTGGTGTTACCGGCCGCAATATAATCACACTATCTTATTATAACGAAAGTATGAATTCATTCAAATCGTTAATTTCGCTCAGATTCAGATCGAGCGTTTTGCCGTGCACATCCCGCCGGTTATATGTCCGCAGCACTTTATACATCGAATCGGCGCGGCCGTCGTACAGATAGGGCGAGGTTCTCCAGACCTCGATCAGTGTCGGCGTATCGTATTTCACATCCCTGCTGTCACCCCAGCCCGTTCCGACATTGTACCATTTCATGTTCGTATAATACGGCGGCGGATGACATTCCATACATCCCGCCTTTTTGAATACCCGCCTGCCTCGCCGTGCGTATCTATTCAGCCGCCCGTGCTCAAGACGCGGACTCGGAACATCTTTCAGCGAAAGCAAATACGCATCGATCGCCCGGGCCTCCTGTTCCGGCCGATCGGCAAAAAGAATATGCTCAATGCCGGCACGCACCGCAACCTCAGCGCTGGCACGGACACCGGACACCATGGCAGGCGGCGTTTTATGCGACAACAACAGACTTTTCGTACTTTTTGGGTTTCCGGCGCCGTCGTTCAGCAGGTCCCAGGTGAGACCGTCCTGACGGCCGTCCGGATGACAGCTTGCGCATGACTGCCATTTCTGGCGGCATATATCCCCGTCGTTAAACAGCAGTTCCCCTTTCCGCTCAGCGCTCATCGGCAGAACCGGACCGAGCGCAACCGACGATATCGCAGGCGTTTCAGCGCCATAGTTCCCGATCATAGCGATTGAATCGGTGAAATACTCCCCGGCAAGAATATACCGTCCGGTTACCGCAATTGCCCGCGGCCCTTTCCCGCCGAGACTAAGCCGCCGGCGAATACCGCGGAGAAAATTCAGATCGGCGGATGCAAGCGTTTCCACCGAATCGGGATCGGCGGTTCTCTGCCGTTGCAGCCGATCGAGCCGAGCGTGCAGCGCGTTTCGGTCGATAATGCTGATCTCGTGTGTCCCGGCATGGGAGGCAATGAGATATTTATCGTCCGGCGAGCAGGTCACACCCCACGGATTTGCCGCGCCCAGAGCTGTATCGTCAAGTGCGAAGGTATTCGAATAATCCATGTTCACCGCATCGATGACGGTGACAGTATTTTTGTGGATGCCTCCCTCCTCGATATGCTCCGGAGGGACAAGATAGTTTGCGAGAAGGTGTGTAACATAGATATAGTTCCCGTCCGGCGAGGCGCAGATTCCGCGGAGGCTGTGGGAACCTTTCGGAAGCTGGATGATTGCTGAGAATCGATACGTTTCCGTATCGACAATGATCACCACACTTGTCGCCGCATACATCGAATTATACGAATAGCCCTTGACATCCATATAGCCGCCGTCAACGATATAATCGTCGATCTGCTTGTTGGAGGGAAGATGATTGGCGACATACAGGTATTTCCCGTCGGGAGAGAGCGCGCACGCAACCGGCTCGCGCATCATGGGAATGGCCGCGATCTTTTCCTTGAGCTTCGTATCAATAACGGACACGGTGTCCCCGAACCTGTTGCAAACAAAAAGCTTATTCCCGTCGAGGCTGAGTACGGGAGAACATGGTGTGTGACCAACATCAACCCTGTTTAGGACGTTCCCCGATGCCGTATCGATAAATTCCACAATACCGTCCGACACTCCGGACACAGCATATAACACTGAGCCATCCGCCGACAGCGCACATCCGCCGGAATTGCCGTTCAACGCGATTTCACCGGCAATCCGCCGTGAATCCAAATCGAATACCGATACGTGCGGGGCAGTCCCGCATGCGATATACGCCGCCGCATTCGAACAATCCACCGCAATCGACACCGGCGACAGATATTGGGCCTGGTTTTCACTCTGCCGGTTCATATCCGGGAACTGCGAACAGCCGAAGACGGCCGCGGCGGCCAGAACGATAATAATCGGCATATATAAATGTTTCATCATAAAAATCCTCTGAAATTGTACTATGTAATTAATACAATTTTTGCGATGTTTTCAATACCTTTTCATTTTTTTCATCTGGCTTTCGAATGAACTACCCCGACTCAAGGGTCGAGGAATTCTTTAGATTAAACATGCCGAAAATCATTGACTAAGTAAATTGAAGTAGGTATTATTGATTTATACGTAAGATTATTGTGATTTCTTAACACCCATGAAGTTGATATGGGGAATGCCGGAATAATGCTTATTACTAGGTTTTTGCTAATAATGTTCATACTCGGAGGTAGACAATGAGTACTTTGAACAGGCACGAATTCATTACACGGATGGGAATGGCAAGTTTTGGAATTGCGGCTTCATCCATTGGGATCGGATGCGACAGTAGTTCGAAGCAATCATCAAAAGGTCCGCCAAATATTATCATATTATTTGCCGACGATATGGGTTATGGTGACTGGGAGGGTGGCGGTCATCCGACGGCCTCAACTCCGAACCTGAAAAAAATGGCCAATGAAGGTGTTGTTTTGACTCAGTTCTATTCCGGTGCTCCGGTCTGTTCTCCGTCACGCGCCGCTCTTCTTACCGGAAGAAACTACATCCGGACCGGTGTAAAAGGGGTATTCGGGCCTGGTGATGAGCGGGGAATGCCAACGGATGAGATTACTATCGCCGAAGCACTGAAACAACATGGCTATGCCACAGCATGCATTGGAAAATGGCATCTCGGTGAAGCAACGGAATACCGTCCGGAACAGCAGGGATTCGACTATTACTACGGATTGCTTTACAGCAATAATATGTACGATTTCAGACTGTTCAAGAATGATGAAGTTATCGAAGACCCGGTTAACCAGTCTACGTTGACGAAACGATACACCGAGCAGGCACTCGCTTTCATCGAACGTTCTCACCCGAATCCTTTTTTCCTCTATCTTCCCTATACCATGCCGCATGTACCGGTTCGGGCTTCGGAATCGTTCCTTGGCAAATCGCTGAACGGTATTTATGGCGATGCAATCGAGGAAATCGACTGGAGTGTTGGACAAATTATGGAGATTTTGCGCCGTTTGAACATTGAAGACAACACGCTGATTGTTTTCACTAGTGATAACGGGCCTGCTATGTATAAACCTGTTCCACGGGGATCATCCGGTCTTTTTCAGGGATGCAAAGGCGATACCTGGGAGGGTGGCATGAGAGTTCCGGCACTATTCCGAATGCCCGGTACGTTACCGAAGGGAAATGTGATCAGAACAATCGGTTCGGTTATTGACTTATTCCCGACCTGTCTGGCCATAGCAGGTATACCGCTTCCTACCGACCGTCCCTATGATGGGATCGATTTAATGGCGGTTTTCAATGGAAATCCGATACCTGAGCGTATGATCTACTACTACAGAAATGAAAATATGCATGCGATCAGAAAAGGGAAGTGGAAACTGCATTTCCGCATTACCCGGTATGAAGGTCGTTCCTATCACGACGGTCGAAAGATAATTGAACCGGATCGTCCGCTTCTTTTCGATCTTGAAGTGGATCCCTCTGAGCACTATGATGTTTCCGCCGAGCACCCAGAGATTGTGGCGGAACTCACCTCCATCGCCGATGCATACCGTGACGAAATCTCACAGCGAAATGAAAATGCAGACTTGATTAAATGGTTCAACACCGAGAAAAAACCGGGGAAACTGACAGGGGAAAATTAGTCCGAAGTATTTACAGCATTATATGGAACACGGATTCACAGGGATCAGGCGGATTTTAACGGATAAAAAGTATTCCAGAACTAATGCTCAATTATATTTGTATTTTCTATAAAGGAATGATAAATAAGCAATTATATTCTCTGCGCTTTGGCGATTTAGCGAGAACAAAAAAATCTATGAATTTTTCGGGCCAAAAAGATATTGTTCCATATAAACGCACATCGAAAACCATGCCAAGGCTTTCCCCTTTCAATAGTTCATACAACAGAAACTTCAATACAACTCAAGAAAGAAACGAGGATAGCAGAGAAGCGATTCTTCCATAAGCGTGATGGAAACACTTTAAAATATTCCCTATCGGTCTTTTCATATGTGCCAGCTTCGAGAATTATGGCGTCGGTTTTCAAAAACTTTTCCCGTAACTGCAATGTTATATCAGTATCCATTTGTTATCTCCGTATTTTTACGTATTTAATTCGCGTATCGAGTTATTACTCCTCATAAGTACTCAGACAAACGGGTAAGAGTCTATCAGCCATTCGGACAGCCATTCGGAATTCACTAAAGCCGCGCCCTCAGTATCTTCCCGATATCATCCGTATCGAGTGCAACAGGATTGTTTTTATTTCCCGCTTCAGCGGCGATACGATCGATATCGGCTTCGGTTATTCCGTATTCGCCAAGACGGGGAATCCGCAGAAGCTCGATCCATTCAGCCAGTTTTTGAATGAGCAGGTCGCACGCGCTTTCAGTATCGTCAGTGTCGCCGTCCCCCATAAGCATACCCATGTCGGCGTATTTATTCAGTCCGGCGTTTCCCGCCTCTTTCGCATCCCGAAGTTTCTCAATCGTGACCTGTACCGCGGCGCCCATGACAGTACCGCACACAACACCATGCGGAATATCGTACATTCCTCCCAATACTGACGCCAGCCCGTGCACAGTTCCAAGCCCCGCATTGGCAAGGCAGATTCCCGATTGAAGGGCAGCGTATGCCATTCCGGCGCGAACCTCGATATGCCCGGCGGCGGAGGTGCATGCCGGAATCAGGTTGCCGATCGCATATTTCAGGCCGCTCATTGCCATCGCATCGGTGAATGGGGAGGCATTTGTGGAAACATAGGCCTCCATAAGTTGTGTCAGCGCGTCGAGACCGGTTGCGGCGGTCACATGCGGGGGGCAGGACAGCATAAGTTCGGGATCGATCAGCGCAATATCGGGGATAAAATTGTCGTGACGGAGGGATTTTTTAAATCCATCGGGACCGGTCAAGCTGAGTACGGCGTTTTTAGTCGCCTCGCTGCCGGTTCCCGCGGTGGTCGGAACCGCGATGAACGGTACCTTTCTTCCATCGTGAGGTTTACCGGTACCCACTCCCTCGAGGTAATCAATCACCGGTTCGCCGCTTGGAATCATTGCCGAAATCGCTTTACCAGCATCGAGGACACTGCCTCCGCCGATGGCGCAGACCGCGTCGATACCGGAATCTTTATAATCCCCAACCGCACTGTCTACCAGCTCCGGCGAGGGTTCGCCGGTTACGGTGAAAAATCGGGATTCGATCCCCGCCGTATCAAGCATCGTACGGATTTCCTCTTGTTTACCCGTGGATGCAAGCGATTTTGCGCCGGTCACCACAAGCGCCGATGAACCGAATCTGCCGACAATTCCGCCGAGCATGTTTATACGGCAAGCACCGAAATATATTTTCGGCATCCGTGAAAACGTAAAGTCTTTCATCACCACTCGCTCCTGTCGTTCGGCGTTATGACGTTGTAAGACACACCCTCGCGGGGCCGCGCCATCCAGTCTGCGACCGTGTCCCGCCATTCGAGATAATGCGCGGTTTTTTTATGGGCGGCGGCAGCTTCCCCTGACTCGTAGGCCTCATAAAGCAGAAACATTCTTGGATTTGCCGCGTCCTGCAGGACATCGAACCGGAGATTTTCCGGTTCGGCAACCGAACCCGCATGATTTTTTTCCGATGCCGCGATAAAATCGTCGATATGCTCTTCTTTCACATACACGTGTACGCAGGTGACAATCATAACCGTCTCCCTTTCTAATATTGTCATGAAAATATCGAATATCCGTAATTATCATATTCTTTCATTTTGTGCCGCAGCCAGCATATACATAATACGCAACCGTCGAGTAATTTCAATATATATTTTCGGGTATCGGATACGATTTTGTTATTTGTTTCTTGATATTTCTTTAAGATTTCGGTACTTTTAATTGGAGAAGTATTTAACATGATTTTCGACGATATCATAGAAAGAGGAGAATGACGTATGGCGCTGTTTGCCAAACATGACCGCATCGCGATCGCGGCGATTGCAGCGCTGATCGTTATCGGATGGGGAGTGCGGTTTTCCATATCGAGGCAGGCGGATACGGGTGAAATACGGATACACCGTCAGGCAGCGGAAAACATGCCCGCGTTCGATAACGCCGACTCGTTGAATACAATGCTCAGGGAACTCGCCGCGACGGTGAATATCAATACCGCAGATGCTGAAAAACTTATGACGCTTCCTATGATCGGTCCGGTGAAAGCCTCCGCAATTGTTGAATACCGCAAAACCCACAGCGCCTTTGAGAATATACGAGATATAACAAACGTGACCGGTATCGGCCCCGCAACATTCGAAAGAATCAAAGAGCGGATAACCGTCCAAACCGAAACGGATGCAAACGAATAGTAAATATTGTAATTGCGCCGTAAAAATTTATTGTTTATCATTTTGATATGCTTATATTGAATGATGGTTAATATGGTTTAACATCTTTACTTTTGACGAGGGACTAACAGTGGCTCAGGGAATCGGGGTACGATTCAACAAAAGCGGTGTCAGGGTATTGAAACTCGAGAAGTCAGAAGACGGGATAAAAATCGAAGCCGTTTCGGCCGGACTGCCCGGAGAGACCTTTCAGTCGTTTCTTGACAGTACGGATATCGCGTTCGACGATGCCGCCGTTGCATTCGGTCTCGGCCCCGGAGATTTTCTTTCGTCAAGTTTGCCGCACAGGGATGGTCTCGACGACGACGATTTTAAAGAACAACTCAGATGGGAAATCGGCCGTAAAATTGTGTCAGATCCATCGGAATATAATTACGATTATTTGTTTTCCGGCGATCGTGGATATGTGTTCGCCGGCAGAAAAAATCTTATCGCCGAACTGAACGGATATTCCGAAAACGCCCTTATCGATGTGGAACCGGTTGCGCTTCTGAACGGATGTGAAAGCGCCGGGGAGTTGAGCGATGGCATCACTATGCTGGTATCCATCGAGGCCGGTGGAATATCCTCTGCAATTATCGAGAACGGCATACCGCTCAAAATCGATTCATACCTCATAAATGAACCCGAGATCGCGTCGGTCATGACAGGCTTGAATCTCGAAAAGGTTTCACACATGGATGATGAGCTTGTGAAAAAACTTGCCCGGCATGTGTTCAATACGGTAAACAGGCTGACATCTTTTGCGGAAAACAAGGAAAATCCGGCGCCAGATAAACTTGTTCTGAACGGAATGGGTGTATATGCGGGAAACATTGTCGGGATGATCGAGGATAAATACGGGATTACTGTTACGGTTTCCAACCCGTTTAATGGTCTGCTGAACGATGTGGCAGATGTGAATCCTGAGATCGGAAATGTCAATGCCGCATTTACCGCATGTTTCGGGCTGGCAATGAGAGCGATGGAGGTCTGAGAATATTATGCTGAAGATTAATTTATCGGGCTCTGGGCAACAAAAAAAAGATATCGACGGCGATGAATCGGTTATTCATCTTTCCGATAACGATACAACGGCTCCCATGCCGGATAATGATGACGACTCCACAAAGATTCAGTCCTCGGAAACCGGCGAAGGCGCCCAGGAGGCCGTGAAATCTCCCGCTGAAACAGTTTCCGAAACCACGGTTTCGAAAGACGCTGCTAAAAAAACACAAAAGAAACCGAAAAAGAAAAAAGAAAAGAAAGAGAAATCAGGCAAATCGCGCATGATGCAGTATCTTGTCGCCCTTCTCGCCGTTTCTGCATTAGCGCTTGTTTATGTCAATAAGGACGTGATCATGTCGATGCTGACGCAGAGAGAGGAAACGCCGCCTCCCGCACCTGCTCCACCTCCCGAACCGGTTGTCGATGAGCAGGCTACCGATGCCGAAGAACCCGATCCCGCATTCGTTGTCATGAACAAAATCAGCGAGGTCTTTCCCGACGGTATATGGCTTTCGTCGGTCATGATTGACAACAACGGAGACTATAAACTCCGGGGAATTGCATTCTCATATCCCGCGATAGGAACGTTTCTGAAAGGGCTGGAATCGTCCGGCACAATATCCGAGCGGGTGATTCCCTCGGAAAAAAAATCGCTCGAAGAAATATACAATTTCAGCATTGGGGGGACAGTCGCCGGCATAAAGGTCCCGGAAATTCTGGACATCATACCGACCGACGACCTTATCAAACTTGCCGCCCCCGTATTAAAGCGTAGCGAAGAACTCGGCGTTAAATTCAACCGAACACCGACTGCCGGGCAGACCTATGGCGAAAATGATCTCCCGTTCTCGCTCGAGGGAACATATCAAAGCCTGAAAGATATCATATCAGAGCTGTGTCCTGTGGACGGCAACATCCGGATATATAAAATCGAGATTCTGCCGGCAACCGCGGGAAAACCCTACGATATGATTAAGGCATCGTTTTCACTCAGGACCGTTTCGCCGATATAACACAATGAGAATAATTGCCGGAAAACTCCGCGGCAGGAAAATAAAAGCGCCTAAAGGGCTTGCCACCCGGCCGGTACTGGCCAGGGTTCGTGAAGCCCTTTTTAATGTGCTCGGCGATCTCGACGGGGCCCGTGTGCTCGATCTATATGCCGGAACGGGCGCTATTGGGATCGAGGCGCTCTCGAGAGGCGCCCAATCGCTTGTCTCGGTTGAAAAAGGCGGAATTCAGCGCCGCATCATTCAGGACAACCTCTCGGCGATGGGAATAGATGCACAGGTTATCCGTTCGGACGCAATTACCGCTGTCTCGAAAATGGCTACCTCTGGAGAAATGTTTGATTTCATATTTGCCGATCCGCCGTATGAAAGCGGTTTGGCTGCCGCGGCAGTCGATAAAGTATTTGCAACGAGTATTTTATCCGAATCAGGTGTTCTTGCGGTAACTGTCCGGAAAAATGAACTTCTGCGGACGGAAAACGATACATTCACAATAATATTCGACCGCACCTACGGCGATACCCGCCTTGTCATCTATGCGCTGAAACGATGAAATGAATGTTCATGAAACTTTCTTCACAGCAGAATGTTTATTATATTGCTTAACAAACTCTTTCGTTATTACGATCCTTAAAGGAATACCGCCATGTTTCTCGCTCATTTTGGGCTTGGATTCGCCGCTAAAAAGATCGATGCAAAACCCTCGCTGGGGACATTATTCATGGCCTCGCAGTTTATCGATCTTTTATGGCCGGTGTTTTTACTTATCGGTATTGAGCAGGTTAAGCTCGATCCCGGCAATACAAAAGTGACTCCACTTGATTTCACCTATTATCCGTTCTCTCACAGTTTTATAAGTGTTTTATTCTGGGCTGTTATATTTGGCGGTGTTTATTATATTTTTAGACGAAACATGAAAAACGCCCTTCTGACAGGCGGCCTTGTTATGAGTCATTGGATTTTAGACCTTTTCGTACACCGTCCCGATCTGCCGTTATCGCCCTGGACTGATATAAAATTCGGTTTGGGATTGTGGAACTCAACGATCATCACATTGCTCTTTGAGTCTGCACTCTTTTTCGGTGGTGTATTCGTATACTACAGATTGACCGTCGATCAAAACAAAAAAGGCTCGGCCGGTTTCTGGTTATTGGTGATGTTTTTAACAGCCTTTTATCTCATGAACGTATTCGGGCCGCCGCCGCCAACCGAAAAACCGATTGCCTATGTCGGATTGTCGTTATGGTTACTTGTTGCCTGGGCATACGGCATCGATAAAAACAGGCAGCCGGCGGAGAGCGATGCAATGAATACCGATGTGTACTAAAACGGCACATCAAATGATGGTAGTATATAATAGTATATAACAATAAACAGCACAGCGGAGGTTATATAATGATGAAGCTCGCCGTGTATCCGGGAACATTCGATCCGATCACAAACGGTCATCTCGATGTTATCAGCAGAGCGATCCGTCTATTCGATAAACTGGTGGTCGGTGTTGCTGAAAACCCCTCGAAACATCCGCTGTTTTCTTTCGAGGAACGAGTCGAGATGGCGAAAGAAGCGGTCGAAAGCACGATCAAAGGGAAAGGTGTCGAGGTTCGCGGATTCGACTGCCTGACTGTCGATTTCGCGAAAAAGGTCGGGGCAAAATCGATCATCCGCGGGCTTCGGGCGGTGTCCGATTTCGAATTCGAGCTTCAGATCGCGCTCACTAACCGTAAACTGGCCCGCGATATCGAAAGCGTATTTCTCATGCCGGCGGTGAAATACATTTACCTGAATTCCTCAACAGTCAAAGATGTCGCCCGTCACGGAGGCGATGTGCTCAATTTCGTTCCCGAAAATGTCATGAGGAAACTTCAAGAGAAGCTTCTGTGCGAATAGCCGCTCCGGCACGAAAAGAACCGTACCCATGTTAGATAAAAAAGTCATCAAAACGCTGGAAGACATTCTCGGCCCGGAAAACGTATTTATCGGCAAAACCGAGCGTCTGTCCTACTCCTACGACAGCCAGCATGTGAATGCCATGCCGGACGCGGTCGTCCATGCCGCGGATAAACACGAGATCGCGTCAGTTCTCCAACTGGCGTTGAAATACAGTATCCCGGTGATTACCCGCGGCGCAGGCAGCGGTCTCACCGGCGGTTCGATCCCCGAACAAGGAGGTATCGTTCTCAACCTCGAACGGATGAACAAAATCCTCGAACTCAATGTCGAGGACCGGTTTGTCCGCGCCCAGCCCGGCGCGATCACCGGCGATATACAGGACCTCGCCGCCAAACACGGCCTCTATTATCCGCCGGAACCGGCCTCGGCGAAATTCTCCTCCATCGGCGGTAACGTTGCCGAATCGGCAGGCGGTCTCGGCTGTGTGAAATACGGGCTGACCAAGGATTTTGTGCTCGGCCTCGAATGTGTCACTGCGGACGGTATGATTGTCAGCGCAGGTATGTACTCCGAACTTGATTCGACCATCGATGTCGGCGCGCTGCTGGTCGGCTCCGAGGGCACGCTCGCGGTTATCACCGAGGTCGCGCTCCGGCTGATCCCGCTTCCCGAAACCACAATCACCGTGCGGGCGCTGTTCGAGACGCTTGTGGAGTCTGCGGACGCCTCAAATGCGGTGCTGTCAAGCGGTATCGGCCCCTCGGTGCTGGAGTTTATGGACGGCCGCTGTATCGATACGGTGCGTGAATACGCCGACTCGGATATCCCTGAGGATATCGGCGCGCTTCTGCTGGTCGAAATCGAGGGAAACCGCGAGGAGGTTTTAACCAATCATAAAACTGTGCTCGATATCCTCCGCGCCAAACATCCGGTGGAACTCAGAAGCGCCACAACGACAGAGGAACGTGTATCACTCTGGAAACTCCGCAAATCGCTCTCGCCCTCCATCGCAAAAATCGCGCCGGTGAAATTCAACGAGGACATCTGTGTACCGATCTCGCAGATTCCGCATATCTGCGACTATGTGGAGAAACTCGGGAAAGCGCGCGGTGTCAATGTGGTGACGTTCGGCCATTCCGGGGACGGCAACATTCATGTCAATTTCATGACCCGCTGGGAAAACACGGACGAACTCACCCGTGTCGAGCAGGCGATCAAAAACCTGTTTGCCGAAACAGTCCGGTCTGGCGGCACGCTTTCCGGCGAGCACGGCATCGGTCTCTCAAAACGGGGCTACATCTCCCTCGCCTTGGATAAACCAACCATCGATTTCGAGAAACGGATTAAGCACGCGTTCGATCCCGCGAATATACTCAATCCGGGGAAGATATTTCCGTAATTTCGACACCCACCTCACTACTCCCAAAAAAAATCACCGCAGAGTACGCAGAGGTCGCAGAGTAATTTTTCGGGCTTATCCCCGTGACAAAAACCTGAGCACCTCGCTCTCAAAAGCCCATCAATATCGGAGATCATATTTTGTCACAGTGTCAGTAAACGCCATAAGAACTACCGTTGTCCGAGCGAAGCGAGTTCGGCAGTTCACTGTCGTCCGAGGCATAGCGAAGGATCAGTTTTGTCTCCGGGATGCCCTTTTTTGGTTCGTTCTTTGGGCGAGTAAAGAATGAACGGAGGATTTGTTTTCCGTTCGTAATACTATATATCGCACATGATTTAATATAAAAAGATTGTCAAATTATTAATTTCTCCTCCTTCTCCCCTTTGCCAAACCTCACATTTTTCCGTATATTTGAAATCTTAACTTTTCGCCGTATTAACCCGAAACGAGTATACGTTTCACCGTGAGGCCGCCATGATACGCTCCTCCCTCGAAACCGGACTTATCCTTGCCGCGCTCTTGTTCTACTGCGATTTCGACAGCACGTTCGACGCGGTCTATAGTAAGGGTGATAGCAAGGCGATTATCGAGGTCGACCGGTATGAGCCGTTCATTACCTCCGGCGGCGGCGGAAAGTTCGGCGAGGCGGCGGAATTCGTCTACGGGGACCGGCTCGACACGATTTGGACTAAGGATGTGGCTCGATATCCGGCGAACGACAATTTCCCTTACACACGCGGTGAGGCGTTCGACGGCTCAATCGGGATGTGGGTGAAGGTGGACATGGAGACGTTGAAAGAACGGTCGCTTATCTGGCTCGATCCGGTACATCTTCTGGCGGAAAACGACCGCGGCAACGGTAAAATATGGATGGATATTGTGACCAGCGAACTTCCCGACACGCCGATTTTCAGATTCGGTACGACTGCGCGGCGCGACGGTCAGGGAGTTGAGGACGGCGATCATGTGATTATTGTCCCGCATATCGATTTCGGCGGCGGCGACTGGCATCATATTGTCGGGACATGGGAAAACCTCAACGGAACTGGGCAAAGCGGCAAATTACATCTCTATTTCGATGGCGTCCGTGTGGGCGAGATCGAGGGATTCGATCACCGTCTGGACTGGAACATCGACGACTGGGAGATCCGTATCGGGCTCGGATTCAAAGGCAAGATCGACGATTTCTTTATTCTCAACCGTTTCCTGTCGGCGGACGAGGTTGCGGGTATTTACGGATCGGGGAAACCGCTCGGGGAACTTGTCGGGGTGAAGTAACCTCACCCCCTGACCCCCTTGGGAGAACAAAGGTTGAAACAGTGTGTCTTTCGGGCACCGTGACAAAAACCCTGAGCGCCTCGCTTATATATGCCTGAAAGCGCCGGGAGCGAATAGTTACACGCAGAGCAAATACCGCCATAAGAACTGATGTCTGGGCGAAGCCCTGTCAGCAGTACATCGTCGTGCGAGGCATAGCGAAGGATCAGTTTTTGTCCCGGGGTGCCCTTTCTTTGGTTACTTTCTTTGGGCACGCAAAGAAAGTAACAACAAAAAAGAGATAATATTATATACTATTCATTCAACAATTAATCATAAAACGATTCAGGAGAAACCATGGGATTGACACTTGCGGAAAAAATTCTGAGCAATCACACCGGTAAGGAGGTTCATGCCGGCGAGTTTGCCATTGTCAATGTGGATGTCTGCCTCACACAGGACGGCACCGGGCCGCTTGCTGTCCGTCAGCTCGAAAAGCTGAATATGGTGCAGGCGGCCAATCCGGAGCGTACCGTGCTGTTCATCGACCACTCGGCGCCCTCGGCACGAAAAGAGCTTTCCAACGATCACATGCTGCTGCGGAATTTTGCGAAAAAGACCGGCGCCCAGCTTTCGGATATCGGTGACGGTGTCTGTCATCAGGTCATCAGCGAAAAAATACTGAAACCGGGCGATGTTCTTATAGGCGCCGATTCTCACACCTGCACCGGCGGTGCAATGGCGGCGTTTTCCACCGGTATGGGCTCTACCGATGTGGCGGTCGGGATTGCGTTAGGCAAGACCTGGATGAAAATCCCCGAGACCATCAGAGTCGACATATTTGGCAAATTTCAAAAAGGCGTCTATGCGAAGGACCTTATCCTTTACATCATCGGCACCATCGGCGCGGACGGCGCAACATACAAAGCGCTCGAATTCGGCGGCCCGGCCATCGAGGCTATGCCCCAGTACGAACGCATGGTGCTCTCGAACATGGCGGTCGAGGCGGGCGCAAAAGCGGGACTTATTGCCTCGGACTATGAAACGAAACGATTCTTAGAATCCCAGGGCCGCGGCGGGGATTATTCGGTTGTCGAACCAGACAATGACGCGGTCTACGAAAAAGTCATAGAGATCGACGCAGCCTCGGTTGTCCCGATGATTTCGTTTCCGCACCGTGTCGACAATACGAAAACCATCGTCGAGGCAAAAGGCGAGAAGATCGATCAGGTATTCATCGGCACCTGCACCAACGGCCGTCTCGAGGACCTCCGTGTCGCAGCGGAAATCCTGAAAGGGAATCACCGTCACCCGGAAACACGGCTCATTGTCGTTCCGGCCTCTCGTAAAATCTACGGTCAGGCGCTCGAGGAGGGACTGCTGACCGTTTTCAACGATGCAGGGGCATCCATCAACACACCGGGATGCGGACCGTGCGTTGGCGTGCATCAGGGAATTTTGGGGGACGGCGAAAAATGCCTTTCCACCATGAACAGAAATTTCAAGGGACGAATGGGCAATACGGAGGGATTCATCTTTCTTGCAAGCCCGGCAACCTGCGCCGCAAGCGCAATCGCCGGAAAAATTGCCGATCCGCGGGAGGTGATATAATGGTTAAAAAAGGAAAAGCTTGGAAATTCGGCGACAGCATCTCGACCGATCTTATCGCCCCCGGGCGGCTGTTTCATCTGCGGTCGAACCTCCCCGAACTGGCAAAACATGTCCTCGAGGACGCCGACCCCGCATTCGCCGCGAAATCGTTTGCGCGGATATTTTTCCGCAACGCCATCAATGTTGGCCTGCCGGTCATTGAATGCGATACCGATCAGATCAACGCCGGTGACGAACTCGAGCTCGATCTCGCCGCGGGCACGGTGAAAAACCTCACCAACGATGCGGTGCTCACATTCCCGCCGCTGCCGGATGTCATGCGGACAATCCTTGCGGACGGCGGGCTTGTGGCGCATATCCAGAAGCACGGGGATATCAAGTTGTAGGGCGTTTTACAGCGGCGCAACAAAAAGAGAGTCTGCATGCAGACTCTCTTTTTATGTGAAGAATGAGTTGCGTTTGGGAATGATATAATTTATACCTAAATTGAGCGATATGTTATAATTAAAACATATATAATATTGTTATTA
>CAZCDQ010000056.1:0-20654 GCA_964497605.1 uncultured bacterium
CTTGATTTAAGCACGATTTGATACCCCGGACTTCAGTCCGGGGTAGTTCATTTACATCCAGAAAACCAGATGATTTACCCGTATTCTGTAAAACGATTGTCAATGCTTTGTCGTGAGATATCGGATATAAATGATATCTGTTTAATAATTCCTACCGATAGAAAGGAAAAGGCAACAATGCATAGCTTGTGCGAGCATATTCAAGCCCCCGGCTGGAAATCAGAGAAGCGTGTGCCGGGCATCGAATATCCGGACATTGTGAACGCAGAAAAACTATTTAATGTTCCTGTTACGCTGGGAAAAGTTATTACCCATCCAAACACAACGGTGCCTTGTAACATATTGCATCCCCCATAAGTACATACGAAATAACACACTAATTGAATTGTCTGATAATAAATAAGGGATTTGTTGGAATGCTCTGCAACATAATAAGTTATGTAATAATCAATAATAATTATTAAAACTCTTTATCAAAAGGATGAGAAATATGTTAAGAAGCTTGAAAGAAATAACAGGATATAAAATACATGCAACTGATGATAAAATCGGAAATGTATATGATTTTTATATTGACGATAATGAATGGTGTATTCGATATCTGGTGGCAGATACCGGGAACTGGTTACCGGGGAAAAAAGTACTTATCCCTCCGGTATCGCTTGATGCACCGAATTGGCGAGAAGAGTTCTTTCCTGTAAATCTTACAAAAAATAAGATTGAAAACAGTCCAAGTATCGATAAACATATACCTGTATCCCGTCAATATGAAAAAGATTTGTATCAGTATTACGGATGGCCTGTTTATTGGGCACCTACCATGCAAACAACACCTATGGCGCCGCTTCAACAGAAGCCTGAAAATTCTGAAAAAGAGATTGAATTAGATGAACCGAATCTTCGAAGTACGAATGAGATATTAGGCTACAATATTCAAGCAATCGATGGTAAGATTGGGCATGTTGAAGATTTTCTTGTGGATGATACAGATTGGATAATTCGCTATATGGTTATAGATACAAAAAACTTTTTACCCGGAAAGAAAGTAGTTATTTCCCCTGAATGGATTGAGGAAGTTAACTGGTTCCAAAAAATATTTTCGGTAAGTCTTTATCAAGAACTCATAAAAAAGGCTCCCGAATATGATCCGCTTGAAACTCTTGATCGGGATTACGAAGCAGACCTTTTTGATACCTATGGAAAACCGAGATATTGGATATAATAATTATTCGGTTATCCCCTTTAATAAGCAAGATACAAAACTAAGTATACTTTTTTAGGAAATTCATACATGATATTGTAATATGCTTAGCTAACGGGATAACCGAAAATAATTATTTTGAATTAGAAATTCTGGCGACATGTAATGCCAGGGAATTGGCATAATGCCTCGCAGCTCTGCTGCGGGGATAGTCAATTTTCAATAATTTCTTTTAAAAATAATCATAAATCGAATTCATTCAACATATGGAATAAAAATAATATTTTATTGACAACTGATAATTCCAATTAAAGCTTGCAGCGGAGCACTATGAACCCTTTTGTAGATGAAATAATACTATCGAAATTATGTTCGATGTAATGATAGAAAAGAATATGAGGTTAATATGAAGAAACGATTGGTAATGATTTCAAATAGATTACCGGTTTCAGTTCAGAAAAAGAAAAATAAAATAATGTATAAACCAAGTGTTGGCGGATTAGCGACAGGTGTGGGTTCTCTCATTGGGGAAAAATTCGAGGGTATGTGGATTGGTTGGCCGGGGATATTAAATGAAAAAATTAACCAAACCGAAAAAAGTGATATCAAAAACTATTTAGATGAAAAACAATATTGTCCGGTATATTTCAATAAAACAGAAATGGACAATTTCTATTCAGGTTTTTGTAATAGAACACTTTGGCCTCTTTTCCATTATTTCACACAACATGCAATTTATCAAGACAAAATGTGGAATGCCTACGTAAAAGCGAACAATAAGTATTTTGAAGCTGCACTTGAACTCATAAAACCGGGAGACATTGTCTGGATCCATGATTACCATTTGTTGCTACTGCCGAAATTATTACGGGAGAAAAAGCCAGATATTACAATAGGCTTTTTCCTCCATATCCCCTTTCCATCGTTTGAGGTTTTTCGCCTTCTTCCATGGCGCAAAGAAATTCTTGAAGGTATCCTCGGCGCTGATCTTATAGGTTTTCATACCTATGATTATGTACGGCACTTTCGGAATAGTGTGAGAAACAGCTTGGGCTACGAGGATGTCCTCGGCTTATTTGACGTCGAAAACCGTAAGGTGAAAGTCGAAACTTTTCCAATGGGTATTGACTATAAACCTTATGCCCAGGCAGAAAATATGGATGAGGTTAAGAAAAAATTAAAAAAATTCCGCAAGAAAACAGGTAATCATAAAGTTATTCTTTCTGTTGACAGATTGGATTATACTAAAGGAATTATTGAGAGATTATATGCTTTCGATCGATTTCTTGAAAAATATCCACAATTTACCGACCATGTTACCCTTATTCTGGTTGCTGTACCGTCACGAACAAAGGTCGATAATTATCGAAATTTGAAAAATGAGCTGGACCAGCTTGTCGGCAATATTAATGGGAAATACGGGTCGGTTGGATGGGTTCCTATTTGGTACCTTTATTATTCACTACCTTTCCATTCATTGACTGCTCTTTATATATTATCGGATGTAGCGCTAATAACACCAGTTAGGGACGGGATGAATCTGATTGCAAAAGAGTATGTTGCTGCTCAAAAAAATGGACGCGGAGTTTTAATTCTGAGTGAAATGGCAGGAGCGGCAAAAGAGCTCAGTGAAGCTCTTATTGTCAATCCGAATAATTTGAGTGAAACCGCCGATACAATATATAAAGCATTAACAATGCCAGAGGACGATCAATGTGAGCGAATCAGATTAATGCAAAAAAGAATTCAGACCTATGACATTCACATCTGGGCTAACGACTTTATCACAAATCTTTTATGGATAAAAGAACAAAATATCCAGTTGTTGTCTAAAAAAATCACTCCATCGATAAGTAAAAAAATTATCTCCGATTATCACAATAGCCAACAAAGACTTATTCTTCTTGATTATGATGGAACACTCGTTTCTTTTAGTGATAAGCCGCAACAGGCAAAACCCGACGAAACGGTATATAAAATAATTGACGGATTGATACAGGATACTCATAACGATGTTATTATTATAAGCGGTAGAGATAAAGAAACCCTTAATTCATGGTTTGGCGACCGAACAATAGGATTAATCGCTGAACATGGAGTCTGGATAAAAGAAAAAAATGCTAACTGGCACCTTATTGAAACTTTGAGAAATGATTGGAAGCAAGTGATTAGACCGGTATTAGAACGTTATGTCAACAGAACACCTGGATCATTGATTGAGGAAAAGGATTTTACGCTTGTATGGCATTTCAGAAAGTCTGACATAAAGCTTGCTTCGATACGGGCTCGAGAGTTAAAGGAAACTTTATTGAGTCTCACGGATAACCTTGGATTAGAAATTGTAGAAGGTCATAAAATTATTGAAATAAGAAATATGGGAGTCAATAAGGGGGCTGTAGCTTCAAAATGGATTGAAAAAAACAATTATGATTTCATTATTGCTTGTGGAGATGACAGAACAGATGAAGATACTTTTAAGATATTACCTGATCATGCATACTCTGTAAAAGTGGGTATGGGCTCGACATCCGCAAAATACTACATTGAATCAGTCGAAAAAACAAGATCATTATTAAAAAATATGGTAGAGGGTGAAAATGTATAGATTAAGTGATTATAGGGGAATAATTAGTGATAACGACCTTTATCGAATTAATAAAAAAGCCGATAAATTATACGGAAAACGTGTTATTCACATTAATTCTTCACATATGGACGGTGGTATTGCTTCAATGCTGTCTTCACTTGTTCCCCTGAAAAATGATGTAAGTATTGAGGCTGGTTGGCGGATTCTCCACGCGGATACTGATTTTTACAGTATTTCAAATAAATTTCGAGATGCAATATATGGTGAGAAAATCAATATGTCTAAAAATAAAAAAAACTTGTTTATCGAGACTAGTGAAAAATATGCCGCCTACACACATCTCGAACAAAGAGACAATATTATTGTTCATGACTTCCAGCCGCTTCCCTTAGTGAATTTTTATAAAAAAAAGAATCCCTGGTTATGGCGGTGTCATGTCGATCTGAATACACCGAATCCGGAACTCTGGAAATTTATGAAAAGATTTATTTTAAAATATGACATGATTGTTTTGTCAAGTGAAAAATCGGCAAATAATGATCTGCCATTGGAATATCGCATTATTCCGCCGGGTATTGATCCGTTATCTCCGAAAAACAAAACATTACCAGGGTATATGATTTCAAACACATTAGAAAAATACCGGATTCCTGTCGACAAACCCATAATCACCCAAATAGCTCGATATGATAAATGGAAAGATCCGTTGGGTGTTATTGATATTTACAAAAAGGTAAAAAAGAAAATTGATTGTAGACTCGTGTTATGCGGAAATATTACATTAGGCAACCCGAATGGGTACAAGGTGTTTGAAAAATTACATAAACGTGCAAATCACCTTGTGGAAACCGGCGATATCATTCTTCGTACCACTGAAGATGATATTCTCGTCAACACCCTTCAGAGGATTTCGGCCGTTATCATTCAAAAATCTTTTCGTGAGGGATTTGGTTTGACAGTGACTGAAGCTCTCTGGAAAGAAAAACCGGTAATTGCCTCGGATACCGGCGGTATACCGCTACAGATTAGAAACGGATATAATGGTTATATTGTCGATCCCCAAGATTTGGACGGATTTGTTGACCGGGCTGTAGAATTATTAAAATATCCGTCTCATGCAAATGAATTTGGTGCGAACGCTAAAAAAACTGTTCATGAGAAGTTTCTTATAACAAGAGTTTTATCTGATTATATGGATTTACTGCATGAATTTAGTTAAAGTGTAGGTTAAATTGAAACGTTTATAATATATTGTAATATAAGAGTATTGGATACTTTTCGGATATTTCCGATAAATGATGAAGAAAATAGAAAAAATGTTATGGATAAAAACAAACATAGATCGAAAATACCACTTGACGGCGATCAACCCAATCAAACGACTGATTGGTGGAAAGTTATTTTGATAATTGGTGTAATATGGCTGCTTTATCCATATATCTCAAACCGGTTGATGAATAATGGCCCTGTTAATATTTCATATACTGAGTTTAAACAACAGATTCATGATAGTAATGTGAGTGAAGTTACGTTTAAAGGGAATATCATAACAGGGGAATTCAGTTCAGATTATATAAAATATAACAGCGCTGGAGATGATAGCACTGCTTATATGACATTCGAAACAGTTAAGCCGGTGTACGATGATCCCGGGCTTGTTCAGACGCTTGAAAAAAACAATGTGATCGTCAGAGCGGAACCGGATAAGGAATCTCCATGGTACTCTATTTTAATTGCTTTTCTTCCATGGATTCTGATAATTGGGTATTTCATGTATGCGAGTAGGCAGATGCAATCCCAAATGAAGGGAGAATCGGGACTGAGCGGATTGTTTGGTGTCGGAAAATCAAAAGCGCGGCGTTTCAGGGGGTCAAAAAGCGATATTCTGTTTGATGATGTCGCCGGACTGTACAATGCGAAACGCGATCTTGAGGAGATTATCGATTATTTGAAAACACCGGAACAATTTGTTTCACTGGGCGCTGAAATACCCAAAGGTGTATTGATAATTGGACCACCTGGATGCGGAAAAACACTGTTGGCCCGGGCAACTGCCGGTGAAGCCGGAGTGACGTTTTATAGCATCAGCGGATCGGAGTTCATCGAAATGTTTGTCGGCGTCGGTGCATCGCGTGTAAGAGATATGTTTAATAAAGCAAAAAAAGAGGCACCTGCCATAATCTTTATTGACGAAATCGATTCTGTCGGCCGAGCCCGGGGAACCGGTATCGGCGGTGGTCACGATGAACGTGAACAAACGCTGAATCAGATACTTTCAGAAATGGATGGTTTCGAATCCCATGAATCTGTAGTTGTTATCGCGGCAACAAACCGTCCGGATGTGCTCGATTCTGCATTGATAAGGCCGGGGCGGTTTGATCGACAGATTACCATCGAATTACCGCAAAAAAAGGCACGGTTGGAAATAATAAAAATTCATGCACGAGACGTTCCGTTGGAGGACTCAGTAGACCTGGACAATCTCGCGGCACGAACCGTCGGGCTTTCCGGTGCAGAGCTTAAAAATCTTGTAAACGAAGCTGCGCTTCTGGCTGGCAGAAATGATAAGAAGCACTTGTCTAATAAACACTTCGATATGGCGAGAGATAAAATACTGCTCGGGGCGAAACGTGATGATATGATTCTTGATAATATGGAGAAAAAACGAGTCGCCTATCATGAGGCAGGTCATGCACTTGTGGCAAAATTATTACCTGAAACAGATCCGTTACAGAAAGTAACGATTATACCCCGTGGACATTCATTGGGAGCAACCGAGCAGATACCCTTAAATGAAAAGAAAAATCTGAATCGGACATATTTGATGAATCGTATTGCCATTACCCTCGGCGGCAGGGCTTCCGAAAAACTTGTATTTAAAGAACTGACAAACGGAGCGGCAAGCGATCTCAAACAGGTTACGAAAATCGGGCGCCGGATGGTATGCCAATGGGGAATGAGCGAAAAACTCGGCCCAGTTACTTTTCGTCATGGTGAGGAACATCTCTTTTTAGGACGTGAGATGGCACAACAAAAGGATTTTAGTGAACATACCGCGCAAATTATCGACGAAGAGGTGCAACGCATTGTAACTGAAATGGAGGAGAAAGCAATTGATCTGCTGAGCGATAACCGTAATAAGTTAGACAGTATTGCGGACGGTTTATTAGAACAGGAAACGCTTGAAAATAAGGATATCGACCGTATTTTAGGTAATAAATAGAAACAGCTTATATACTCCCGATAATATCCCGGAGGTTCTGTGGAACATAGCAAAAAAATTATACAATTGGAAGATTATGAACAATTCGTAGGTACAGATACTATTGAGCGGATACGTGAGAAAGCGCGATCGTTGCAGGATATTCATGTGGCAAATATTAATTCGACATATTACGGCGGTGGTGTTGCTGAATTACTATCGTCGTTAACGCTTCTCATGAATAGTGTCGGCATTAAAACAGGATGGAGAATAATTCAAGGATCACCTGATTTTTTCAGTATTACAAAAAAAATGCACAATGCCCTCCAGGGAGGCCAGATTAACTTATCTGAAAGAAAAATAGATATATACAGATCAGCCATACATGAAAATTCGGTGCGCAACCATCTGGATCACGACATTGTCATTATTCATGACCCGCAGCCGCTACCGATGGTTGAACATTACAAGAAAAAAGGGCCGTGGATATGGCGATGTCATGTGGATTTATCAAATCCACATAATGAATTGATGCAATTTTTTAAACCGTATATTGAAAAAATGAATGCTATGATCGTGAGTATCGAAGAATACAAACAAGCCATTGATATTCCGCAGTTGTTCTTTATGCCCGCCATCGATCCTTTTAAAATAAAAAACAAGAAATTGGACGACAGCGAAATTATGGATAGATTGAATCATTACAATATTCCGACAGATTATCCGTTAGTCGTCCAGATATCTCGTTTTGATAAATGGAAAGATCCCGAGGGTGTTATAAAAGCGTTCAAACTTGCCCAAAAAGAGATTGACGCAACACTTGTACTTCTCGGAGAAGTCGCACTCGATGATCCTGAGGGAGAAAATGTGTATCATTCTTTGTTGAATTATAGAGATGAGAGAATTATTATTCTAAGTAAGCAGGACACCGCACTTGTTAATGCTCTACAAAGCTTTGCCGCTGTTGTATTGCAGAAATCCATTCGTGAAGGTTTCGGCTTGACGGTTACTGAGGCGATGTGGAAGGGAACGCCGGTAATCGGTGGAAATGTCGGCGGTATTCGTTATCAGATTGAAAATGGTGTGAATGGCTTCCTGGTTTCGTCAATTGAAGAAGCAGCAGAAAGAATTGTTCAGGTAATCAAGGATGAAGAATTGAGAAAAGAAATGGGAGATAACGCGCGAAATACGGTAAAAGAAAAATTTCTTCTCACACGTCTTCTGGAACAGTATATTAATTTATTCAATTCATTTCATACAGAGTATACATTGGAAAAAACGGCTGACATTGAATAATGTTCGAGTCAATCGTGATGTTCAATTTGTCCTCTGTGTTGATTTGAAGCAGAGACGCAAATAATTAATATGTTTACATACTTTTTCTTAAAAGGCCGTTCGCTTTAATCCTATGAAAATTCTCAGTCTTATAAAAATTACGTTTACATCATTTCTTGAGGATGATGCATTTACACTCAGCGCGTCGTTGGCTTTTTATACAATACTATCATTGTCGCCTCTCATAATATTACTTCTTTCTTTCGCCGGATTTATCGGCCCGGAAACTCAAAAAATCGTCATTCGCCAAATTGAAAGTGTCGTAGGCGGACAATCAGGAGAAATTATTAATATTGTAATTCAAAATGCCAGACAAAACCAGTTTGCCGGCACAATATCTGCCTTTTCAGGGATCGTTGTCATTTTGTTTGCGGCAACGACAGTATTTGCAAACCTCCAGAAATCCATGAATAAAATTTGGAATGTGAAAGTTGTCCAAGGCGCAAAGATAAAGAATTTTATCAGAAAAAGAGTTATCTCCTTTATTATTGTGCTCGTGATTGGAATCCTCATGCTTTTTTCGATAACCTTGAGCGCGGCCCTGAGGTTTATTTTCAGCGAAAAAATGATGGGCTGGAAATACGTGAATTACGCTGTCTCGTTATTTATGTATACTTTCGTATTTTCATTGCTTATGAAATATGTGCCAGATATTCGCATTCGATGGCGAGATGTATTGGTTGGCGCGGCTATGACTGCGTTTCTGTTTAATGTCGGCGAAGCGGTCATCGGCCAGGCTATCTCTTACAAAGAAATTGGTATTTATTACGGGGCAGCCGGCTCACTTGTCATATTTCTCATCTGGGTATATTATTCGGCGATGATCGTATTTTGGGGGACTGAATTTACAAAATCATATGCCGGTATGTACGGCTCGAAACACGAACCGGCCGGACGTGCGGGGTGGTCGGAATACATGCAAGAGAAAGCACGATAATTTATTGGACGGAATAAAATTAATTAATTTGTAAACGGATGGCGGTGAATAGAGATAAATAGATGAACATAAAACTCACAAAATTTAAACGTATTACTGCATTGTTTTTCCTCATTCTTATCTCTGTTATATTCGGCCTCATAATATGGATATCGTCTCCTGTTGGCGAACGGTTTGTCAAAGTTCAGCTTGAACAAAAACTATCTGATATATTAAATCAAACGGTTATTATCGGATCGTTGGAAACAAATTTTTTCAGCAGAATTGTCATTAATGATATAAAAGTTTTCCATGAATCAAAATCTCCCGATACAATTTTATTGTCGGGCCGGTACGCGCATGTAAATTATCAGCTTTACCGTTTGCTTCGAGCGCAGGTGGCAATTGATGATATCGTTCTCTCAGAATTCAGAGTTGAGGTCGTGCATGATAGTGCCGGTCAAAACAATATACCAACAATCGGTGAAAATAATGCCGGGGATAGGGACGGTTTCTCTGCATTGACAATACAAATCGGATCGGTAGAAATGAGCGATCTTACGGTGCGATATTCCAATAAAACGGTACCTTTTGAAGGAATAATGAATGGAGTCGATGTTAATATTAATACAACCGAAGCCGGAAACTATGACTTATCTTTTCATGCTGACTCATTAATTTCAAATTACAAAGAAAAACATCTCGATATCGGGACTATTGACATCGAGGGAGAATTGCAAAACGATACCCTCACCATTACCCAAATCTTGACCGAAAATGGTGGATTCAATCTGACCGGTAGTGCAGCAGCTAACCTATCTGATCTATTAAATACGGGGACTGGTACGTTCATAATCGAAACTGATATGGATGGATTACGTCAGGTTGCAGAGGAATTATTACCAGAAAAACTTGCAAAAACGAATGGCGATCTTTCTATTTCGCTTACGTTATTGTCTAATCAAGCCGGCATTGAATATTCGGGTGTATTCTCTTCCAAAAATCTCAATTTTTCCGAGATTTCCATTTCCAATGCTGACATACCTTTTAAATACGCACAGGATGAAGTAATCCTGGATAGCTTTGTTGTTGTGTTTTCGGATGGCTCGGTAGAGGGCTCAGGTCAGATCGATATAAACGAAAAATATGGATTTAAATTAACGCTCGAATCGAAAGGGATTTATTTTGGGCCGATTCTCAATTCTATAGTTAATAAACATATTGAACTCGATGGTAAGATTTCAGGCGATGTTCAACTTTCGGGAAATCTTACCGAATTCAACAATACATCGATTCAAGCAAAATTACATGGTACTGAAATGAAATACCGGAACGAAAATCTACCCGATGTCGATTGGGATATAATATATAAAAACAAACATATACAGAGTACCGCACATTTCAACAACAATACACTGACTGCGGATGGCTCGATAACGCCGGAAGGATTCGACGTTGATGCAAAAGGTGATTTTTCATCGTTCAACACACTTTCCTTGCTTCTTAAAAGAGACTTTGTCGGCAAGGGACATATTCGATGCCAAATAGAGGGACCGTTTAGAAATCCTGCTTTGTCGTTCGAGGTGGATGCGACAAATTTAGCTTATAATGATTTCCCAATCGATACATTATCAAGTGAATTCAGCTACGATCAAAGTGGATTCACATTTCATAACGCTCGATTACGTGCAGCGGACATCCCCGCCGAATCATTGCTGAAAACGTTTGCAATAGATGGTTTCAGCGGCACAGCGACTTATGATGCACATGTTTCGGGGCAAAACGATTTCAGCGGCGATGTTACGGTTACTCTTGAAAAACCTGCATATAAACAGCTTATTTTCAATGACGGATTATTTAAGGTCGCTTTTACCGGCGAAGATATGATTTTTAATTCAATATCGCTCAACAGTGATTCACTTCGTGTCAACGGCGAGGGAGAATATGACTTCACTTTAGCAAGAGGCCATATCCAGCTTGATTTAGAATCGGTAATTGTCGATACGACAATAAAAGATGTTTCAAGTGCAGCGGACAACCGCATGTGGCAAAAAGGCGGAAGCCTTGCCGCCCGCATTGACCGATCGGATTCATTATCACCGGCTTTTTTAATCGAAGGAGACTCTTTAGATATACATGCAATTGCCGGCATGTTTACCGAGATATCACCTGATAAAGGTATCATGGGCTTCACGATAGATTTTAACGGCGATTTTGAAAAGCCTGAGGGGAAACTGAATATCTCTGTCGACAAAGCATCTTATAACGATGTATTGATCGATACGCTCACTGCAGCAATTTATGTAAAACCCGATTCCCTTTGGATGCAGTCGATGAAAATAATTTCAAATAAGGGAGAGTTGAGCGGACAGGCAGGAATATCACTCAATACAGGCAACTCACGTTTTTCCGGTAAAAATCGGATAGAAGGAAACGTTTCAGTCCGTTCCATAGATATGACTGCTTTAAAGGCATTTTTGCCTCAACGGAAAATTCTGACAGGTAACGGCAGTATTGATGTATCGTGGATGGGAAGACTTGATGAGCCTATTTTTAATGGTTCGGTTCATATTGCTGACGGAGCATATGGCGATGATTCGGACATCAACTCATTTCAGAACATCAACATCGATATGATATTGAAAGAAAACAAACTAATCATCGATTCTGCCGGTGCAAAAACGAGAGATGTACCGATAAGAGTCGATGGCGAGATGAGCATAAACCGAATGTTGGAAGCGATTGTAGATGTGAACGGCTATATCGGGGATGGGAAATCGGCACATATGACAGGGAGCATTTCACCCGATTCACTTGATTTGGTACTCGAAACAAATAATTTTAATTTATCGTCAGTACAGCCGTTCCTGACATTTTTAATTGGCCTTGACGGTAATGTGAATTCAAAAATAAATATTAATGGTGAAATTGCATCACCTGTTGTCGGCGGTACCGTATCTATGCGTGATGTTTCGTTCAAAACCGCGTATTTCAACCGTCCGGTTACCAACGGTACAATCGACTTAAACATTGCAAATAGAAAGGTTACGATTGATTCGCTGCGTTTTAAATCGAATGACGGGAATATTAAAGCAGATGGCTTTTTTGTTTATACTAATGCAACATTTGAAGATATAGATATAAGTGCAGCAATAAAAGAAATGAAAATTGATCAACCGGATAAGTATTCTTTTATAATGAATAGCGGTGATATTACATACAGAAAAACGGATAACGCAAGATTGAATCTTGCAGGAACGGTTGTTTTTGACGAAGGAGAAATAAACTATAACCTGCGTCCACAGGAATTTCTGAGGGATAAAAGCTCATCCGGGAATACGAAACAAAAGAAACCTTTACCGATTATGGCCGATACAAACTTAAATATCAGAGTAAGCAATACAAATCCGTTGCTGATAAATAATAATGTCGCCTATGTAACGTTTAATTCTGAGATTGAACTTATTGGCACACTTGAAAAACCGAATTTAAATGGAAGGATTTCAACTCAAGATGGTTATATACTATACCTGGATAGACAGTTCGAAATTGCCAATGGCGTTTTTGATTTTATTAATCCTGATCAAATAAATCCAATTGTCGATTTTCAGGCGGTTACCAATATACAGGAAATTCAAACATTTGCCGGTGAGACCTATGCAATAACACTCAATGTGAACGGGGAACTTGACAACGCTGCTATCGTTATGAATTCCTCACCGCCTCTTTCAAAACCGGACATCATGGCATTGCTTACATTCGGCTCAACCGCCGAGCAGCTTTCCGGTGCACAATTGAGCGGCACTGATGCCTCGGCCGGGGCTATAATGATGGAAAGAGTATCTGAGCTTTCAGGCAGAATGGCATCAAATTATTTATCACGGAAAGCATCGAGTTTGTTGGGTATCAAAGGGTTTTCAGTCAGAGGAAATCTTTTCGGAAGTCAAAATAATAGTCAGAACACTGAATTGAAACCCGAACAGATTATTGAAAAACAGCTCAAGACAGACTACACGCCAAATGTCGGTGAATCGAACAATCGCGGAATCCGGCTTCGTTATGATATTTCACGGTTATTTTCGGTAGAAGGTTACACAAATCAGACAGGTCAAAGCGGTCTCGACCTGGAATACTCTTTGACGTTTGAATAATGAAATCATTTAGACTTATATCAATTCTATTATTGTGTCTCTGTATGTTGCTATGCGAAATCGTGTATGCGCAGCAAGAAAAAAGAATGAAAGTGGATACGATATCAATCCGAGGCACAAAAGCATTTGACGCGAAACGTATCAGTCGAATTATGCTCACTGAAGAGTCGTCGTTATTCAATACATTTTATTTCAATTCCCAAACATTCGATGAGGACATCACGGCAATAGAAATATTTTATCATGATCAGGGCTATCTCGATGCAAGAGTCAATTCGGATGTAATGTTTGCTAATGAGGATTCGACAAGGGTAAACATCACGATTAATATTAATGAAGGCTCTCCTACCAAAATAAACCGGATCATAATACAAGGCAATGAGATTGTATCCGAAAAAGAGCTTGAAAATCAAATACCGGTCAAATCAGGCCATATATTCCGTCGCAATGAACTGGATGAAACACGTGTATCGATTATTTCCTTTTATAGAACAAAGGGATTTATCGAAACAAGTGTTGAGATCGAGGAAAGTATAGATAATACTGCACATCAAGCAAATATTGAAATTACTATCGATGAACGCAGGCGGTTTACTATTAATTCAATTCAAATTCAGGGTCTTGAAAAAACACGAAAACATGTTATCGACCGGGAAATTGGTTTTGAGCCCGGAGATACCATAAACCATTCGAAATTACTCGAATCACAACGCCATATCTATGAAACCGGTTTATTTAGAAGTGTGTATGTTCATGCTGCAGAATCTGAAAGTGACAGCACAAAGAATATTATCATTGAGCTGGAAGAAAAAGATAGAATCAGAACGAGTGTTTCTGCCGGTTACGATACCCAGGAAAAAGTCAGAGGAAAGATTGAGGCATATACGATCAATCTTCTTGGATCAGGCAGAAAACTTGGCGCATCGGGAAGAATCAGCGTTATAAGAAGAAAACTTTCAGGATCGTTCACATCGCCGCGTGTTTTCGGAAGCAAATGGCAGATGGATTTTAATACTGGCTGGCATTTTTATGATGAGCCAAGTTACGATCTCATCAAAGTGTTTGGGCTTATGAGTCTCGGACGGAACATGGGAGAAAACACGCTCGTAATAATGCAATATCGTCAGGATTTTTCAAAAGCAAAAAACATAAACCTGTCGACAATTCCCGGCCAGACCAGGAACAATATTAGCAGTATGGAATTTTCAATCCGCCACGATAATAGAAACAATCTTTTTAATGCAACGAAAGGAATATATGCTGAATTAACAAGCGAATTTGGTGGAAATATTTTTGATAAATCATATAGATTTGTACGTACTATTGGAAGATTGAAATACTTTTATCCGGTACATCGGTATACAACAATTGCGACATCGCTTGAAATAGGCAATATAAAAACAAATCATAGTCTTCTCGATATTCCAATTCAGGAGCGGTTCTATTCCGGTGGAGGGCAAAGTATACGAGGATTCGAATACAATAAGGTTGGTCCCCTCGATGACAAAGGTAATCCAGTCGGAGGAAAGTATAAACTTGTGTGGAATGTTTTAGAAATTCGACGGAAAATTTATAAATTATTCGATATGGTTGCTTTTTATGATGCGGGAAATGTATGGAGAAACATTGAAAATATTAACATTTCCAATATCCGTACTACAGCGGGGTTAGGTATTCGTTTTAACACAAATGTCGGGGTTATTCGAATCGATTATGGATATAAATTTGACAAGAATAAAAATGAGTCTCCCGGAAAGTTTTACTTTAGTATGGGGCAAGCATTTTAGAATATCATAATATCACCTGTATAAGTACCGGCAGAGCTTTATAATTTCCCCAACGCTTGCGTCGTGGGATGTAACTACTACGAATCTTTACCTTTGTTTGCCGAGTACAGGCGAGGCAACGTGACACCCTAACCCCTTGTGGTCGGGGAACGTTCATTGTATGCGTTAGTAAGCTTCATGGCAAACCTCTTTCGGGAAATATAATACTATTCCTATAGTATAACTAATGTTTAATGACATAAGTATCATTATATTGACTATATGCATATCTATAATTCTTGTAAGTTTCTATAAATTATTGAACATATTTAATTTTTATCCGTGTAATATAATAGGAGGTTAACGTATAACATGAAGGTGAATGATGGATTCAACAATGAAACATAGGTTTATCAATATTAAAAATATGAAATGCATGGGGTGCGGACGAAAAATAAAAGAAGCATTGAAAAATGTGGATGGAATACAAACCGTTCGCATCGATTCAAATAAAAACAGAATTGAGGTTACCTACGATTTGTTGCACGTTCAGCTCAAGGATATCGAAAGGCTATTAGAACATATCGGATATCCGGTACAGAATAGTTTTATGAATCGCATGAAAGACTATTTTCTCCACTTTTCAGAGAAAAACGAACGTGATAATATCAGTGCGCCGCTGCCTGCGTGTTGTTCCGATACAGATAATATGTTGGAGAATCTTAAGCATCAGAAGGTTATGCATCATGTTGAATAATGGATAGTTAACGCCATTTCAAAAGGGGGATGCTATGTGTAGATACCTGACGTTTATTTTCATTTTGTTTATTGTGGCAGTATTCCTGCCTTTTTCGCTATACGCTCAATCCTATGGGGATCATATGACAGGCTGGCATATGACCGGTTGGGGCGGCGGAATTTATATGTGGCTGCTTTTAATATTATTCATTGTCCTACTCGTTTATATCCTCAAGAAAGCGGCTTCGGCAAATCAAACTGATTCTCCACTTGACACATTAAAAAAACGATATGCCCGAGGAGATATGTCGAAGGATGAGTTTGAGGCAATGAAAAAAGATATATTATAGCATCAATTTAAGGATACACTATGTACGAAAGAATCTTGCTGTCACATTTACACTCAAGGAGTAAAATACAATGAAAACACTAAAAATATTTGTACTCGTATTTCTTGGCTTAGGAATGCTTAATCTTGCGTGGGCTCAGAATTATCAAAACCAACAGATGCCGATGCGGCATATGCAGGGTATGATGGGACAAGGCATGATGAATATGAATAATCTTGGAAATCCGACCTTGTATTTGAACTATGCCGAAGAACTTGAGCTGAGTGACAATCAGATATCCCGATTAAAAGAGGTTCGGATGAATGCATTAAAAGAAACATCCGATGAACGAAGCAGCCTCCAGGTCGCGTATCTGGAATTACAGGATTTATTGGATACGGAAAATATTAATATAGGAAATGTTGAAAATAAAGTGAGAGAGATTCATGATCTTCAGGCAGGAATCCAGATACAATCGATACGCGCAAATTTGAATGCACGTAACATTCTTACACAAACACAACGTGAACAGACAAAAGATTTATTGCATATGGATGAAGATACCATGATGAATACAAATCCGCCTGCTCAGCGCGGCCGCATGGGGCGGGGAATGATGAGATAAGGGATGAAAGGAGCTGTTTAAATGACTTCGTATCGTCGCAATACCAATCTTATCAGAATATTTTGGAGCGTTTGATCTATAGATAGTTCAATGAGTATGATGATTTTTCCTGTGATAAAACCTTTTTCTTTCGGAGTTAAATATGGCTGATCTGTCAACAGAATATATGGGAATTCAACTTGAAAATCCGCTTGTTTTCGCGAGCAGCGGATTAACAAACAGTGTAGAAAATGTGCAGCATTGTGAGGATGCTGGAGCCGGTGCGGTTGTGCTTAAATCAATGTTTGAGGAATTGATTATTGCCCAATCGGAAAAACTTGAACGTGATCTCATGAAATTCGAGCATCCCGAGGCATATGATTATGTGACCGGTGAACTTGGAATGAGACTGGGGCCCAAACCATATCTTGAATTTATCGAAAATGTTCGAAATAAAGTCAACATTCCGGTCATCGCCAGCGTAAACTGTATTTCACCAAAATGGTGGACATCTTATGCAAAAGATATGGAGTCGGCTGGCGCCGATGGAATTGAACTCAATATTTCGCATTTCCCGAAAACAGCCGATGAACAAGCCTCCGATATTGAGCATCGTTACATAGACATCGTACAAGAAGTTACCCGTATAATTTCTATTCCTGTCGCTGTTAAACTTGGTTTCTATTTCACATCGTTATGGAATCTCGCTGATAATATTGTCAGTGCCGGGGCAAAAGCCCTTGTTTTATTTAACAGATACTATTCAATAGATGTAAATATAAAAGATAAAACACTTGTTCCTTCTATGGCATTCAGCTGTCCGGAAGATTTACAAAATCCTTTACGGTGGACTGGATTTCTTTCGCCAAAACTAAATTGCGATATTGCCGTTTCGACAGGAATTCATAATAGCAACAGCATTATAAAAACGCTTATGGTTGGCGCACGTGTTGTACAATTGTGTTCCATTCTTTACAAAAATGGGCCAGAATATCTAACTGAGCTGCGGGATGAAGTCAATTCCTGGCTCGATCGTGAATCGTTCACTTCTATCGCGCATATTCGGTCGTATGTTTTAAATAACGCTGATGCCCCTGATGTTATATTGAAACGATTGCAATATGTCAAAGCGCTTGAAGAATCTTCACAATATGAATTTTGATAAAAAAATCTGATATTGTTCTCAAATTTTTGAGTCCATATGAAAAAATCTTTTTTAGTAATTTTATACGGTTTATTTATTTCTATTACTTTTTCATGATCGTGTGAAGGTGATCAAACTGAATACACAGGTACAGCCTAGCTCGGGTGCGTTCAACTTAAATGGATAGTGAATACTCTTTACCGCAAAAGAATCATAATCCCATCAGGTGAGGGCGCAAACGCCGATATGGCGGTTAGAATGAATGTGCTGAAAATGAGAACATGATATCGTAGATTTTAATAATATTTGGGGATTGAATCTAATGGAAAAAAACAAAGAACATTCACATTCGGTTCATAAGAAACATTTACGCAATGAAACAGATGAAACTCACCATGACCACGAAGAAAACGCCGGTTCGAGCGGTAGCAACCATCATAACCATAAAAACCGGCCCGATGAAAAGCATGCCGCTGAAAAACATACACATTCAGACGGCTACGGCGGTTATGAGGGACATGGCGGTCATCATGCTCATATGGCCGAAGATTTCAAAAAGCGGTTTTGGATATCACTCGTACTGACTGTGCCGATATTGGCGATTTCTCCGATGATACAGGGATTTCTCAATATCGAGGGGTTTCTTTCATTTTCCGGCGATATTTATGTAATCTTTTTATTATCCACGGCTGTGTTTGTATACGGCGGATATCCATTCTTTAAAGGGATATATGACGAGCTTCAGAAAAAACAGCCGGGAATGATGACGCTTATAGCCGTTGCAATTTCAACCGCATATATCTATAGCGCTGCGATTGTATTCGGTCTCTCGGGACGAATGTTTTTCTGGGAGCTTGCGACACTTATCGATATCATGCTGCTCGGACATTGGATAGAGATGAAATCGGTTATGGGAGCCTCGCGCGCACTCCATGAGCTCGCGCAGCTTTTGCCCTCCGATGCCCATAAAATAGAGGATAACGGGGAGACGGTCGATGTCCCGATTGAGGAATTATCGAATAGTGACAAAGTCATGGTGAAACCCGGCGAAAATATTCCTGTTGACGGTCATGTTGTGGATGGCAGATCAGCGGTGAATGAAGCGATGATCAGCGGTGAATCCAAACCGGTTGAAAAAACGGCCGGGGATGAGGTCATCGGAGGATCGATAAATGGTGAAGGCTCGCTTACGGTGGAAGTATCCAAAACAGGCGATGAGTCATATCTTTCACAGGTTATCGAGCTTGTAAAACAGGCCCAGCAAAGCAAGTCGAAAACTCAGGATATTGTGAATCGTGCTGCGATGTGGCTGACAGTGATTTCATTGACCAGCGGCGCTGCGACACTTCTTGTCTGGCTGCTTCTATATGGTAAAGAATTTGCGTTTTCACTTGAACGCGCGGTAACCGTTATGGTGATTACCTGTCCCCATGCATTGGGCTTGGCAGCCCCGTTAGTGGTTGCCGTGTCGACTGCGCTTTCAGCACGGAAAGGCCTTCTTATCAGAAATCGAGCCGCATTTGAAAGAGCGCGAAACATTCAGGCGATTATTTTCGATAAGACAGGCACACTTACCAAAGGTGAATTCGGTGTATCGGATGTTCTTGTCTTCGACGACTCCTATGACGAAAATGAAATATTAGAATATGCCGCGTCGGTGGAAGCCAATTCGGAACATCCTATCGCGCGTGGAATTGTCGATTCATCTGAGAACAAATATTTCGTTGAAGATTTCGATTCCATTCCCGGGAAAGGTGCGATGGGACATGTAAATGGGAAAGATGTGAAAACGGTAAGTCCGGGATATGCACATGAAAACAATATTGACGTAAACGACGAACGTATCGAAAAATTATCGAAACAGGGTAAAACCGTCGTTTATGTTTTGTTTGATGATAAACCGGCAGGGGCGATTGCGCTTGCCGATATTATCCGTCCCGAATCGAAAGAAGCTATCAAACGGCTGAAAAAAAGCGGGATCCAATGCATGATGCTTACCGGAGATAATAAAAAAGTTGCCCAATGGGTTGCCGGTGAGCTTGATCTTGACGATTATTTTGCCGAGGTATTACCGGAGGAAAAAACCGAGAAAGTGAAAGAAGTACAAGCGCGCGGTCTCATCACTGCAATGACGGGTGACGGTGTGAATGATGCTCCGGCACTTGCGCAGGCCGATGTTGGCATTGCAATCGGTGCCGGTACTGATGTTGCAGTTGAAACTGCAGATATCGTACTGGTTAAGAGCAATCCGCTTGACGCGGTAACGATTATTGGTCTGGCCCGATCGACATATCGAAAACTTATTCAAAACCTGATTTGGGCAACTGGATATAACATTGTCGCCATACCTCTTGCTGCGGGAGTATTGTATCACTGGGGTATTATTCTCAGTCCTGCAGTCGGCGCTGTGCTCATGTCTATAAGTACTGTGATTGTAGCAGTAAATGCAAAATTACTCAAAATATAATGATCTGTTTTAAAAAGGGGTGGAATAAAATGACAAATTACGGTTTTATCAAAGAAGTCGATATATCTTTTGAGGACACAATTAAAAAAATTACTGAAGAACTGAAAAAAGAAGGATTTGGCATTTTAACAAAAATCAATCTAAAAGAGAAATTTAAGGAAAAAATGAACTACCCCGGACTGAAGTCCGGGGTATCAAATCGTGCTTAAATCAA
>CAZCDQ010000057.1:0-20649 GCA_964497605.1 uncultured bacterium
TAGCAGATTGATGATGATATATTTTCTGGAATTGTACAAAATTATAAAATAGTCCAGTATGTTAATTTCCTTATTCTCCATCGTTACTCCCGATTCAAATACTGCTGTCCCGCAGCCTGTTATTATTATTTGGAAAATTGCGCCGCAATAAGCACGATTGTCGCGACTGAGGTCGCATAGCCGGTATATTCTCTGAAATACTGCCAGAAAGTCCGCGGCACCCGTGACGGTATATGAATAGTATCGCCGCCCTCGATCTCGACCTCGAAATATCTCGTTTTATACCGCTGGGCTGTTTTCGCTTTGATCAGCGATCGTTCACGTTTATTCGCATCCCAGTTATACCCACCGGCTTTTTCGATATAGTATTCCATATCGGAGCCCTTCTGAGCCTTAAAATATCCGGGCTCTTTCACCGCACCGATTACATTTACATATTCATTTATTGTCGGTATATAAACCGCATCGCCGTTCTGAAGGACAACGTCATTCGATAAATCGTTATCACGAAACAATCTTACAAAATCGATATTGACCGAACCTTCTAAAGTCCGCTGATAACTTCGTACATAGTCATTTTCCTCCGGCGTCCGCTCCCCGACTTCCAGATTTTTCAGCCGTTCGTATTCCATATCCCGTGCCGCAAAACTCGACTGCCGGATTAGTCTTGCCTGATCGAGATTTTCTTTACCGGTAAAACCGCCAGCCAGATCAATGAGCTCGGTCAGTGTCGACTCGTTCTTTTTAATGGTATATTGACCGGGATTTTTCACTTCCCCGTCAATTGTGACACTGTAAAGCACTTTATATTCGTATTTCCGTTTTACATTGAGCTGGTCTGATTCCCGGAGTCGGTACAGCGGCGCATCGGGATTATCATACATCGCTTCGTACAGATCAATCGTGATTCTGTCAAAACTATAACCGTCCGGCTCAAAACGGATAAGTTCAGCATTCGACGTATCCGCAACTGATGTGAGACCTCCGCCGAATCCGATCAGGTCGCATATCCTGTCGCCCTCTTTATACTCGTAGATCCCCTGATCATGCACCTGGCCATACACGGTAATATCGCCCCGGTATTGCGGTACTTTGATTTGATCACCGGAATTCACATAGGGATTTGCATCCAGGTCGCCGAGCTTGATAAACCGAAGCATATCGGCATGTAGAGTCTTGCCGTCGCGCTCAATGATGATCGACCGACTGCTCGATCCTCGCTTTTGACCGAGCGTGAATGTCTGAATCGGTTCGGTTGCTGAATTCATCATCGTCCTGTCGCGGCGCCCCAGATATCCAGGCTGTGTTCGCCCGACGATGCCGGCGCGGTTCGGCGCGGCGGTCGAAGATGGCTCTTGCTCGGCTTCGCCCGGAGTAGAGGATACTGCGACTTCAGTCCCGGGAAGGGTTGAAATGTGAATTTCCTGCATATTGTTCTCATTAATATCTTCGGATCCGGGAACGATGATACCGGCACGGTCCATTATATCGGATACTCGTTCGAATGCGTTCGATTCATGCATGCCGGGAACATACACCATACCGGAAACCATGAGTCTGAAACGGCGTGGCTCTGTCAAAAAGACCGACACGTCAAGGTCGGTGTAGTTTTTACTGATTGCCTCTTTTATGATTCTGCGGACCTCTGTAAACGTGCTGCCGGCAACATCGACAGAACCGACTGTCGGGATCACGATAAATCCCTCCGGCAAGACGCGGAATGGATATTCCCGCTCGATCTCACCCCAGAAATATATTCCGAGCAAATCTCCCGCGTCGACAATGTATTCGTCGGGATCGAGTGTTTTGTCCAGCAAAATCTGGGATTGTTCCGGATAATAAAGTTCGACTCCCTCGGGGAGCATATCGGACGGCCGCAGCAAACCGCTTTCACCGGTTGTGCTGGGCACGTCGACATCCGGCTGGGAAATGCCCGAGGTTTGTTGCTGCATCATCTGAGATTTCAACAAATCCTGCGCCGACTGTGCATGCGCAAATCCCGATATGCACAACACTATCACAGTAATGATGTATATTTTTGATGCGGAATAATTCACAATCTTTCCTCCCGGTTATAATACACAAATAACACCTTAAAAATGTATTATGTAAAGATACATGAGATAATACTTCAAGTCAATTATAATATTCCGATTCAACTGTCTCAAACAGCTTCTGTGCAGCGTTTGCATTTTCAAGCGATCCTTTTTTATCATCTCGATAGAACAAAATTGTTTGTACCAGCTTCTTGAATAGTATAATTTGCCTGCCGAATCCATGATTTTTTCAAAAATTCCTTTTTTTACGGTTTTTATAGCGTATATTATAATAGTTAGATAGACTTAATCGGTACATCTGTTAGCGAAATGATAAAAGAATGTCGTTGCGCGTTCACAATGATTAGGATTTTTGAAGATTGAATAGTATTACTATTTTTCTTCAATTCTGCGACGATTCTTTTACTATTGCGCTTTCAACTTTGTTGGTAATTCCACACATCTCTCAAGCTACTGAATAACTATGAACAGACTGCTTATCGTATCAAACAGACTCCCCCTGAGCGTAAAAAAGCGGGGGAAATCGTTCGGATTCACACCAAGTTCGGGCGGTTTGGCTACCGGTGTAAGCTCCCTGCAGAATCTTTATTCGCTCAAATGGATCGGCTGGCCCGGCATTGCTGTGGAAAAATTGAAGCCGAACGAAACAAAAACGCTGAAAAAAAAGATGGTCGAAAGCAATTATTGTCCCGTGTTTCTGTCCCAAAAAGAGATCGACAATTACTATTCCGGATTTTCCAACAATACTCTCTGGCCGCTGTTTCATTATTTTAATCAGCATGCGGTCTATGATAAAAAGCTCTGGGAATCATACATACAGGCCAATGAAAAGTTTTGCGCTGCAGTATTGAAAGAGGTAAAACCCGGCGATATCGTTTGGATTCACGATTATCATTTATTGCTGCTTCCCGAAATGCTTCGGGAAAAAAATCCCGACCTTACCATCGGATTTTTCCTTCACATTCCGTTCCCGTCGTTCGAGGTATTCCGTCTTTTACCGCAGCGCCGCGAACTGCTGCGCGGTATCCTCGGCGCTGATCTGATCGGATTTCATACCTATGATTACATGCGTCATTTTTTAAGCAGTATCCGTCAGATGCTCGGATATGAGCATACGTTCGGCAATATTGTTGTTAATAATAGAACCGTAAAGATCGACGCGTTCCCCATGGGTATCGATTTTAAAAAGTATTCATCTGCAGCGGAAAAACCCGAAGTAAAAAAAGAAATCAAAAAGATTCAAGAAAAGGTCGAAAATCTGAAAATCATTTTGTCAGTCGACCGGCTTGATTATTCGAAAGGCATTATTGAACGTCTGAATTCCTATGAGCTTTTCCTCGGGAAATATCCCGAATATAAAGGTAAAGTTCTCATGATTCTTGTCGCGGTACCCTCGCGGACGAATGTTGACAAATACAGGCAATTAAAGAAAGACCTCGACGAACGGGTCGGCTTTATTAACGGAAAACACGGAAAAATCGGATGGATGCCGGTATGGTATCTATACGATTCTCTGTCATTCGACGCTCTCTGTGCGCTGTATTGGCTTGCCGATATCTGCCTTGTCACACCAATACGGGACGGTATGAATCTGATCGCGAAGGAATACATCGCCGCAAAAAACGACGGCACGGGTGTTCTGGTTCTCAGCGAAATGGCCGGCGCGGCAAAAGAACTGAGCGAATCGCTCATCGTCAACCCGAACAATATGGATAAAGTTGCCGATCTTATCGGCAAAGCTTTGAAAATGCCCGATGAAGAGCGTATAAAACGCAATACGGTCATGAAAAAACGTTTGAAACGATATAACATTGAAAAATGGGCCGACGACTTTATACAGAATCTCTCAGCCATCAAAGAATATGACCGTGAGCTTAAATATAGAAGACTCACACCCAGTATTCAGGACCATATTATTGACGATTTTGGGGAAAGCTTGAAAAGACTCATTCTGCTTGATTACGACGGGACACTGACACCGTTCGACCCGGATCCGGTAAACGCATTCCCCGACACCGAGGTTCTGTCGCTCATGAACGGACTTGTGCAAAATCCGAAAAACGAAGTTATAATCATCAGCGGACGCGATAAAGATACCCTTCAGGACTGGTTTAAAAACATACCTATCGGGCTTGTCGCGGAGCACGGCGTCTGGATAAAAGAAAAAACAGGTAAATGGGAACTGATCGAACCTCTCGCTAATTTGTGGAAAAACGAGGTTCTCCCGATTCTTGAAAATATTATGGATAGAACGCCGGGATCGTTTATCGAGGAAAAGGATTATTCCCTTGCATGGCATTACCGTAAATCGGATTCCGAACTTGCGAATATCCGCATGATCAAAGCCAAAGAAGCGCTTTCACAGGTGACAAAAGACCTTGGGCTCGGGATTTTTGAGGGTAATAAAGTGCTTGAAGTGAAAAACGAACGGGTCAATAAAGGTCTTGCTGCACTCAAATGGATATCGCTCGATAAATTCGATTTTATTATGGCGGCCGGTGATGATTGGACAGACGAGGATATTTTCAAAGTACTTCCCGACCAGGCATATTCGATTAAAATCGGATTGGCACCCTCTAAAGCAAAATACAATGTCAATTATATTAAAGAATTTCGATCGCTTCTTAAAAAAATGATTGAGTGAGGTGTATATGGTAAAACTTGAAGATTATCGTGACATCATAGGCGATGAGATGTTTTATTCGGTTTACAGCAAAATGCGTAAGCTGTACGGTAAAACCATTGTTAACATCAATTCAACCTATATCGGCGGCGGTGTCGCGGAGATACTCCAATCGCTCGTCCCGCTTCAGAACGATGTCGGGCTCGAAAGCGGATGGCGTACAATTCACGGCCATCCCGATTATTACGGCATTACGAAGAAATTTCATAACGCGCTGCAGGGCGAAAAGATTAATTTTTCAGATATGAAAAAGAATATCTATGTGCAGACAAATGAAAATTTCGCGAGTTACACCCACATCAAGAAGCATGATTTCATGATTATCCATGATCCGCAGCCGCTTCCGCTGATTCAGTTCTATAATAAACGTCAGCCCTGGATATGGCGGTGCCATATCGATATTTCGGCGCCTGACAGGGATCTCTGGAATTATCTGAAAAAGTTTATCCTCAAATATGATAAAGTCATCGTATCCTCAAAAGACTATATGAGCGACGATCTCCCGATGGATTATAAGATTATCACACCGGGCATCGATCCGCTTACCTCGAAAAACAAACCAATCTCTGTTTCGGTTATCGATAAATATCTGAAAAAATACGGCGTTCCCAACGACAAACCGCTCATTACTCAGATTTCACGGTTTGACAAATGGAAAGACCCGGTCGGGGTTGTGGAAGTCTTCAAACGGGTCAAAGAGGAATTCGACTGCCGCCTGGTGCTCTGCGGAAACATGGCAACGGACGATCCGGAGGGGTTTGTCATTTTCGAACAGATAAAGAAACAGGCGCAAGACATGGTTAAAACCGGAGATATTATCCTCATCACCGCCGAGAACAACATTCTGGTCAATGCCCTTCAGCGGAAATCCAAAGTTATCATCCAGAAATCAATCCGCGAGGGATTCGGTCTCACGGTTACCGAAGCGCTCTGGAAAGAAACGCCGGTGGTCACCTCGCGTGTCGGCGGCATACCGCTTCAGATCGAGGACGGAGTCAACGGCTTCCTGTTGGACCCGAAAGACACGGACGGCTTCGCGGCTAAAGTGATCGAGCTGCTGAAAAAACCGAAACTGTCCGCAGAGCTGGGACGTGCAGGAAAAGAGATTGTCCGCGAGAAATTCCTGGTCACCCGTATTCTCGCCGACTATCTCGATTTACTTAACGAGTTGAACGGCTGAGATAGTCATACGAATAATTCATGAAAGGGGCTGCAAACTATTGCAGTCCTTTTAAAATAGACAGGATTTACATGATTGATAAGATGATAAAACATTCTGTCAATTATGTAAAATCTGTCTATCATCTTTTCCATCTTTCGGCAGGAATGCGCGTACTGATTCTTTCTGAGCCGTAACACCCTCAGACGTTTTTCTGAGCAACCCTTTAGCGGTAAGTTCGGTGATATCCCGCGAAAGCGTTTTTGCGGTTTTAGAGGAATATAATTTCGCAAGGCGGTTACTGATCCCTGACAGCTCCGATACCGGAACCGGCGCCGTTTGTTCCGACAGGTCGAGAACAAGATATTTGAGGCGTATGTCGGCAATGCTGTTTTTCTCTCCGAATACATCGTTCACATGATTCCGCCACATGGTGTTGATCTGATGCTGACGAATATCTTCACGCTGTTCGTTGAGACCGTCCAGAAATCCCTGAAGCGAATACATGATAAACGGTACGATTTTACCATCCGGCGCGCTCGCATTTTCGATGTGGCGGTAATAATCGAATTTGGTCGTATAATACAGTTTACTGAAATGATGGGCGGCGATATGCGGCAGCCCCTCATTGACTAAAAGCATGAACTGAACCAGATCGGTCGTCCGCGCGTTCCCCCGCTCATAGGGATGAATCCATGCGAGATAAAGATTGGCAATAATCGATTTTAATATCCCGTACTCAATGGACATACCCAATGGAGCATCGAATGTCTTTGAGTTCAACCAGGTGCAGAGCTGATCAAGCAGATATTCACAATCCTCTGCCGGTGCGACGTTGAACCGATGCGAGGGTATTTCGATATCCTCGGTTCGTATTTTTCCCGGGATAACTCCCGTATCGAGAACAAGCCTGTCAAGCACAACCTGATTGAATTCGTTGATGGTCGCAACATTCAGTTTACTTTGATCGTATGTAACAATATGCTCAAGTATCAGATCGTAGCCCCGCAAGACATTCTCGTTTTCCTGCGCAAGATACTTCTTCGAGGGCGGTACGGTTTTATCTCCGAACAGGATATCACGTACCTCCTCCTCGGTCAGCGTATTGCCCTCAAACGCAGTAGTGTTCATCGTGCTTTCGGTGTAGTATTTCCGGTGCAGTTCCTCCTGATAGGAGGGCTGTATCGGCGCACCGGATATCTGATTGCAAACCGCTTTACATTCGCCAAGCATGACCCAGAGTTTCGCCGGCGCTTTCGACAAATTAATTGAAAACGTTATCCATGGATGTGAAGATTCGTATGCCCGCATACTACCGTTCTGTTAAATATTTTAATATTTAATGAGTTGCCGGATAAAGACCTGCAATTGGTAAATATATGACGACTCAGTATCGTTGTCAACAGACATGTCGCTTAATAATTCACTTTCGAAAAGAAATATGTTACGATAGATATTGGAAAAAGAATGCATGCTCATTATATTGTCTTCATTCTTATGGTTGCGCATAATTGACTACATTGAACATATCCATCCGTTACATCGCCGTGCGCAATACAGACCGTCACGTATGACCGGAAACCATTCAGATGATACAAACCAAAACAGCTATAAAAATGATTTCCCTCGCCGCGGCATTCATACTACCGGCTGCATCGTTTGCCGCCGCCGACGCGGTCGTTATCAATGAAATCAACTACAACGCTGCAGATAGATTGGATACCGGCGACTGGATCGAGTTGTATAATGTCACCGACAGTCAGATCGATATTTCCGGCTGGTTGTTTAAGGACAGTAATGATAGCAATATGTACGCTTTTCCCGCTGGTTCGGTCATTTCTGCCAATAGTTATTTTCTGATTTTGAGAGACTCAACCGAGTTTCTTGACAAGGTCAAACCGGCATCGCCTTATGCAGGCGATTTCGATTTCGGCCTGAGCCGTACCGGAGATCAGGTCCGGTTGTTCGACTCGTCCGGCAGCCTTGCCGATATGGTCGAATACGGTGTCGGCGGCGACTGGCCGGAAAGTCCCGACGGCGGTGGATCGACATTGTCGCTGCGCAATCCCTATCTCGATAATACCTCGCCCCTGAACTGGTCACAGTCCATCGCTACCGGTACGCCCGGTGCGCAAAACGATGTTTTTGCCGAAGATATCATCGTCATCAACGAAATCAACTACAATTCTCCGGGTCAATTCAATCCCGAGGACTGGGTCGAGTTGTATAACCGTTTCGATCTCCCAGTTGACATGTCGGGGTGGATATTCAAAGATGATGATAATATATTCACTTATGTATTCCCCGCGGGTTCAGTCATCGCACCCGGTGAGTTTTTTGTTGTGTGCAGGGATACGTCGTTGTTCCGTGAGGCATTCGGAAATGTCGAGCACGTTTACGGAAATTTCGAGTTCGGTCTGAGCGGCGGCGGCGAACATATCTATCTGTACAATTCTTACGGCGCGCTGGTCGACAAGGTCGCATATAACGACGTGCCGCCGTGGCCGGTGGACGCTGACGGCAAAGGTACGACGCTTTCTCTTGTCAACCATCTGTTCGACAATCTGCACGCCGAAAACTGGATGTCCTCGCTCGGAACCGGGACTCCGGGAGCGGTCAACGATGTTTTCAGCGCGGGAACGATCATCATCAACGAGATAAATTACAACTCGTTTACGCTGGATTCGGGCGACTGGGTCGAACTGCACAATTCGCACGACACGGCAGTCGATCTTTCTGGCTGGATTATGAAGGACGATAACGATGCCAATATCTACCGGTTCCCAGAGGGCGCCTCGGTCGGGCCGAGGGGGTATCTTGTCGTGTGCAGTAATGCGCTCAAATTTTTCACCGTTTTTCCGCATGTGATAACCTATATCGGAGATATTGAATTCGGGCTGAGTAATTATGGTGACTCGGTGAGGATATACAACGCTGAGGGCACGCTGGTCGATTCGCTGACCTACGGGATCACCGATCCATGGCCTGAGGGTGCGAACGGCGCCGGTCACACGCTTGAACTTCGCCATCCGACTTACGACAACGCCCTGCCGGAAAACTGGGCGGACTCGGCGGAGTTCGGCACCCCTGGCAAACGAAACAGCGTGTATGCATGGGAACCCTCCTCTCTCGACGACTACGCCATCGGGCAAAGTTACCCCAACCCGTTCAAACAGGAGACGCTGATCCCGATATATGTCCCCGTGGAAACGAATGTTCTCATCGAGGTTTATTCGATACTCGGCAAACGTGTTGCCAAACCGCTTGACAAGCGGATGTCCCCCGGGGAACACACTATTCAGTTCATCCCAGAGAATCTTCCCAGCGGTATCTATATCTACCGGATAAAAGCGGGAAAATTCTCCGAATCGAAAACAATGGTTTATACGAAATAATGTCACAAGAGCGATGCTGTTTTTAATCCTGTCCGGAAGGAGCGATTATGAAACGGTTCGGTTTATTTCTGTGTTTACTTCTCTCATTAACACTATCGGCTGATGCGGTTTACTGCCAGACGGCAGTCAAAACATGGGATGTATTCGAAATCGAGATGACCGCCGAGCGAACGTTCGAGAATCCCTATGTAAATGGACTTCCCGACGATGGCCCGGGTTATGTACGGATCACATTCACCTGTACGGACGGTCAGGGAAAAGGAGAACGATATACGGTCACTGGTTTCTGGGACGGCGGCACATTATGGAAAGCGCGGTTCGCCCCGCCCGCTGCGGGAATATGGGCCTACGAATCCGAATCAGAAGACAGCGGTTTGGATGGTATCACCGGAACGTTTATCTGCACCGCAACAACCGCTGTGGATCGAGCCGAAAATCCCGCCCGCAATGGATTCATCAATGTCGCACAGTCCGGTCCCGGCGCAGGCCGTCATTTCCAATACGCGAACGGAATGCCGTTTCTGTGGATCGGGGACACATGGTGGAACTGGACAAAACGCGGAGCGTATCTTTCAAGTTTTCAGAAGATTGTCGACGACCGGGCGGAAAAAGGATTTACGGTAGGTCAACTTTTTGTCGCCGGCAACGGCTGGGGCCGGCCGAGTTCGCTTCTCGATGAAACCTATAATGTGCTGGACATCGAGCATATGCGCAAAGTCGACCGTATGATCGAGTATGCCAACTCGAAAGGCCTCACTGTCTGGGTGCATGCATGGTGGTCGCGGGAGAATATCGACAAGTCCATTGGCACGGAAAAGATGAAACGGTGGTGGCGCTATCTCGTGCACCGTCTCGGCGCATACAATGTCATCTGGACACTTGCGGGCGAATACAACATGTATGACTACGGCGGATTCGAGCTCGATTTCTGGAAAGAGCTCGGGCAATTAGTCAAGGATGAAGACCCCTACAAGCGGATTATCAGTGCGCATCCCACTCCGCCGTTCTGGAGCGGCGGTGCGGACGCTCCCCAGTGGTCGACCGGTGCGGCGATCCATACCGAATCCTGGCTCGATTACAACCAGTCGCAGACAGGCCACGGCAAGTTTGCCAATGAAATGATCCCCTGGATCGTCTCCACCGATTATGCCCGGAAACCGGCGAAACCGGTCGTTGTGACCGAGCCGTGGTACGAGTTCATTTTGGACGATCCTACAGCTGAGGACATCCGGTTCGGAGCATGGTCGGCGATGCTGTCAGGTGCGGCGGGACATTCGTACGCCGGCGGTCATGTGTGGAAAGCCCATGTACCCGAGGCGCCGGCCGGCAAGGATTCCTGGCCGATGGACCTCAGCTTTGAAACCGACACGCTTGATTATCCCGGCGCAGTGTCTATGGGAATCATGTCAAAATTCCTGCAGGGTATTCGATGGTGGGAACTGTCTCCTCATCCCGAACTTGTGCTCGAATACTCCGAAAAATACTGCGCGGCAATACCCGGGCGTGAATATGTGGTATATCTGCGGTTCGGCGGATCTCCGAAAATCGACCTCAGACCCTCGTCTGCGAGCAACACATTCGAATATTCATGGCTCGATCCGCGTACCGGCGAGATTCGCGATCCCGGCACGGCGCAAGGCGGCGCAGTCAGATATTTCCGCGCTCCCGAGGGATATCCCGCAAATCCCGGATACAAGGACTGGGTACTTTATATTAGGAGGAATGAGTAAACCAAGCTTCAAACAAGAAAAATTTGTTTTACCAAACATATCGGCCGCACTAAAATGCGGCTGATTTGTTTCATCGGTACACTTCCCACCCACTTAAAAACATAAATCATCATAATTCCTTATCTTGCTGTCCAATAAATTATAAATTTGATAGAGATATATGAACACAAATTAGCGATTAATACATTGAACACTTATGAACCGCTAATATACCGGTTGTATTTTTATTACTGCGTTAAATGAACGCAAGTTTCACTCAATTCATTCCGACCTACGGAGGATTATCATGGATTTTTTCATTATTGGAGTATGGATTCTGCTTTTAGCAACCGTATTAGCATCAGCGTTCGATTCGTCAAGCACGAGAGGCAGCGGTAAAATCAATAGTCATTTTATGTGTAAATTCCTGTTTGGCAGAAACATCTAACGAATATATCATTTACTCCGTTCCATAAACCAGCATATGGTTGAAAAAGCCCCTTTCCCACCGCAACAATGACGGAAAGGGGCTTAAATATTTTGATTTTGATTACCGGTTGGTTTTCACAGCCGCATACACCGCAATCCATTCGTCTCGCCGTGTTATTTCAAGCGGCGCAAATCCTCGCTCTTTGAGGGCATCGGCGAACATCGTTTCCTCCTCCGCTAAAAGCCCGGAAAACACAATGAGACCTTTCCGCGTAACGAACGAATGAAACACCGCAAGATTCGGGATAAGAACACCGCTTATCATATTTGCGAACACCACATCGAATGCATCGGCCTTATATTCTGCCAGGTCAGCCAGCTCCACAGTTACACAATCTGCAACGGTGTTGATGGCGATATTTTCGCGGGCGTTTGCGATTGAGAATTGGTCGCGGTCGAATCCACGAACTATTCGGGCGCCGAACTTCGCCGCGGCGATTGAAAGAACGCCTGATCCGCACCCGGCATCGAGTACGGTCTGTCCTGCGACGGGGTGACGTTCGAGCGCTTCGAGGCAGAGATACGTAGTCGCATGACTTCCGGTACCGAACGCCATCTTCGGATCGATGACAATTTCGATACGTCCGCCGTGATTGGGATACGCAACCCATGAGGGTCTGACGACAATGGACGATCCGACCTCGACCGCCTTAAGACTCTCGCGCCACGATATTTCCCAATCCTCAGACGGTACATTTTCGACCAAAAGAATCTTTCCCGGTGCCGCGCCGAGCCGTTCGGCCATATCATCGAGCGTCCGTTCAAGTTTTGTGAGAGGATTATTTTCAGCGGATGATTTGGAGAAATAGGCGGTAAATACAGTGAGGTAGCCTGTTTTTTTCTCCTCTAAACCGGAAAACCCGGATTCGAAAATATTCATGCTGAGAATATCCTCAAATCCGGGTTCGCATTCGATGCGCACCGAACGCCAGTGTTCGGTGCTGCGGTGATTGGAATCATTTCCTGAATGCATCTTGAATACTACGCTTCAGTATTGATAATTTTCAGCGCAAGATTCTCGATGAATTTTCCAGCGTTGTAATCGCCGTTGCGCACACGTTCCGCGGCTTGTTTGATAAGGTCCTCACGGGGTTGATCGCCCATCCGCTCGACAGTATCGACCAATTCCTCGACATATTTCGGATCGACGGACAATTCCACCGTATCGGCCTGAATCTGCTCCTGCCGGACCGCCTCGGGAGCTTTCGCAGAGGTTTTCTGTGCCTCGGGAGCTTTCGAGGCTTCATCGGATTTTATCCTGCCGGGCTCCTCATCACGTTTCAGCGGCCCTCCGGGACCAGTCGGATTGATATTGTTAACAGCCATGCGAACACCTCATATTTCGAATGTCGGATTACAATAGACATCGTTACTATAATATATATAATAAATTCTCAGAAAAAGCAACGTGATTCTTATCACATAATACATTTTTAATTACATTCGCTTATTGGACAATCATCAGTAATTTTCTTTATATCTGAGAAACGATTTCCCGCCCTCGGGTGTTTTAAAGTTCGGGGAATCCTGAAGCTGCTCGAGTAGTTTTTTCTCGTCTTTTCCGAGACTGGTGGGAGTCCATATCCATACGCGCACAAGCTGATCGCCGGAACTACTCCGCTGCAGATGGGGAATCCCTTTCCCTCGCAATCTGAATATTTTTCCCGTCTGGGTACCCGCCGGCACTTTCAGTTTCACACGGCCGTTCAGTGTTGGAATTTCGATATTGTCACCGAGCGCCGCCTGTGCAAAGGATACCGGCAACTCATAGATAATATCGTCGCCGTGACGGTCGAACAGCTTATGCTCCTGCTCCTCGATATAAACGATTATATCACCTGCAGGCCCGCGGCGAGGCCCCACATTGCCCTGCCCTTGAAGAGGAATGTAATTCCCATTGGATACCCCGGCAGGAATATTGACCGTAATGGTCTCATTTTCTTTTACCCGTCCCGTGCCGTCGCATTTACGGCATGGATTGCTAACAATCTGACCCTCGCCGCCGCATGTTTGGCAAGGTTGCACACTCACAAACGTGCCGAATAGACTCCGCGACTGAGAATGCACCTCTCCGGTTCCGCTGCAAGTCTGACAGACACGGGTTCCCGCACCGTCCTTACCACCGGTACCGGAGCATGTATTGCATTTTACGAACTTGTTTATTTTAATCTTTTTCGTAGCCCCTGCAGCAACCTCCTCGAGTGTCAGCTTGAGATTGACCCGAAGGTCCTCGCCCTTTCGGGGCTGCCTGCCTCGTCGGCTGCTCGAACGCCGCCCTCCGCCGAAAAAGTCGCTGAAAATGTTGCCGAAAAGATCCTCGAAATCGGTACCGTGCGAAAAATCGTCCCAGGTAAATCCGCCGCTCTGACCTGAGAATGCTCCTTTAAGACCGTCCTCACCGTAACGGTCGTATGCCGACTTCTTCTTCTCGTCGGACAACACTTCGTACGCCTCGGCGGCATCTTTGAAAATCGCCTCCGATTTTGGTTCACCCTTCGTTTTATCGGGGTGATGTTTCATCGCCAGCTTACGGTAGGCTCTTTTTATCTCGTCCTGGGACGCGTTCCTGTCGACACCGAGTATTTTATAATAGTCTTTACCCATATTCCTTCGCATGTTTATGGAGCGGTTTTACACGCTCCCGTTATTAACCACTATTCCATATAAACCGCTACTTGCTTACCACAACTTTCGAGTGACGAATAACTTTATCGCCGAAAAGATACCCTTTCTGCGTTTCGTTAACCACAATGCCCGGTTCGTATTCCTTTGATTCCATCTGGAGAATTGCCTCGTGCAGATTGGGATCGAACGGCTTACCGATAGCCTCGATATGTTTCAATCCCGCCCGCGAGAGAATGACCCTGAGTTGATCCTCGATCAATGCAATCCCTTTCACATACTCCTCGAGCGTAGTTTTTTTCTCACGATGCTCTGTCGCAAGGTCGAGGTTGTCGATAATCGGCAGCATCTCTTTCACAAGGTTTTCGTTTGCAGTACGTAAAATCGACTCAATCTCGCGGGACGACCGTTTGCGATAATTTTCGTATTCCGCAGCCAACCGGACATATTTTTCTTTAAGCGCTTTCAGCTCTTCTTTATATTTGTCTTTTTTTTTCGATTCTTTCTTCGGCTTAGATTTTTCAGGCTTTCCCATTTCAACATCGGAACCATTATCCGGCATACCGGAATCGTTTTCCGGCGCCTCTAAGGTTTTTTCAATGTCCTTGTTGTTTTGAACCGTGTTGTTTTCTTTGTCGCTCATATAAAAACTGTCTCCCTGATTTTATTTTTGACATATCATGATGAAAAAAATCCAGTAGTCATAGTCGCCGTATATTTTACAATCGCTCTGAGTTTCGGGTAATGAATCCGCGTCGGGCCAATGACCGCCACAACGCCGGGGCTGTCGCCCGAATGATAAAGCGCAGAAATCATCGAAAGCGGCGGATTCGCTCCCCAGACGCCGCTGCCGCCGATATTGATACTCACATCCCGGTCATACATGACCGTCTCCTTGAGTATCTCGGCGATCTCTTTTTTCTGCTCGGCGAGATCGACAATTTTCAGCGAATAGTCCTGTACCTCGATCTCGGCATGGGACAGAAACCGCGATATGCCCGCAACATGGATATCCTTATCCTCGTGAATATTGAAAATCTGATCCTGATTGTTCAAAATCACATTGAAAAGACTGGCATTCCCGCCGTTTACATCCCGTATCCGTTTCCCGAGTGTGCGCCTGATCTCCGAAATGCTGAGACCGCAGAGACGATTTGTCAGAATCCGCGCGGTTTCCTCGGTCTTTGCACGGGTCACAAGCTGGTCAACTGTGAGATTGATCGTTTTTACCAGACCGCTCCGAAGCGATATTACCAACAGGAATTTCGATCCTCCGAGGCTTACGATCTCGAGCCGTTCAAATACGGCACGTTCGAAAAGCGGCGTCATGGTTACCCCGATCAGGTCGGTGACCTCCGAAATGACCGAGGCGATATGATTCATGAACGTATCGGCATCGCTCTCGTTAATTACCTGCTGCACCATACGGCGGATGTACTGAAATTCCCCTTCGGCAAGGTCCATATCATGCATCAGATAATCCACATAATACCGGTAACATCTCACCGTCGGTATCCGTCCGGCAGACAAATGGGGCTTAAATAAAAATCCCTCCTCCTCGAGCGCTTTCATATCGTTCCGTATGGTCGGCGGACTGACATTGACACCGCAATTGGCGGCAACGTATGCGGAACTCACCGGCTCTCCCGTTTGCAGGAAAGAAGTAACGACCGTATCTATGATATTGTCGCGCCGCGCGCGATATTTGTTTCTGGTTCCTGTCATAACGGTTATTCGTCACCTAACATTAATAAAAATAGTCATATATCTTACAATAAGTCAACAAGATACGTAGTATATTAAAATAATAAATTTTCCATCCGATGTCAAGAAATCGCTTGCCCGAAACAAATTAATTCCCGCGGTAACTAAACCGCTGAATAGGCCGTTGAGATAGACTCAGAATATGAAAAAAAGTTTCATTTCCGGCCGCATCATATTATGTTGTCATAAAACGACAAGCGCCGAATCATATTGATATATTTTCCGAAAGGAGCGGGATATGTACTGTCTAAAAGCCTATTCGATCGCTGCGATTATTGTTATGTTCTCTCTCGTTCATACAGCCGCCGTTTCCGCCGAGTGGCAGGGCGACATGCAGTATCAGCCGACTAAAGAGAATCTCGAATCCAGACAGTGGTTCCAGGATGCGAAATTCGGTCTGTTCGTTCATTGGGGCATTTACAGCATTGCGGGAGAACACGAATGGCACATGAACAATTTCAAAATGACCGTCCCGGAATACGAGAAATTCGCGGCACAGTTTAATCCGGTCAATTTTGACCCCGACGAATGGTGCCGGATTGTCAAAGACGCCGGAATGAAATATATCACTATCACCAGCAAACATCACGACGGTTTTGCGATGTTCGACAGCAAGGTCAGCGATTACGATATCGTGGACAGCACCCCCTACGGCAAAGATGTGCTGAAAATGCTTGCGGACGCATGCGAGCGGCACGGCATCAAACTCTTTTTTTATCACTCTCAGCTCGACTGGCATCATCCCGACTACTATCCCCGCGGTAGAACCGGACAGACAACCGGCCGACCCGACAACGGCAACTGGAACGCCTACATCGACTATATGAACAGTCAGCTCGAGGAATTGTGCACAAATTACGGGAAGATCGGGGGAATATGGTTCGACGGCATGTGGGACAAGCCGGAATCGGACTGGCGGCTCGGTATGACATACCGTCTCATCCACGGTAATCAGCCGCAGGCGATGATCGGCAGCAACCATCACCGCACACCGTTCGCTGGTGAGGATTTCCAGATGTTCGAACGCGGCTTACCGGGCAAAGACCCCTACAATAAAGAAGGTACTATCTCGGCGCTGCCGCTCGAAACATGCGAGACCATGAACGAACACTGGGGATATGCGAAGAACGATCATAACTATAAATCGCCGCGTGAGCTTGTCCATTACTTAGTCAAAGCGGCGGGAAACAACTCGAACCTGCTCCTCAATGTGGGGCCCAAACCGGACGGCACATTTCCCAAGGAATCGGTCGAACGGCTCGCTGAAATGGGGAAATGGCTGCACGAGAACGGCGAATCGGTCTACGGTACCCGCGGAGGGCCGATCCCGCCGCAGGAATGGGGTGTCTCGACCCAAAAGGACAGCACGATCTATCTCCACGTGCTCGAAGACGCGGACAATATCGTATCCATTCCACCGGTCGGCTTGCGTATAACATCAATGACGCTTATAGGCGGCACCCCGGTCGAATATGAAACGATGTCACTCGGCACAATCATCAAACTGCCCTACCGCGGCGAGGACGTGTTCGACACGATTGTTGTTGTGAAATAACTTTTTACCTCACATTCTCGGGACTTTCTTTATACCCTATCCGAATTGCACGGGCACGGAGAGTGGAATTATCAGCAATTGTGAACGGCGCCGTATACAGATTCCAATGTGCCTCGTCGTCTTCATCGGTCGTATAGGCAATCGACGCGCCCTCCGTTGCGCAACGTAGTGTAATTGTCAATTTACCCTGAGACCCCAATGCTGAAATCCGTGGTTCGGCGGTCACCGGCTGAACCATGCCAGGCCACATGCTTTCCACTAATTCCGGCTCGGGGATGAATCCCTTGTCACCAACCTCCTCCATCCAGTCCTCGTGCACTTTCCGCAATCGCTCGAGAGTATCCCGGTACTCCGGCAATCCGGACAGGTTGTTGATCTCGTGCGGGTCATTGAGCGTGTCGTATAGTTCCTCGACCGGTTTCGTTTCGCGGAAGAACAGTTTCTGCGGCCCGGCGAGCTTTTTCTCGGCGTTGAGACGGCGCATTTCCTGCATAGTCGGCATCATGTCCATGTAGGCGATCTCCTGGGCGTAGGTCTTTTCCGGCTGATAGTTTCGAAGGTATTTATAGCGTTTGTCGCGGACCATGCGGATCATATCGTATGCGGTATCCATCCGGTCCCGCGCGCCGAACACATACTCGCGCGGTTTGGCAGCCTGATTGCCGAAAAACGGCCGGCCGTGCATGTAATCGGGCACATCCACACCGGCGATGGAAAGCACGGTTGCGCCGAAATCGATGAACGACACCAGCTCCTCATTGATTGTACCGGGATCGATCACGCCGGGCCAGCGGATGATCAACGGCACTAACGTCCCGGAATCATACAGCCAGCGCTTTGCCCGCGGCAGCCCGCGCCCGTGATCGCCGTAGAAGAAAACAACCGTATCCTCGGCGAGACCGTCCTCCTCGAGCCAGTCCAACACCTCCTGAGCCATGTTATCCATCGCCTCGATGTTGTCGAGATAGCAGGCGTAATCGTTGCGGACCAGCGGTGTATCGGGATAGTACGGCGGCAGGTTGATCGAGCTGAGATCGCGGGAGGATTTTTTGCCCGCGGGCATTCTTATCTGACTTTCGTGGGTATTGGTGAAATTGATCACACAGAAGAACGGCTGCCCCTCCCCCCTGCCGCGCCAGTCCGCGCCGCCCTCATTGAACGGAATGATGCGGTCCCAGGCAGTGATCGGCGGCTGGAACTGGTAATCTGTTTTCGTGCGGTTCGTGCAATAATATCCCTCGGCGCGGAGATATTCGGTGAAACACTTAACCTCCGGCGGCGGCACAACCTCATAACCGTACTGCGGCAGCGTGTCTGGATAATAGTCAAATCTCCCGGAGGAGTTTGCCGTCCGCATGTGATTGGAACCGATTGCAGAGGGATACATGCTGGTAATCAGCCCCGATCGCGCAGGTGCGCATACGCCGGCATGGGCGAACGCTCGTGTGAATTTCGCTCCCTGGGACGCCAGACGGTCGAGGTTTGGCGTGCTGACCTCGGCGACACCGTAACAACTCAGATCGGGACTGATATCCTCAGTGGTTATCCAAAGGATATTCGGCCTTTTTTTCGGCGCAGACGTCTGCTCGGATTCCGATCCGCCCGCGCACGACATGCCGAGCGCCGCGGCTCCGGCGCTCATTGTTCCTATGAATTCGCGTCGTTTCATTGGATGGCTCATGATCTTTTCTCCGTTGTCGAGATTTAAAATACTTCTCTGTTTTCGAATTAAAAAATACTCCTCGGATTCGCCGGTTCGGGGAGGAGAAAGACCCCCCTCCGGATCTGCCGGTTTCCCCCCTTATAGGGGGGACTTTTTGGGTAAGCCGGTATCAAAAAGTCTCCCCTGACAGGGGAGATGTCACGAAGTGACAGAGGGGTTCCTTTTCAGCCTCCTCCAAAAAATTTTCGCCTTCGGAAAAGGGGGACGCACCCTCTGCACTCCCCCCTTTTCAAGTGTCAAGTATCAAGGCTCAAGCGCTCATGGGGACGAACGGCGCACAACGCGGAATCCCATGCCGTAGTAACTGATGCCAGGAACGTTGCCGTAGCGGAAGTCAACTCGACAGTAGGTGGCATCGCTGCCCCAATAACCACCGCGCGAGACACGGGAGTAGCCTGAGTGTAAACCCGTGTAGTTGTTTTCGGTACCGCCCGGGTAGCTGCCGTACCAGTCATGGCACCATTCCCATACGTTCCCAGTCATGTCATATAATCCGAACGGGTTCGCGGGGTAACTGCCGACGTCTGTTGTATGCTCGACGTTTCTGTCATAATTCGCCTTTGAACTGCTGATGGTGCCGTCATCCGTACCGTACTCGTAATTCATCCCGCCGCTCGCCGCGTACTGCCACTCGGACTCTGTCGGAAGGTCTAAACCATAGTACATGGCAAATGATTTCGCGCCGTACCACGTCACCTCCATTACCGGGCGGTCATCCATGCCCGAATCAACCGTGAACGAGTCCCCGCTGTAGCTGATCTGGCAGGTGGAATCATCCAGATCAAGGTATTCCTCGCCGCTCCAGTCACCGGACGCGCCTGTCACGGAGGAGCTGGTTGCCGTGATATCACCCGACGCCAGCGCCTCGGTCAGATACTGCGCGTACTGGGCGTTCGTCACCTCCGTCGTGCTCATCTCATACGAGGAGAGGGTAACCGAGAAGCTCGAGTCCATCGCGTAGGGGTCGGTGACCGCCGGGATGGTCACGAAGGTGAGCTCGGTGGGGTCGTCTGCCGGTTCGGGGGTGGTGCCTGAACGGCGCACAACACGGAAACCTATGTTGATGATACTGTTGTCAGGATTGTCTTTGGCGCGGTAGTCAACTTGGCAGCTGTAGGCATCGTTGTTCCAATTAGCGCCGCGCTTGACACGGGAGGAGCCGGAGTGTACACCTGTGTAGTTGTTTTCGGTGCCGCCTGGGTAGTCCCCGTACCAGTCATGGCACCATTCCCAGACGTTACCCGCCATGTCATATAATCCGAACGGGTTCGCGGGGTAGCTGCCCACATCAGTGGTATGACCGACGTTATAGCCATAATTCGCTTTTGAACTGCCTATGGCGCCGTCGTCCGTGCCGTACTCATAATTCATGCCGCCGCTCGCCGCATACTGCCACTCGGACTCTGTCGGCAGGTCTAAATCGTAGTACACGGCAAACGATTTCGCGCCGTACCACGTCACCTCCACTACCGGGCGGTCCTCCATGCCCGAAT
>CAZCDQ010000058.1:0-20267 GCA_964497605.1 uncultured bacterium
ACGTGCAGTTATCTCTTGCTTTACAGGGAGGCTAAAAAATGGGGGGTCGCCAGTAGATATTTTATTGTTGCCTGACCTGCTGCGATGATGTACATTGAAATGTGCTATGTTGGAGAAATCATCTGTGCTGAGATGGTGAAAAGCTTGATTTTCCATGCTATAGGTAGTATTAAAATCGTGATGTACTCAATATACAATAAAATATAAGGTCGTTATCCCAATATGGAGAATAATAAAGAAATTATCTATACACCGGTCCACCTAAAAACCATTCGTGCCGATACGCTTGGGTCGTTCAGCATATACATCAAAATATTTGATAACTATGTCCTTTATCATGCAAACGGTGAACGGGTATCGCAGAATATCCTGAATAAGCTGATTAACAACAAGGTCGATCTTGTCTATATTAAAAAGGATGAGGAGGAGAATTACAACGAGTATATCGAGCAAAATCTAACGGATGTTCTGGCGAGTCCCGATATCCCGATTGAGGAAAAATCGGAGATTGTTCATTATTCGCTCACAAATATTGCCGGAAACTTGTTTGAAAATATACCAGAGTTTAAAACAATCAACGCCTATAATGCCTCGGTTTTGAAAGTGACAGATTTTATCATGGATTATGACGAGGCGATCTACAATCTGATTCGGATGTCGGAGCTTGATTTTAAAATATCGACGCACTCGATCAATGTTGGTATATTCTCGCTCGGTCTTGCGAAAATAATCCTGGGGAATAATCCGAATATTGACTTGCGAGATGCCGCGACAGGTTTTTTTCTTCACGATATCGGGAAATGTGTGATACCCAAAAAAACATATAACAAAGTTACACCGCTCACATATAACGAATGGAGAATGCTGAAACAGCATCCATTCCAAGGATTTAAGATTCTGAACAAGTATAATATGAAAAACGACATGATAAAAACAATCATCATGCAGCATCACGAGCGAAACAGCGGGAAAGGCTATCCGTTCGGGCTGATGGGAGATGAAATCAATGTGTGCAGTAAGATATGCGCGCTCGCCGATGCGTTCGAGGCGCTTACTTCATATCGCCCGTACCGGCCTGCAAACGAACAGAAATATGGATCGTTCCAGGCGTTGAAGAAGCTGAAAGACGAGATGTTCTCCGAATTTCCGCCGGGGCTGTTTCAAAAATTTGTTCTTCTGTTTAGTAAAACGCAGACGGGGTGACCTTTCGGAACCGCTGTTGAATGTATCCGTTGCCTTATAGATCGCATAATAATATGATCCCTAAGCACGATCGGAGCATTAGTGTGAACAACTTCCATCCGGTGAAACGGCGGACGTTTCTGCAAATATCAACGGGTACCGCACTCGCGGGGCTCGCCTCATGCGGCGGCGCGGGACCTGAAAACGGACAGGTGAATACTGTGAATGACGGAATTAACGCACACGACCATACGTTCCCGCTGATTGAGGTTTCGGGCAGTTCGCGCGATATGGGCTATCAGCACGGCGTACTGGCGAAAGGGATGGTCGAGCGCTACCTTATCTTTATCGAACAGTCGACCGGAAAAACGCGCGATGAGCTTTGTAAAAACGCAATGAATTTTCTGCCATATCTCGAGCGTTTCAGCCCGCCGTTTGTCGAGGAAATCCGCGGGCTCGCCGAGGGTGCCGATATCAGTTTCGAGGAGGCTGTACTCTGTCAGCTACGGGGCGAGGCGGCATACCAGCAGGATGGCGGATGCACCGCGTTTGCAGTGAAAGGGAAGGCGACTTCAAACGGGCAGCTTCTTGCCGGGCAGAATCAGGATTTGCCGGTCGAGTATGCCGATGTGTCGATTCTCCTGAAAGTGAAACCGAACGACGACCGTCCGAGGGCGATAATGTTCACGTTTGCCGGGCAACTCGGATTTACCGGCATGAACGAGCACGGTGTCGCGCATTTCCTGAATATGGTCTACGATTTCGAGTGGAGGCTCGGCCTCAACCATTATCCGATTAAACGCGTCATGCTTGAAAAGCGGACAATCGAGGAGTGTGTCGATTTGTTTGCGCAAAACCGGACATGTTCAGCGCGGAATCATCTGATCGTTGACGGTGTCGGTTCTATCACCGATGTTGAGGCCCGCCCAGAGGGCATCGCGATATTCGCCGATAAACATCCCGATTGCATCATTCATACCAATCATTATGTTACACCCGAGTTTTCAAAATATAAAACGAACCTGCCGGATTCTGCTCCCAGATTAGCCCGTATGCAGGAATTAATTGATGAGCATTGGGGATCGATTACACTCGATACCATGAAAGAACTTCTCGCCGATCACGAGGGCCATCCGATGGGCATCTGCCGCCACGACCCCGAAATGCACAGTATTTCAGGATATATCGCCGAGCCGTCCAAAAGGCTTTTTCATGTAAGGCGGGGGCACGGCTGCCTTGGAAGCTGGCATGCATACGACGTATGACAGACATACAATTCGATAAGAATCAAGAATTAACGAATTTAATGTATACTCTTTCAGAGGAGGACGCAGTATGAGTAGAAGTTTCCAGTTAACACTTATTATTGTTGGTGTATTATTGGCCGGGATATTTGTTGCGAATGTATCCCAGGCGCAACCCCCGCTTCCATTTATTTTTTCAAAAGAGCAGATGCTCAAATACACAAGCCAATATGAGGGAGAACGATTCGAGGACGGTCGTCCGAAAGTTTCCGAAGATATTCTCGAACGGATGAAACAGGTGACGCTTGAAGAGGCATGGGAAACACTACGGTCGCACGGTTATACAAACCAATACGAGGGTGACTGGGTGAAAACGCATGAGAATCCGGTACTTGTCGGAAGAGCGGTGACATGCAATTTCATTCCGATGCGGCCCGATATCAGAGATATAGTCGAAGAGGAGGGACATGCAAACGGTTATCCGGGACGCGACAAACATTGGGTCATGGATTCGCTGGTGAAAGACGACGTCATCGTTGCCGATATTTTCGGAAAACGAATCGGCGCCGGTTTTATCGGTGACAGGCTTGCGAACCTGATATACAATAAAACCGGAACTGGGGCGGTTATCGACGGCGGTGCGCGCGACCTTGCCGGCGTACTTGAGCTGGAGAATTTCTACGTGTTCAACCGGAACTGGGAGCCGTCCACTTCGAGTTCGGCGGAAACGTCCATGGTTATCGGTATGAATGTACCTATCAGAATCGGTCGTACCGCTGTTATGCCCGGCGATGTCATTCTCGGTCTTCGCCACGGAATTGTATTCATACCCGCTCATCTTGCGCAGGAGGTTGTCGAGCAGTCGGAAATCACTCGTTTGAAAGACGAGTTCGGTTTCATACGTGTCCGGGACGGCATTTACACCGGCGGAGAGATCGACGCGAGATGGACGGACGAAATGAACGAGGATTTCCAGAACTGGTGGAGATCAAAAGAAAATGATATCCTGCCCTCGCAGCGTGAAATACTCAGAAAGCAGCCGTGGTATTGACAATATTGTATGGAACCGTTCAAGAATCAGAATTATTAAAGCCTTGTAAAATATTACACAAGGCTTTTTTCTCTGCATATATCGATGGATTGAAATCAGTAAAAAATTAATAAAAACGTTGACAAAATTTATTATAAAGTATATTATAGATGAAATAGATGAAACAGATGAAATACAAAAATGAGCTAATTTCATAGTGTGGAAGATATTTCATGAAAAAACAAATATATACGGCGATGGAAGTCGCGAAAATACTAAGTGTTTCGCTCCCGACGGTTAACCGCCTTTTAAATAGCAGAGAGTTGAAAGGTTTTAGGCCCTCGAAAAATGCGAACTGGAAGATTACACATACAGAGCTGATTAAATATATGAACGGCCATGGCATCCCAATGGAATTTCTTGAGGATGATAAAGTAAGAGTGCTGGTTGTGGACGATGAAGTCTCGATCACAAAACTGGTAGAATCGGCATTTGACCGCATTGAGGGATATGAGGTTGAATCGGCAAATTCAGGTTTTATCGCCGGAGCGAAGCTTGAAAGTTTCAGGCCCGATGTGGTAATTCTCGACATTTATCTCAACGATATGGACGGCCGTGAATTTTTCAAACATATACGAGAAAATTCTGAACTGAATAAAATTAAAGTCATCGGGATTTCCGGAAATATCCTTGAAAACGAAATTCAGCCAATGCTTGATCTGGGTTTCGACAATTTTCTGACAAAACCGATTGAGATGGATAAACTGATAAAAACAGTTTTAAACTCATCAGGACATTAATGTTCAGTTTTTTTGTGAATAACTCATGAAAATTGTGTGGATACATGGGGCGGGTATTGGAGATAGTAGAAAAAGGTGTTAATAAAATTCTTCATGTTTATATGACAATAATGACCAGACATTTAACTGAATAGTATCGAACCGGAGAGGCATTTAAGTAACGATCGCTAATACAGGTAACGGAAGCGGCAGTAATATTATCGACAGAATATTTGAAATAAATATGGATTAACGCGATAGTAAAAGTTTAAGAGTGGATTTAACTACGGTATTTTAAAGAATAACAACGATGCAGTATCGGTTAAAAACATTAAACATGTTAGTACGATGTTTCCGATTTTAATACCGGAATACGCCGACCAGATTCAACGCGAATTTGGAAGAAAAGATGAAAGTCTGTTTAAGATGAGAAAAGAAAAACTATTATTTGTTGACGATGAGCAATCAATAATTATAATGTACAAAAGGGTGCTTTCGAAACACGGATACGATATTATTACGACGACCGATTCGCTCAAGGCGCTGGAAATATTCCGAAAAGAAAGTGATTCATTTGATCTGGTAATAACCGACCAATTCATGCCGAATTTGACTGGATTGGAGCTTACTGCTAAATTGAAAGAGATACGTTCCGACATCCCGGTTTTACTTTGTACGGGATACAGCGAGGATATAAATGCGGAGAAAGCCGAATCGCTCGGTATACGGGAAATGCTTTTAAAACCGTTCACAATACACGATTTAATGAGTGTTATCCGTCGAATCTTGGAAGAATCAACGAATTAGAGGTGGTTTATGGCAAATGTTCTGATAATTGACGACGACAAGATGGTATGTAAAGTGATGGAACGCATGATTAAAAATATCGGATGCAAGGTCAAATACACGCATACCATCGAGGATGGTATGGAACGTGTCCAGTCGCAGGATTTCGATATTGTTCTGCTCGATGTGCGCCTTCCAGACGGAAACGGACTTGATGTGCTTCCGAAGATCAGGGAGAGGTCGAATCCGCCCGAGGTTATTATCATAACAGGTATGGGTGATCTGGACGGTGCAGAACTTGCCATCAACTGCGGCGCATGGGATTATATCGAAAAGCCGTCGTCCATTAAACAGATGACATTGCCGATTTTACGAGCTTTAGAATTCAGGGAGGGTAAAAAAGACAGACAAGTGCCTGTGCTGCTCAAACGAAACAATCTGATCGGGAGCAGTCCGAAAATGAACGAAACCCTCGAGCGGATCGCAAATGCGGCATCAATTAATGCCAATGTGCTCATTAACGGTGAAACGGGCGTCGGGAAAGAAATTGTCGCCCGCGCGATACATGAAAACAGTTCTCGGGCGGAGAACCGGTTCGTTGTTGTCGATTGCGCAGCGCTTCCGGAGTCGTTAGTTGAAAGCATTCTGTTCGGCCATGAAAAGGGCTCGTTTACCGGAGCGGAAAAAGCTAATGAGGGGTTAGTCAAACAAGCCGACGGCGGTACGCTTTTTCTTGACGAGGTGGGGGAGCTTCCGCTCACAACGCAAAAAGCGTTTTTACGGGTTATTCAGGAGCGTCAGTTCCGGTCGGTCGGCTCTAAAGTTGAACGGAAAAGCAATTTCCGATTAATTGCCGCAACACACCGCGATCTTGATAAAATGGTCGAGCAGAACCGATTCAGACACGATTTTTTATTCCGGCTCAGGTCGTTCACTATTGAGGTTCCACCGTTAAGAGAGCGGAAAGAAGACATTAAAGACCTTGTAATCTATTATACAAATAAATTTTCCGACCTTTACGGGATCGAGACAAAAGGATATTCTCCGGGATTTTTCGAAGCTCTCGCAAAATATCGGTGGCCCGGTAATGTACGCGAACTGATTAATATTCTGGAGCAGATTCTTGCAGAAACGCGGTTTGAGCCGACACTATTCCAGTATCACCTTCCAACTCCAATTAGAGTAAGTTTGATAAAATCCTCCATTTCAAAATCAAAAAAAATCGATACCATAAACGAGATTGAATCGTCTTATTTAGATACCGATATTCAAAAGTATCCGCAATTTAAAGAATTCAAGGAGGATATGGAAAAACAATACCTGAAAAAACTGATTGCCGATACAAATGGTGTTAAAAAGGATGCAATCAAGATTTCGGGGCTTTCCCGTCAGCATCTTTACGATCTTCTAAAAAAATACAATTTGTAAAATGTGTGTAATTGACCATTATACTCACGTCACGAAAGCAATGAATATTTATTCGGTTTTTACAACCGATACTGTCCTGCGACTAATAAAATACCGCCGCTTCTTTTAATTTTATCCCCTTTCCATCCACTGCATGTTACGCATGTATGTTTTTCCCTACATATGTATGTTATATCATACAAATCAGCAAAAAACTTTTGGATTCGTTCCCGACAAAACAGCTAAATGAAATTTCATAATGATATGCTTAATAACAAGATACAACGATGCTTTATATTTTGGCATAGATTTTGATTACATACACGATAGATAATTGTAATTGTATTAAACTAAGGGTAAACGTAGAAAATGATAAAATTATTCTTTTATGGGAAAGACCACACCACAGCAGGAAAGCGATTTATTGACATTGTCGATGCATTTCAATTTGAGGTAGAAACGGCGCTTTTCAGTACAATTGAATCGCTTATTACTAAACTCCGTGACGAGATAAATCAGGATATAATAATTGTGTTTCTCTGTGCAGATGAAATTGATTTTGAACAAGTTTATTCACATCGAGTTTTTTTGAACGATTTTCGTCTCATCCTTATACTGCCGGACCTCAAAGATGACACAATAACAAAGGCGTTTGAATGCTATCCGCGCTTTGTTACCTATATAGACAGCGATTTTTCAGATGTTGTCTCGGTTCTCAAAAAAATGGTGAAAATTAAAGTATTTGATTTAAATGAGTAAAAGGATTATTTCGTGTATCAATAATAATGAAGGGTCTATTTTTAGGAGGAACGATCATGACTACAGCAGATACCACTTTCGAAAACATAACCGGGAAGTATCTGACGTTTCAGTTGAACGACGAAGAATACGGTGTTGAAATTTTAAAAGTCAAAGAAATTATCGGCTTGATGGACATCACCAAGCTGCCGAGAACACCGGAATTTGTTAAAGGTGTCATAAATCTCCGCGGTAAAGTAATACCTGTACTGGACCTCAGATTGAAGTTCGGTATGGAGGAGAAAGCTTACGATGAGAAAACAAGTATCATTGTTGTCGAAATAGGAGACAAAACACAAAGGTTTCAGATTGGCGTGATCGTCGATTCCGTATCCGAAGTATTGAATGTATCCTCCGAGGATATCGAGCCGACCCCGAGATTCGGCATTGCACTCAATACAGAATTTATTCTCGGAATGGCTAAGGGCAAAGATATGGTCAGAACCATTCTTGATATCGACAAAGTGCTCATTTCCAATGAAATCAAGCAAATCATAGCAACCGAAACGTAATAACCCTATACCTTAAAACTGATATAAATGGAAGAATTTGTTGCTCACAAACAGGACACTCTGCAAAAAAATATTTTTGTTGGTCTTTCAATTATCTCATTGTTTCTGGCGCCATGTGTAATTTCATACATTGGTCTAAGATATGCAGTCATTAGTTTTAAAGATTAATAGAACTTGTACTGTGAAAAAATGTTGATGAAATTTCAAATAAAAGGGATTGGTGCAGCGTGATAAAGGATATTAAAAACGATAATCATACTGACGATTTAAGGGGGACAAAAAAAGTGTCTGCGGTCATGGAACGTGTTCAGGACAAGGATACCGACATGCATATTTTTTTCAAAAATGCCGGGGATATTTTATTTACACTCTCGCAATCGTTGGATATCGTCTCTCTCAATCCAGAATTTGAAAAGAAAACCGGATGGCCTGCGGAAATATGGATAGGCAAGCAGATTACTTCGCTGGTTTATGAGGAAGACCGATTGTTTGCACTGAAGAAATTCAATCGAATCGACAGGGAAAATCAGCCGTTCGAAATTCGTTTGAAATCGAACACGGACAACTTCATTCCAATGGAGATTGTGATGACACCGCACGCGACATCGGATGAAACGGCCGGATATCTCGGTATTGCCCGTGATATTTCGGCCCGTAAACGGAAAGAAACTCTTGAGAAAAAATTTGAAAAAAAGCTCAGCAAGATCATAGATACGATTCCCGATATTGTATATCAAATCGACTGCGACGGTAACATTAAATTTATCAACAAGGCGGTGACCAATTACGGATATGAACGGGAGGAACTTATCGGCAAAAGCATTTTTACGATTATTCATCCCGATGACAGAAAAAAAGCGAAATACCATATAAACGAAAGAAGAACCGACGAACGTGCGACAAAATCATTCGAATTGCGGCTGATTGGGAAAAACGACGATGTGTTCGACTGCACAATCAATTCTCAGTGTATTTACAAGGCGCCCCTTGTTTCGCTCGATGCCGAAGGAATCTACGAAAGTGAAAATCCCAATAATAAAAACTTTATCGGGTCTCAGGGTATTGCTCGCGACATTTCTGATTGTCGTCAAGCTCAAAAAGAATTACAGAAAAAAGAAACTGATTATAAATTTCTCATCGAGAACCATACGGACATGATTATCAAAATGGATGCATCGGGTAAAATCAGATTTGTGAGCCCGTCATATTGTAGTATGTTCGGCAAAAAGAAAAGCGAGATACTCAATACATCGTTCATGCCGCTGGTGTATGAGGATGACCATCAGGCAACTGTCGAGGCAATGGCAAATCTATGCGAGCCGCCCTATTCTTGTTATATCGAACATCGATTGATGACGGTGGACGGTTGGAAATGGGTGGCATGGAACGACAAAGCTATTCTCGATAAAAACGGCAATATCATCGCGATAGTGGGAATCGGACGTGATATAACAGAGCGAAAAAATCTTGAAGCGCAACTCCTTCAGTCGCAGAAAATGGAAACCATTGCGCAGCTTGCCGGAGGCATTGCGCATGATTTCAACAACATGCTGACTGTGATGCAGGGCTACGCTGAAATGTCGCTCATGAATTTATCATCCGATAATCAGATATATTCCAATATCAATGAAATATCGAAAACCGCGGACCGCGCGGCAAGTTTGACACGAAAACTACTTGCGTTTTCACGGCGGCAGATTATTGAACCCCAGATTATCAATCTCAATGAGGTTCTTTATGATATGGATAAGATGCTGCGGCGTCTCATATGCGATAATATTGAATTTCACACGATACCCTGTGAGGATTTATGGCCGGTGAAAGTCGATCCGGGGCAGATAGAGCAGGTTTTATCCAATCTTGTGGTAAATGCGCGGGACGCCATGCCGGACGGCGGAAAAATAATTGTCGAGACCGCGAATGTCATTTTTGACGATACCTATGTAATGGAGCACATTTCGGCAAAAAAAGGCGAATATGTTATGATCTCGGTGACCGACAACGGAACGGGTATGGATGATGAAACCCGGGTGCATATTTTCGAGCCGTTCTTTACGACAAAGGAGAAAGACAAAGGCACGGGCCTCGGGCTTTCCACTTGTTACGGTATCGTGAAACAGAATAACGGCAACATCTGGATATACAGCGAGCCGGGAAAAGGCTCGACGTTTAAAATTTATCTACCACGCACTGACACCGGTCCGAGGGAGAATCCCGCGCATGAGGATGCCAAAATCGCCGAAAACGGTACCGAGACTATCCTGATCGCCGAAGATGAACCGTCTCTCAGAAAAATTTCTGCCGATGTACTTAGGAATATTGGGTATACGGTACTTGAGGCGCCAGACGGTAGAGAGGCCATTGAAATTGCAAAACGTTACCTTCCAAACGAAATACACCTCGTATTAACAGATGTTGTTATGCCTCACATGGGCGGGAAAGAACTTTCAGAATGTCTGAACGAATATTATCCAAAAATTAAAACCTTATATATGTCCGGGTATACCGATCACTCCATTTTACATAATGGAGTATTGGAACCTGGTTTGCCTTTTTTGCAAAAACCGTTTTCGACGCAAAAAATTGTGCAAAAGGTTAGGCAGATACTAGAAAACTAAAAAAGAACAATAATAAATGGAGGTTGTTGGAAAATGAAAGTGCAGGAAATAATCGATCGACTTGCCGAAGAAGCGGTTTTGCTTGAACCGAATAACCTTCCCGCATGTGCGAGTATGCTGAAACTTGCCGAATCTATCAACGAAAGTTCGGTCGGGAAAGAAAAAGAACAGCTCATCGAAAATCTCGAGAAAATGATCATGAACGATCTCGATGGGGAAGCTCCGGGTGTCGAAATAGTAGTCGATATTGTCGAACGCATGCAAAACATCATTCGCGGCGACAGTATCAAGGACGTGGATGCGGATCAGCCGGAGAAAACCACGGAATCCTCTGCGGAAATTCCACTTAAAACAGAAGATGTTTCCGATAAAGAAGATAAAACCGTGAAGTCTGCCGACAATGTTCAAGAAAATAACGACGTTACTGCAGAAATTACCGATGATATGAAACCGGAGCTCATTGAGGAGAAACCCTCGAAAGCCGGCGAAACACCTGCTCCGCAGTCGATTGATACTACTATTAAGGTAACTGAAGATATTGATTTGATGATAGATTTCATTTCTGAGGCGAAAGAGCATCTCGACTCGATTGAAATAAATATGGTTAATTGGGAGAAGTATCCTCAAGATAAAGAAATTATCAATTCGATTTTTAGGCCGTTTCATACCATTAAAGGTGTTGCAGGTTTTTTAAATCTAACGGCAATTAACCGACTTTCGCATCAGCTTGAGAGCCTGCTCGATGAAGCTCGCGAGGGGAGAATCGAACTCAATCCAGAGTTGTCAGATTTGATTTTTAACGGTGTTGATACACTGAAAAGCATGATCGAGACAACCGAGGAAGCGGTACAAACCGGCGAAGCGCAGGAATATAAGGTTGATATCGATACGCTGCTTAGGAAAATCTTGGTAGTATTAAATGCCGTACAGATGCAGTCCGAAGTCGGCGACGAAATTGAGTCTCCCCCCACTGAACCTATCGGTGAAATTCTTGTTAAAGAGGGTAAGGTAAAAAAGGACGACCTCGACGAACTGCTTGAAAAACAAAAGAGTCAGGAACCACATAGACCAATTGGAGAAATTCTTATAAACGAAAAAAAAGCGACACCCCGTGATATTTCGAGCGCTATAAGAAAACAGAAAGAATCCGCTGCGCCTCAAGCCGAAAAACATATCAAAGTCGATACGGTTAAGATGGACCAGCTACTCGATTTGGTCGGTGAACTTGTCATTGCTCAGAGTATGGTGACACACAATCCCGAGGTCGAAAAGATAACCAACCAGCGTTTCGTTCGCGATATTTCGCAGCTTATGCGTATTACCTCAAATCTGCAGAATGTCTCGATGTCGATGCGTCTGGTACCGATCGGGGCGACATTCCAGAAAATGAACCGGATTGTTCGCGACCTATCCAGCAAGTCGGGTAAAAAAATTAATTTGATTCTCGAAGGTCAAAGCGCCGAGATCGACCGCAACATGGTCGAAGAACTTTACGATCCGCTTCTTCACATGATCAGAAATTCGTGCGATCATGGAATAAAAACGCCGGAGGAACGACTCGCACAAGGCAAACCTGCTGAAGGTACGGTTACGCTGAAAGCGGAACATATTGGTGGCAAAATTTTGATTACCATTGCCGATGACGGTGAAGGACTCGACCGGGAAGCAATTCTGAAAAAAGCCGTTGAAAAAGGTATTGTTTCTCCAGATGAACGGCCGGACGATAAAACAATAGACAATTTGATATTTATGCCGGGTTTTTCAACCGCGAAAAAGGTGACCGATGTCTCAGGTCGCGGCGTGGGAATGGATGTGGTAAAAAAAGCAATCGAAAAACTGCACGGTACCGCCGAAATTATCTGTCATCCCGGGAAAGGCACTATCTTTACGATCAATCTTCCGCTTACGACGGCGATTATCGACGGTATGTTGGTACAACTCGGTTCAGAACGGTATATTATCCCGACGCTGTCGGTACGTCAATTGGTACATCCGCGAAAAAGCGATATGAATACGATTGTCGGAAGAGGAAATACAGTTAAGGTACGCGAAAGGATACTTCCTATGATAAAACTGAGAGAAGTTTTAAAGCATGACGAACCAGAGGACGATACGGAAAATTCTGTTCTGGTTATCATTGAAGACAACGATGAAGTTGTTGCCCTGCAGGTTGATTCCGTTATTGGAAAACAAGAAGTCGTTATCAAAAACATCGATTCATCTTCCGAAAAGATGGAGGGTGTTGCCGGCGGTGCGATACTTGGCGACGGCCGAGTCGGTCTTATTCTTGATATTAGAAGTATTGTCAGCACCGATGGGGTAATGGCAATGAGAGCTTAAAAAAAAATAGTATTAAATTCTGGAAGGATATTAAAATGGCAGCACATAATTATCTTGAAATGGATGCCGGAAACGTGATCGACAAGGTTATAAAAAAACGTGATCCGGTTGTCAGAAAAACTCAGAGCGAAAAAGTGGGCGATCAAGGTATGTTGTCTACTCCTCCCGAATCAGAAACATTTCGGAAAAATAGTAATTCGATACCGGTGAAAAATCATATTTTGGTTGTTGACGACGAGAAATCATTACGTCACATGCTGCAATGTGTGATATTGGATGCGGGATACGAATGCTCGATTGCCGAGAACGGCGAAGATGCACTGAAGTTTCTCGAACAACATACTGCCGATGTGGTTATTACCGATATCGATATGCCCGAAATCGACGGTATTGAATTAACACGAATTATACGTGAGAATTACACTTCTGATGTTATCGTTATGACAGGATATGCAAAAGATATGTCTTATGAGAATGTCATCGAACAGGGCGCCCGAGATTTCATTCAGAAACCGTTCAGTCTGAAAGAAATGGTGATACGTCTCAAGCATGTTTTAAAAGAGCGTGCGATGATAAACGGTTTAAACGAAACAGAAGAAGAATTAAAAGACAGTCTTCTCAAACTGACCCGTGTGCTTGAGCAGACCGTAAACGCGCTGGCATTCGCTTTCGAAAAACGCGATCCCTATACGGCCGGCCATGAACAGCGAGTCACGCAACTTGCCTGCGCGATCGCGAAAGAACTCAATCTGCCTCATGAAGAAATCGACGGTATCCGGATAGCCGGGCTTCTGCACGATATCGGGAAAATATCGATTCCAATCGATATTTTAAACAAGCCGGTCAAACTGAGCAAAAACGAATTCAGCCTTATTAAAGAACACTCGCAGGCCGGATACGAAATATTGAAAGATGTCGAATTCGATCAGCCGATCGCCCAGATTGTTCTGCAACATCATGAACGTATGGACGGTTCCGGTTATCCGTTCGGGATTTCTGGTGAAGATATCATATATCAGGCGAGGATTCTTGCGGTTTCCGATGTTGTCGAGGCTATGGCGACGCATCGGCCGTACCGTCCTGCGCTCGGCATCGATGCGGCGCTTGCGGAAATCGAGCAGAATAAAGGAGCATATTACGATACCGGTATTGCAAATGCGTGTCTGAAAATATTTGGTGAGAACCGGTTTTCGTTTGAATAATCGTTAGGTCGCACAAACGCGATAATAAACCATTAACCTTAAATAGAGAATAAAAAAATGGTAACAGCGGCTGATAGCACAAAAAACGATTTTGAATTAACCGACAGACAATATAACAAGCTCAGCAATCTCATATATGATACCGCCGGCATCAATCTGGGGGACAACAAAAAAGAGCTTGTGCACGCACGGCTATGCAAGGTCATGCGGAAAAGAAACTTAAGCGGATTCAAAGAATACATCGGTCTGCTCGAAAACGATAAAACCGGCGACGAGCTAACAAATCTGCTCGATTCCATCGCGACGAATGTTACTCATTTTTTCCGAGAGGAGAAGCATTTCGATTTCCTCATCGACAACATCACAGACAGAGGATATAACGGCAATCTCCGGATATGGAGCGCGGGATGCTCGAGCGGCGAGGAACCGTATTCGATCGCAATTACATTGTTCGAACATATTTTAACGGAATCGTCCCCGCTGCCGGCGATATTTGCGACCGATATTTCGACAAAGATATTAAACAGGGCGATGAACGGAATCTATCCGATGAAGGCGGTCGAAAAACTCGACAAAGACATGCTTCGAAAATATTTCCTGAAAGGAAAAAACGGACACAATGGGGTTGTGAAAGTAAAAAAGGAAATTTCACGAATCGTTGAGTTCCAGCGGCTGAATTTGATTGAGAATTTCAATTTCACGCAGAAATTCGATATCATATTCTGTAGAAATGTCATGATCTATTTCGACAATAAGACACGGCAAAATCTTGTAAGAAAGTATTATGATGCACTAAATCCGGGAGGATATTTCATCATTGGTCACTCGGAAAGCCTTAACGGTATATCGCATCCCTATAACTATATTAAACCAACGATTTATAGGAAATAGAAAAGTGAGTAATTCAAACGGTACTTCATTTACGATTGGTGTCGCGGATATGAAAGTGACAAACGATTCCGAAGCGATGCTTGTGACGTATTCACTCGGATCGTGTCTCGGTATCGTCGTATACGATCCAGTTGCTACAGTCGGCGGTTTGTTGCATATTATGCTGCCCGACGGAACCGACGAGAAAGGTTCGCCGAAATTCAATCCGTTTAAATATGTCGACACCGGTGTTCCTCTCTTATTCAAAGAGGCCTATAAGCTCGGCGCAAAAAAAAACAGAATGGTTGTCTATGTTGCTGGAGGGTCGCAGATTCTCGACGATTCCGGATATTTTAACATTGGGAAGCGCAATATTGCGGCGCTCCGTAAATTATTCTGGAAAAACGGTGTGATGATCGACAAAGAGCATGTCGGCGGGTCGTTTTCCAGAACGGTCAGATTGTATATGGTCAACGGAGAAACGACCGTATCGATCGGAAGAGAAAAGGTGATAAGGTTATGATTACACTTGATAATATTATCGACAAAATCGAATATTTACCGCCGTTTCCGGGAACAATATCCAAAGTGCTGCAGATGATGAAAGAACCGAAAACGCGGCCGGAAGAAATTGCGGACGTTATCAAATACGATCAGGCGATTGCGACGAATGTGCTGAGATTGTGTAATTCAAGTTATTTCGGACTTCGCCGGACGATATCGAATCTCAAGGAAGCGGTTGTCTATATTGGGCTGAAAAACCTGAAAGAAATAGTGGTAATCTCGGGGACACAGAAATATTTCGACAAAGAGAATCCCGGATATGAAACGAAAAAAGGCGAATTATGGATTCATGCACTTGCGGTATCGATTATTGCCGGAAATATCGGGACGAAAATCGATCTTGAACAAAAGGATGAGCTTTTTATTGCCGCGCTTCTGCACGATATCGGCAAGCTCGTATTGAACGAGTATGTGCTTGAATCCAGCACGGAAATCTCGCAGAAAATCGAAACGGACGGAATGACGTTTTTGGAGGCCGAAAAGGCTGTTGTCGGTTTAAACCATGCCGAGATCGGTGCGAAAGTGCTCGAAATCTGGAAATTTCCTGCAGAAATCATATCCGCGGTAAACAAGCACCATTCCGCCTATGAAGTAAATGATACCGATTTAGACAACATTGTCAGAATTGCCGATAATCTCAGTATGATGATGGGGTATGAAACGGGTGTGGACGGTCTGGCCTATAACGGCTTTTCCGATATCATCCGCCGGTACGATCTGAGCCGAGGCACGCTCGATAACGTTATGGCGGAATCCCTTGAAGAAATTGTCAAAATTGAAAATGAGTATACAATCGCAACGGAGGTTTAACACGATGGTCTTAAACATCCTTATCGTCGATGATTCCGAGGTCATGCGAAAAGTTATCCGAAGGATCATGAATCTCTCCGGTTTCGAGCTCGGAATTGTCATGGAGGCGGAGCACGGTGAAGAGGCGCTGACAGTCCTCGACGAAAACTGGATAGACGTTGTTATTTCCGATATCAACATGCCCGTAATGAGCGGTATTGAATTGTTGAAACGAATAAAAGCAACAGAATCGATGGCGTCCACACCAGTCATTGTTGTCAGTACGGAAGGAAGAAGCGAACGAATTGAAGAAATCATGAATCTCGGAGCATCGGGATTTATTACAAAACCGTTTAATCCTGAAGATATTCGCAGCGTCATCAGCGACGCGTTAGGAGTTGAGTTAAATGGAAAATTTACAGAAGAATTTGAAGACAGCGATTTTTGAGGTTATGGAGAAAATGTTTTTCATTCTCCCCGATGTAAACGATGGCAATGTACCGGACATCACGGAATCGGAAACCGTCTACATTGGTATTTCCGGTAACCCGGCATATGTGATTACGCTGGAATATGATAAAAATCTTGCGGTCAACATGTCTTCAGACCTTTTGGGTCTGGACACCGTTAATGTCGAAGATGCGACAATTCATAAATGTCTCAAAGAAACGGCGAACATCATAGCCGGTAATTTTTTACTCGGTTTTAAAAACGAGGAAAACCGGAATGTAACGCTTCCAAGTATGCGGAAAAGAGATGTTCATGGTGAGTGTCCATTAGAAAACGGCGGCGATTTTATTCTGTCGTTCGACGGATACGGGGTCCGAGTTAATCTTGAAAAGGTAAATGCTGCGTAACCAATCGATTTCGATTAAAAGAGGAAAAATATGATAAAGGTATTGGTTGTCGACGATTCGGCAATGGTTCGCCGTATATTTTCGAAAGAATTAAGTAAACATTTCGATATCGATGTTGTGGGTACAGCTCCCGATCCCTATATCGCACGGGATAAAATTATTAAGCTGAACCCCGACGTATTAACACTCGATATTGAAATGCCGAGAATGGACGGTATCACGTTTCTTGGGAAATTGATGAAACATTACCCGCTGCCGGTCATCATTGTCAGTTCGCTGAGCACAAAAGGCGGAAAAATGGCTCTTGAGGCGGTCGAAAAGGGTGCGGTCGATGTTGTATCGAAACCGGGTGAAGCATATTCGGTTGGCGATCTCAGCGAACAGCTTGCGGAAAAGATCCGGGCGGCCTCTCGTGTCGATGTATCAAGGTATGCGAAGAAGGATATTGCTGCACCGTCGATAAAGCCGCCGGTCGCGGTCAAAGCTCTTGCTGAAACTACTAACAAAGTGCTTGCTATAGGGGCATCGACAGGCGGAACTGAAGCGATAAAAAGTGTTTTAACAAAACTGCCACCTAATATTCCAGGGACGGTAATCGTGCAGCACATGCCGCCGAATTTCACCACAGCATTTGCAGCTCGGCTGAATGAAATGTGTGCGTTCGAAGTGAAAGAAGCCTCAGACGGTGACACTGTTCGTCCCGGTCTTGCACTGATTGCACCTGGGAATTATCATATGCTGCTGTCCAGAAGCGGCGCACATTACTATGTGAAAGTCAAAACGGGACCGATGGTGCATCATCAGCGGCCGGCAGTCGATGTTTTGTTCAAATCGGTCGCGAGGTATGCAGGATCGAATGCCGCCGGCATTCTTTTAACCGGAATGGGAAAAGACGGTGCCGAGGGACTGCTGGAAATGAGACAAAGCGGAGCGGAAACGATTGCGCAGGACGAAAGCACATGCGTTGTGTTCGGTATGCCCAAGGAGGCAATAAAACTCGGTGCATCCTCATATATTATGAGGCTGGGCGATATTCCCGGAAAAATTGTATCGATATTTCAAGCTGGAAGAAATGTTTGAGATAGATTTGATTATTATTATCGTCATATAACTTCCAGCAATTACCGACACGATACTCCGCCAAACATACACACCGCCGAAAAATATGAGACATTATGAAGCTTCACTGGTAACGAAATCACTATATGTTTTGTATCCGCCGCTGAGATTGCGGCATTTAAATCCATTTTGCATAAGAATTCTGCAGGCAAGATAACTGCGCAGACCGAACAGACAGTGCACCAGAATCTCTTTTTCTTTTGGTAGTTCATCCATTCGGTCGCGGAGGTCGTCAAGCGGGATGTTGATCGCCCCTGGAATGTTGCCTTTTCTGAATTCGAGTTGTGTCCGCACGTCGAGAACGATACGGTTGTCTCCGGGATTAATAACGTCCTCATAATGACAGACGCTGAGATCGCCCCGGAGGATATTCGACGCTACGAATCCGGCATAATTCACCGGATCTTTCGCCGAACCGTAGGGCGGAGCATACGCAAGCTCGAGATGTTCGAGATCGAATACAGTCATTCCGGCTCGTATCGCAACCGCGAGTACATCGATTCGCTTGTCGACACCCTCGTATCCGACAACCTGAGCGCCGAGTAAAGCGCCGTTATCGGGATCGAACAGCAGTTTCAGGCTTACCAAGCTTGAACCGGGGTAATAGGTCGCATGATTTGCCGGATGAATATAGATTTTTTCGTAGTTTCTCCCAATACCCTTGAGTACTTTTTCATTTATACCGGTCATGGCAATCACCGTATCGAACACTTTGCAGATGGCGGTTCCCTGTGTTTTTTTATACTCGCTGTCGCGGCTGAAAATGTTATCGGCAGCGATTCGTCCCTGACGGTTTGCGGGACCTGCAAGCGGTATCAACGTCTGGAATCCACCTACAAAATCGGTCACTTCTACCGCGTCGCCGACCGCATAGACATCTGGGTCGTTCGTACGCATACGGCTGTCGACAACAATGCCGCCGCGTTCGCCGATATCGATGCCCGCATCCCTCGCGAACGCAATGTCAGGTTTAACACCGACACTGAACACGATAAGTCCGCCCGTTACGGTCTCTCCGCTGCTCAATGTCGCCACAGCAGTGTCTCCCTCGTGGGAGATCGATTTCACCGATGTATTGAGCCTGAGATCGACACCCTGTTCGATGAGCGTGTTTTTGATGAGCGCGGTCATCTCGGGATCGGCGGTCGCCATAACCTGCGGCGCCAGTTCCACAAGCGTGACACGGATATCCCGCTGAACAAATGCCTCGGTAATCTCGAGACCAATATATCCGCCGCCGACAACGATCACACGGCCGGATGAATCCTCGCGCATCCGCTGCATGATGGCGTCCATATCGTTCATGGTTCTTAAGGTAAAGACATTTTCACTGTCCATCCCCGGAATCGGAAATCTATTCGGTTCGGCGCCTGGGCTGAGAATAAGCGAGTCGTATGATTCGTTATATTCCTCGCCGGATTCGGTGTCGCGAACTGTCACTTCTTTTGCGCCGCGGTCGATCGCAACGACCTCGGAACGAATCCTAACATCAATCCGGAATCGTCTCCGAAACGATTCGGGCGTCTGAACCAAAAGCCGCCTGCGGTCCTCGATTGTGCCCCCAATATGATAGGGGAGTCCGCAGTTTGCAAACGAAATATATTCGCCCCGTTCGAACAATATGATTTCGGCGTTTTCTGAAAGCCGCCGCGCCCGTGCCGCCGCGGAGGCTCCGCCTGCAACGCCGCCAATGATTACAATCTTTTTATGTCCTGACATATCATACGCTCCGTTATGTAAATATTATTATTTCTTGATAATAAACAAGAAATATACGAAATAATTCTTTGTTTTCAAAATAGATAACATGAAAGACAGGCAATTATTTTTAGCGCCTATCGAGTTTAAACAGCAAACAACAATATACCGTATCATATTCACCCAAAATCAGGCTTATATCGAATACTTGAGGAGTAATAACTCGATAGACGCTTTATTTTTTTATTCATGCGGTTATTATTCGTCCGGGGATACATGCGATGCATCGGCTTGTTTTCAGTGATATGATGAGGAATGACGTTGGTTTATGTTGTTGATTCCGCGGTATGGATTTTGTAATATGTATGAGAGGTATATAAAAAAGACGGATAATGATTTACCATAAATACAACCCGGAATTTATTTATGCATTATAATCTGGGTTTAGGGTTATGTTTCCATAAGTATACTT
>CAZCDQ010000059.1:0-3240 GCA_964497605.1 uncultured bacterium
CTTCGGCCCTCGGCTTAAAAGGCCGGTGCTCTACCAGGCTGAGCTACGGGCCCACATATTTAAATGTAAAAATTCTAAAAATAAGATTTAGAATATACGAAAATTGATTATATTAGTCAAATAAAAAATCCTTTAGAGATGGCGGAATCATACGCCGATCGAATGAAATTGAAAGGGTGCACGTTCATTGGGAGATAGTAGACATGTTGTTTCGGTGTGCGTGTTTTGTGCATCGAGCGATACAACACGGGACATTTATAAAAAGATTGCTCGTGAACTGGGACGGGAGATGGCCGCCCGTGGTATGCGGCTTGTGTATGGAGGCGGCAATAACGGGCTTATGGGTGTGCTTTCAGAGCATGTCCACGATAATGGCGGACATGTCCTTGGAGTTATAACCGGCCATTTCATAGATCTCGGATATGCGTACAAGGAAGCGGATGAGTTAATCTGTGTCGATACGATTCGTGAGCGTCAGGCGATCATGGAGGACAGTGCCGATGCGTTCATCGGCATGGCGGGGGGATTCGGAACCCTCGAGGAAATTCTCGAGATTATCACATTCAAGCAGCTCGGATTAAACAATAAGCCGGTTGTGCTGCTTAATTCGGACGGTTTTTTTAATGGCCTCCTCGATCAATTCGATATTTGCTTCCGCGAGAAAATCATACCGGAACACTGCCGGGATATTTATTATATCGCCGATACGGTTTCCGATGCGTTGGATTACATCGAACACTGCCGTGTAGGAGGATAATCTGCGGCGGTTAGTCGGTGAAAAAGGTATATGTCCGCGACCATGACTGCGTTTCACCCAGTGCGATCTCAAGAAGAACGAACATTTCCGGGCAAATTGTCTTGGAACTTGCATAGAAATTGAATCCCGAAAGAGTGAAATCTCCGGTAATATCGACTCCCGTACCTGCTTTCGAGTGACGAATAATGACATGGTTTTTCGAGGAGGAACGGTCGAAATCCCGAAATTTCCCGAACAATGCCTGTTCGACCTGGCGGTTGATAACTATGAAACGGCTGTCAACCGTCCCGACCGGCTCGAAATTGCTTGACGTGCTACCTCCGAAAAAACGTTCGACACGGTATCCGTTGCCGATCGGTAAATGATCGATGGTAAAAAAGTTGTGATTATACTGATCCTCGCGGATCGGTTTTGAGCCGGTGTTTGTGAGCGAATGTGATATGACAAGCGCCGGCTCCCCCGGAACAAGCTCCATCCTTTTTTGGTAAATGTATCCGTAGCCGTAATCGTCATCGAGAGTGTGTGTAAATTCGACCCAGTTTGTGCCGTGCGAAGTCGTCCACACACCCGGATCGACAAGGTTGTATTGTGTGCTGAAATGGTAGTCCCCGCCGCCGTCCGGTTTCTCAAGGTTGCCGACACCGATTTTCATGAATGTTTCGCCCGGTTTCGCCTCTTTAAACCGCTGTGGGATGGTGACATTCGTACCGATGGAGAATTCCTCGGCGAGACTCAGCGAATGTCCGGTTGTTTCCGGATTGTGGTGCTGGTTCTTATCAGTAAAATAGGTATGGTTATTGTAGATGAGCTGCCATATCATACCCGACCACTCGAATCGTGTGCTACGGTAAAAACCTTTTTCGCAATCGGGTAAAAAGACGGATGCATCTATTAGTCCATTAGATATTACCACATTAGGGTAGGTTTCAAGCGGATTATTATCCTGCGCAAAAGAATGGTTGGCAATGAGAAGTAGAACAATAAATAGTGTATACGGTGCTTTTTTCATATTTCTGTTCCCTGTTTAGCGTTAGAGTGCGATTACATAAGATACCGTTCGATAATACGGAATTAAAAACTATAGTAATTGTCTCAAATATATGAATTTAAATCCGGTAATGTCAAGACACGTTTTTATTGAAAACGATGATGCCGGATAAGGTAATGCTGTAACTTCGCTTGCAAAAATATTCTAAAACCCTTTTATTATACGGTAATGAACATTTACTGCAATATCCTGGGAGTAAAACGTGCCGGAATCATCGATTAATAATCAAAACAACAATGCGAATCACGAACTGCCCGACATTCAGTCACTTCACGACGACCGCAACATCCCGCTCGACAAGGTCGGCGTCAAAGGGCTTCGGTTGCCCATTAACGTACTTGACAAAAAGAACGGAACGCAGCGGACGGTTGCGACAGTCAATATGTATGTCAATCTGCCGCATGATTTCCGGGGGACCCACCTCAGCCGGTTCGCCGAGATTCTGAACAAATACCGCAATACCGACTGGATCGATAAAACCGGTGAGATACTCAGAAAAATAAGGGAAACACTCGATGCCGAAGAGGCGCATATCGAGATCGAGTTTGAGTATTTCATCGAAAAAGCGGCGCCGGTATCGGAGCAGACAAGCCTGATGTCGTACGACTGTCGGTTCATGTCCTCCTATCAGAAAAAGGAGGATTTCATTCTCAGCGTCTCGGTTCCGGTCAACACGCTGTGCCCGTGCTCGAAAGAGATATCCGAATTCGGGGCGCATAATCAGCGATGCACAGTTAGCGTTGACATCCGTTATAAGAATATCGTGTGGATTGAAGATATTATCGAACTGGTCGAATCGTCTGCGAGCGGGGGACTGTATTCAATACTCAAACGTCCCGATGAAAAGTATGTCACCGAACACATGTATTCGAATCCACGGTTTGTAGAGGATGTGGTTCGCGAGGTCGCGGTCAAACTGGATGTGGTGGACGATGTCGTATGGTACCGTGTCGAGGCGGAAAGTATGGAAAGCATCCATAGTCATAACGCCTATGCAAGCGTTGAGAAAACGAAATGACCACGCTGGCGCTCAGCGGCCAATCGGGATATGTGATAAAACGAGTTCTGCGTGAATAAAAAAATCATTTATGTGCACACCGGTATCTGGCCGACACCTTCGCCGAGTATCATTTTCGTTACCGGTGCCGCGTACGGACTTGCGCATCACGGGCCTGCGACACTGATTGTGCGAAATGGCGCCAAGGAGCCGACTGCCGAATTGTTCCAGTCAATTGCCGGCGACGATATGCCGGACGGGCTCGAGATCGTCCGTGCGGGAATGGGCACGAAAACACCCGGGCATTCGGCGTTTTTCAGACAGGCCGTCCGGTATATAAAGAATCTCAATACACGGGGCGATATCGGCGCGGTCATTTCAAGGAATATCGGATTTCTGCCGTATCTTGCATATATACGTAAACGGTATAACCTCCCG
>CAZCDQ010000059.1:3250-19702 GCA_964497605.1 uncultured bacterium
CAAAAATTGAAGAAAAATACGCTTTACCTACATTTTTCGAAACGCACGATTTTTACGGCGACCTGACGCTTCGGACCGATCTAAAAAAAACGCCTGCTTTATATAAAAAACATCTGTTCGAGAGGATGTTTTTGCCGCGGCTGGACGGCATCATCTGTCTTACGAGAACACAGGAAAAACTTTTTAATATCCAGTATCCCGGTGTCCGTACGGTCGTTGCTAAAACGGGGTTGATTCCCGCACCGAAACGGGATGTGCTTCGCGAGAAACAGGTTTGCTATATTGGTTCTCTTGATGCACACAAAGGGCTTGAAACCGTGCTGTCGGGGCTGTCGATGACCGAGGACAGGACGTTGAAACTCCTGATCATCGGCGGTAAGGACGAACATGAAATTTGCGAATTCATGCAGCTTGCCGAATTGATCGGTGTCGGCGATAGAGTGAGAGTGACAAAATGGGTGCATCATTCCGACATAGGTCACATGATCGATACGTGTATCGCCGGTCTGGTACCCCTTGCCGATACGCCTTTCAACAGGTATGTAACCTCACCACTCAAGATACTCGATTATTTTGCTCATTCGCTGCCGGTGATCGCATCCGACCTGCCTTCGGTGCGCGAATATGTACAGGATTTCAGACATGGTATCCTGTTCGAACCGGATAATCCTGAACATCTTGCCAACGTGCTCGATCAGTATGCTGCACGGAACGATTTCGATACGATGTCGGCTAAGATTGCACAACATGCCGAAACGCTTCACTGGAAAAACCGTGGTGCGCGTATATTTGGATTTATTGCGGAATTACATTGATATGAAAGGACTATGAGACTTATATTAACAGAATAAACAGGGAGATACAAAGATGACGAAAAGAATATCGAGACGGCATGCGCTTGGAGCCGGTGCGGCTTCATCGGGACTTTTGATGGGAACAGGCTGCTCAACCTCTGTATCTGAGCAGAAAACGGATTTTGTCCAGTCGGCGGAAACACCGTGGTGGCCCCCCGGCGCGAACAAGGACATTGTTCGGGATATGACACCCGGAACGACACCGGTTCGTCTGGCCTGCATGACCCAGGCAACTATGCTGAATTATTCTGAAAATCAGAGCATTACCGATCGGGTCAAACATATCCGCGGCATGGGGTATACAGCGGCAAATGCGAATACTCCGTTCGGGCAGCGGAACAAATGGCTCGATGCAAGCGAATCGGAGATACAAGAGCTCAAAGGAGCGCTAAAAGAATACGATGTAGATTTTTTCGATACGATGGTTTGGACAAATCTACTTCATCCCGATACGGCAACCCGTCAGCGGGCGATCACCTATGTGTGTGAGGCTTTCGAGGCCTGCGAGCGGACAGGATGCCGGAGTGTAACAGGTGTGACAGGGAGTTGCAGCGACTCGGGGTTCCACGCCGAAATGCACCCCGACAACTGGACCGGCGAAACATGGAAACTCACTATCGACGTATTCAAAGAAATTTTCCGTAATACGGCCGGATTTAAAACCGTGTGGGCTCAGGAGGCGTGTGTTACAACGAATGTCAACACGCCCATGGCACATAAACGTCTCATGGAGGATGTTGGCGATCCGCGCTTTAAAATCTGTCTTGATCCGACAAATATGACATCGCTTGCGACCTATTACCGCTCCACCGAAACGCTCAACGAATCTTTCGATTTGCTTGGTGAGAATATCATGAACGGACATGCGAAAGATTTTAAACTCGACAAACGGATGTATGTAAACCTGTTGGAGGTTCCACCCGGACAAGGATTGCAGGATTATGAGACATATCTTGTGCGAATGAGTCGTCTTTCATGGCCGCGGACACTGCTGCTCGAGCATTTCCCGGCGGAGGAATATCCGCCCGCGAAAGCGTTTATCGAGAAAACTGCGGCGTCAGTTGGTGTCACGATATACAGCTAACATCGGACTAACTGGTTCAAGAATGCAGGAATTAGTATTACGGTCTGCGCCTATCCGGTCTTCTGGCAGGCCTGCGTAAATCAGGTCTTTCGCCCGATTCGGGACGAGGTCGTAAATGTTTTTTTATAAACGTCATCCGCGGTTTATTGATAAGTCTCAAAGAAAGCATCACTGGGCCGACTTTAGCAAGCCCGCTTTTTCTCTGCAGCCCATCCACCGGATTATCCGATTCCATTGAAAATGAGTTTCTCATGATGACATATGTGCCGGTTTCGGGATTGCGTTCAGCAATGAGTTCTTTCAATGCTTCCTCGGAATCGGCGTCGAATCGTTCACGAAGCGGCCGTCTTTTCACCAACGCGTCAATATTGTCGGGAGTGAGTGTGAACACGTAAGTACCGTCCTCTTTGAATGTCAACGTACTACCGAAATACTCTTTCAGGTCTCGGGAGGTTTCCCTCCATGTCGCGACGATTCGCTCGGAACTTTTATTGCCCTCGACTTTGGGATAGGTATACCGTATCATGGTCTTGCCTGCTCTGATTGTTGCGGCTTTCGTCTTGCCGTTGGGCTGTCTTTCGAAGAACTCCGCAAGAGACTCGTATTCTGCCGGATCGTAATACATAACCTGAACGGACGGTTCGTTTTCGAGCATACTGAGTTCATCTTTTGTTGGATTACTCGGGAACTTTGACCATGTTCTCAGAAGATATGCGGTAAGATAAGTGTCGTCATCGCTGTAATAGACGACTCGTTTTTCCACCAGCTTTTCATTAAAAAACGATTCCACCATTTCCATAGGAACAAGAGAAATATATATAGCCGTGACATATGACGGATCCAGCCCGGTTGACAAACGTATGAAAACTGCCCCGGGATAAAGCGGCGCACCGAGTTCTTCAGCTGTTGGTTCGTCCTCGTACTGTCCGAGAGTCTGCGCCGCTGCCGATACCGAAAAAAGCATCAGCGTTATAATTACTATTGTTATATATTTCATTGTATCCTCATATTTCATATTAAAACGAATCTTCAATCGCCCGCAGCATCGCCTGAAAATTCTCAACCGGCGTACCTGCCTGTACATTGTGAATCGCATTGAATACAAATCCGCCGCCCGTATTGAAAATCCGTATCCGTTCGATGACCTCGTCATATACATCCTCGGGAGTACCGAATGGAAGTGTTTTCTGCGTGTCGACTCCGCCCCCCCAAAATGTCAGCCTGCTGCCTAAATCGTCTTTCAATTGCTGCGGCTCCATCCCCTCGGCCGAACACTGGACGGGATTAAGAATGTCGAATCCGGCATCGATAATGTCCTCCAGCAGCGGTCTGACACCGCCGCATGTGTGGATAAACACTTTCCAGTCCGTATTTTCGTGAATCCAGCCGTTTATCCGCCGGTGGAAAGGTTTAAACAGATCGCGGTAGGCGTCTGGTGAAATAAACGGGCCTCGCTGGGTGCCGAAATCGGTGCCGGTAGTGAAAATGACCTCGATACGGTCGCCGAGCGCCTGTTTCACTTTGACCAAATTGTCAACTGCTATTTCGCATGCGCGGTTGAATACCTCATAGACATAATCCCGGCGGGTCACTGTAGACACATACCATTCCTCAACACCGCGTATACCTTTCGGATCTTTCAGGGAAGGTCCGGGAACAAATGCGATATCGCCGAAACTTGTGCCGCCCATACTGTACACGAGAGCGTAATCGGTCTCATCGTACATCCTGATCGATTCGGCTTCGATGAACTTTAATAGCTCCTCCGAATAGGGAGTGAATTCTTCTAGATTGTCCTCCACATTGAGATTGTCGTCGACCACAGGTTTCTGGCGGTGTGTCGAATCAAAATAAAATCCGCCTTTCGGCATGACCGCAGCAGGTGGATAGTTTTTATCATCGCCGGCATACATGGGAATATTTCCCTTTTCGTCAGGCTCGGTATTGAAACTTCCCGGCACAAGAACATCGGTACCGTCGAACATCGTCCACGGTTTCCAGTCAGTATTCGGAAATCCGAACATGTTGTCGATGTTGAACACACCGGCCGTGTCGATATGAAGATGCTCTTTCAGATCGGGGAGAATTTCACCGAGCATCTGGTACGGTTCGTTTACTTTTACTCGGCCATCGGGACCGTTAAGACCGAGCGCTTTGCGCAGCTTCGATATCACACTGACCGATATGCCGGTAACCATCGTTCCACCGAAATCAACCGGCACTCTGTCGGGTTGTGTATGGTTCAATGCTGCCCGGATACGTTCTCTATGAGTCATGTCGTGTGTCCTCTTCGATTACGGCTAATATTTACCTGCATAATATGCGATGTGAACCGCGTAATTGTCAAGACTTTATTGGCTACAAATACCGTTCAAATGCATGAAAAGACCGGCGTTATTTAAAATTGTTTCTACCTATTTAACCATACTACCGCTGCATTTGTTCCGCGCAATACGATAAATGATTATGTAGAGTATCCATAAACATGTTGAATAAAAAAGCGGCTAATATTATCTTAATGAGGAAAGAGGAAAATAAAACACGACGCTGCCGCTATCTATTCAAACGAACGTTTGGTGAATGATATGAATATCATAAAACATTTGACCTTACTCGCCGCACTTCTGATATCAGGCGCGCTTTCGCTGACCGCGCAAGGTATAATGACACGCGTATCTGACGATCTCGAACTCATCAAACTGCCGGGAAACGTCTACATTCATCGGTCGTATATGTTTATTCCTGGCTATGGCCGGGCTGCCGCAAACGGTCTTGTGTATGTTGCCCGCGATACCGCCTACATTGTAGATACACCCTGGAACGATATTCAGGCGAGGAATCTCGTCCTTTGGATACGGACGCGTCTCGAAGCGGAGATCGGAGGGGTGATTGTGACACACTCCCATAACGACTGTATGGGCGGGCTGGGAGAGATTCTCCGCCGCGGTATAAAGACATATTCCTTTACACTCACTCAGGAGTTTGCAGTGCGCGATAAGCTGCCTGTCCCGGAAAACACGTTTGAGCAGACATTACGGCTCGGCCCCGATGAAAATGAAATTATCGCCGCTTTTTACGGACCGGGACATACTGCGGATAATATCGTTGTGTGGATACCCTCGAAAAAAATACTGTTCGGCGGATGTATGGTGAGAACGCTTTCCGCGCAGGGGCTGGGAAATGTTGACGATGCAGATGTCGAACAATGGCCGCATACGTTAAAAAAAGTGTTAGAGCAATATCGTGACGCAAAGGTTGTCATTCCCGGTCACGGTGCTCACGGCGGTATCGACCTTATCATCCATTCAATCGAATTATTTGAGCAGGCGGACTGACGAAAAAAAACGGTGTGTTACTGCCTCAGTGCCGCTTTTGTCAGAAGATAATCCGGAATATCAACATCGAAATCGATGGATTCGATGGTGTATTCGGTGCCTTTTCCTCTCGACAGCATATCCTTGAATGTCATATGTTTCGGATACCAGCGGTCGTCGACCTGAAATACCTCATCGATGGTTGTGGTTTTCAGAAGTTTTCCGCTTTTGGCAAACCGTTCCTCTTTCAGCGGCAGCCAACGCTCCGCATCGATCCAAACTTTCCGTGAATGATACGAAACATCGGCCTCCTTAGCTGTTAGTGTAAGCATCCAACAGGAACGACCGTTGATATCTTCTTTTCCGGTCACCTCAGCATCGTACATCTCCTCAAGCCGATGTGATTCCATCATATCTTCGTATGAAAGGTCCGAACCCATGACCGATTGACGGAGCAGATGGCCGGAGATGGTTATAATACGGTCGTTGGGTTCCGGTGTGTAATTCCAAAGCTGATCGCCGAGTTTGAGCATTTTCTTGCCTTTCTCCCGGGCAGGGGATATATATTCAACAAATACATTGTCTCTGCCTTTGGTCCACGATTTTGACGTGATAGTTCTGCTGCCGCTTCGGCCGTGGATGGTCATGCTCGCGACACTGACTGCCTTTTCGACAACCATGTTTTTGTCGACACGGTTGAGGATTTCCACACCAGTCGGATTTTGAGCCGCCGCATTTCCTGTAAATGACACGATGAGAATAATGAACAACCATTTTTTCATGTTTCAAGCTCCGTGAACAATTGAGATGTCTGACGTCTGAAGATGCCTATTCCGGAAATCATACTACCGAGCACGGTTGCCGCAAGCCCCGGGATGAATCCGAGAAAAAACGCAGCGGGTGTAATTTTTGCCCTGAACACGCCGGACATGAGCATATCCGAGCCTTTCATCATATTTGAGAAATCCATACCCACTTCCTGAAGGTAATACGAAAATCCGAGGCCGATGAGCGTGCCGACGATTGATCCGGCAATACCGATCAGGATCGATTCGTATATCAGCGACCGGTACACCTCGCCTTTAGATTCGCCGATGGCAAGTCTAACGCCGACTTCACCATACCGGCGAATACCGGACATAAGCCCGGTGTTCCATAATATGATCGACATGATGGAAATAAAGACGAAGATAGTCATATATATTCGCTGATCCATCAGATCGAGCAGTTCCCCGAGGCCGTTTTGTGTACGAAGAGTCACCATATAAGGCGAATATTCGTCGCCTTGGTCGCAGTACCGGTCGTTGAAATCGGCGGTGATTGCATCCGCGGCTTCTTTACGGTATATCAAATTCGGAAAAAACCCCAATATCTCGGCAACGCTGTTTTCCATATCAAGCGCATATTGAATGTCTGCAATATCCGCTATGACAGCATTCTGATCCATCGGCCCAACGCCGAATCGAAGCGTCCCTGTAACGGTGAAATTTTGTATTGCCATGCTGCCGTTCGCGGTCGCGCCGATCAGTGTTGCCATATCACCGATGTTGACATCAAGATTGCGTGCAAATTCCTCGCTTATAAGAATCTCTCCCGGCGATTTCGGCAATGCGCCGCGTACCAGTGCATCACGAAGATTCATGCGTTCGATCTCGCCGGAATCCGGGTTCAGTATATCAAGGGCGATGCCCATTACGGGCCCCTGCGCCCGTGTATCACCCTCACCATCGGGAAAATCCAGAAGTCCGCCGAATTTGATACGCGGCGCCCAATTAAGATCAGGATATTCACGGTCGAGAGTATCGAGAAGTTCTCCCGTGTTGTTAAGCGCGAGATCGTTTGGAACCTGGCTCATGAGATCATGGTATGCACGGGTCATGATTTTTACATGACCGGTGTCCATCAATGCGTTGTTTTTGACAGAATCGTCGCCGAAACCTAACAGATAGCAGTATGTGAGAACGGTCATCATTGTCCCGCCGATAACAATTAAAGCCGGGAAAAGGCTTCGCTGACGGTCTCTAAACAGGCCTTTGAACAAAAATTTTATCATGTCAGCTTCCCCCTCAATGCGTCAGTTGGTTTCAGTTTTGATATTTTCTGTGTTGGCAGGAAACTGACAAATGTCACTGTGCCGAGAACAAGCAGCGTTGTGACCACCAATATCTTGAAACCATAACTCGGGTAAAGCGTGCTTCCCATCGCGATGCCGAAATCGTCTGTGACTTCAGGTAGGGGGAGGCCGTAATATTTTTGCCATACAAGAAACGGAATACCATACACAGCCCCGACCAAAAGCGCCAAAAATCCGTGCAGTCCGCCCTCGATTGTAAACAACCCGATTACATTCGAACGTGACATACCGAGCGCCATAAGCGTTCCCATTTCCTTACGTCTCCGGAAAATCGATAGCATCTGTGTGTCGAAAATTGCAAGTAGCGCCATTGCGAGAAGAAGAAGGTAAAAGATGGACACGCCCACTTTTTTTGCCGCAATCATATCGGTTATATCCTTCAGGAGTACCTCCTGACTATTGAATATCCATGTTTCGTCTCCTGCAGGTACTTCCGATACCTCTTTACCGACAATGACCATGGTCGCCGAACCGGGAGCCTGAAGCATATTACGCAGATTTCCCAACGGGAGCCATATCTGATTGTTATCCATTGCCGGATTGGTCGTATTCATCCGTGCTACGATTTGAATATCTGTAGCGTCGAACATCCCATTAATATCACGCCAGCGCACTGTTACATAATCGCCGATATTGATGCCGGTTTGTTTTGACATACGGTTACCGATCATAGCGGGAATGACATTGGGATCGCCGCTTCTCATGTTTTCGGTCGGTAAATCGATGATGTTCTGATCGGGATCGATTCCTTTGAATAGGGCAGATTGTGCACGACCCTCGGGATATATTGCTCCCGAAGTGATTAATACCGCGGTTCCTTTACCTTCCCCGATGAATGTTTTTAATGAGCCGGACAGTTTCCCCTGGGATTCGTCGAGAGTCAGCGGATCGTAGGGATCGTACGCAGCGTGACGGAACTGCCCGCCGCCGTATTCGGTAGCGACTGTGTCAGTCATAATCTGGATACTCATGCCATTGATAATTCCCTGCATCCAGATGATGAAAACGAATACGAGCGAGAGCACAAACACATTTAGCCATGTCCGAAGTCCTGCGCCGTATATATTACGGAAAGCCAATTTTATGATTAGCATGACTGTCCCTTTCTCAGTTTGCCTGCGACTGCCGGGTGATGTCCTCGACAACCTTGCCGTCCGAAAGTGTTATCTGACGACGCAGAAAACGGATAACCTTATCGTCGTGAGTCGCGAACAAAAACGTTGTTTTCAGTTCTTCGTTCAGCTTCACCATCATTTCGAGAATATTATATGAATTTTTTGCATCGAGATTCGCAGTGGGTTCATCGGCGATGACAATCTTCGGCAGTTTTACCATCGCCCGTGCAACAGCGACACGCTGGCTTTCGCCTCCGGAAAGCTGGGATGGCCGCGATTTTGCTTTATCGGTCAACCCGACCCATTCGAGCGCTTGCATGACTGCGTTATCGCGTTCGGTATTGCTCAACCCAAGCAAAAGTAAAGGAAATTCAACATTTTCATACACGTTATACACCGGCAACAGGTTATAGGTCTGAAAAATAAAACCGAGATGCTCTTTGCGGAGTTTCGCTGCCGCCTTATGGCTGAGATTAACCGTGTCGCTGCCCATGACAAAGCTTTTACCTGCGGTTGGATTGTCGAGGACGCCAATGATATTGAGCAGGGTTGTTTTTCCCGATCCGCTGGGCCCGACAAATCCACTGAATTCACCGGTCTCGAACGAAAGGGTAATACCGTCCAATGCGGTGAATTTTCCGCCGCCGACCGGGAATTGTTTTACAAGGTTTTGTGTCAAAATGAGCGAACCGTTATCCATTGAATGCTCCTTCTAACGTAACATTTATTACCGATAATTCCGGTCTGCAACTGTCACGGATAGTAAGTTAATGGTTGAAAATAATAGTAATCTGTCCGCCGTATCCCGACATCATTGTGTTCTGGTCGGGCATTTCGCTGTGGCCTCCGTTGGATACGGGATAGTGAAAGGCGCTCAGATGAAATATAAGATTATCATATGTTCGCTGCCAGTCAGCAAACTGATAGTATTTATCATCCTCCCACGAATAATAAGCGATTGCCGTAACCGTATCGAAATATCCGACCGGGTAGTTAATATTTAATGCCGAAAACTGTATATCGTTCTCGTTCTCCCAAACAGTGTCGGAGGAAAGCGCTGCCATGTGCTCTCCGAGGACATATAAACCGTTTCCTATGCCGAATGTATAATCAGTTCCAACTGTTGTCATTTTAGACCATTTGTTGGGAAGAAAAAAATCATCCTGATGCTGGAACACCGACTCGAACCAAAATCCAACCATCATATCCCAGCGGCCGTCCAATGCAAACCTGTTTTCTCTGAATTCCTTCCCGGCGAGAGATGAGGCATCGGCTTTTCTTGTATGAAATGTTGCGGCAACCTCGCCGTGCAGCGCAGGATATTGGATTCGTCCTCCGAATTCGGGGACACTCTCGGATGATCCGAGCCGTTCATAGCCTTTCAAATCATTACCGTAAAGGCTCCAAAGCCAGACACTTGCGTTATTAAGCGTATTGTATTTGAACCTGAGTCCGTAGACACCGCCGGTGAGTTGAAGTGGATCGCGGGGATCGACACTGTCGAACAACCTAAGCGGCCGGAGAAGCAGCGCCGGGCCGAAATTGATTTTCTGCAGGCCAATTTGTGTTTCCGTCTGGGGAGTTGCGTACCGGAGTTTAAGGCGGTAGGGTTTCAAGTTAGCGTTGGTATCGTCGCTGTGTGAGCCGGTCGTCGAATATCCATTAAGCGAGATCTCAGTATCGACAAGCGAACCGACGCCGAACTCCTGAGAGACGATGACTCTGGGAATGTAGCGTATCCCGGCGCTACTGTCCCGTGAGTCGTTATTTAAAGATTCAATCGACCAGCCGGAAAGCTGACCGAGGATGGTGTGTTCGAGCCCATAAGCCAGCGTGGAACAGACACAAAGAAATGCGGCGATATTAAGCACACACAACAGGTTATATCTTGTTATTGCTCGATACACTATATGTCTCCGTTTTTGTGCTGTTCACGATCCCGTAAAAAAAGAAACTGTGCAATTCATGGGTGAATTCTACATGGTCGCGGTAAAAACTTCGTAACCGATTGTCTTTAAACAATTCGTGAATTTTCCCCAATGCCGCGAGAATCAGCTCTGGTCGTATACCGGGACGTACCTCGCCGCTTTTTTGCCAACCCTCAATATATTCAAGAAACCGGTGGACTGTCTTCGTCATTTTTTGGTCAATAAATTTACTTAATTCGGCATCGAAATGGACGAACTCATTGACAAATGCGGGGCTCATATCAGAAATGAATTCCAGCTTCCATTCGATCATCCGCCGCAGTTTCTCAGTAACCGGAATATCCATTGCATTAATGTTGTCGGTAATTTCAAGACCGTCATTGTACCATTGTGAAATGATATATTTAACCAGTTCGAGTTTGTTTGTAAAATATTTATAAAATGTCATTTTACTGACATGAGCTTCGGCACAGATTTCCTCAACAGTTACTTTTTTAATACCATAATTACGAAATAACCGTTCTCCGGTTTCGACAATCTGAATCTGTTTTTTTGACCTGTGGTGCTTTGAAGATTTTGTCATATTAACTTCCAAGATAATTGTGTGCGAACAAGATTAAAATATACTAACAGCATATATAATACCATAAATAGTATAATATATCAAGCAAAATATTACAAAATATAAAAATAATACTTAATACGTATAGTATTGTGGTGGTATAGATATTGTGTTTAATTGTGTTAAATGGTTTTAATGGAAAGAGAGTTTTTCGTGCAGCAGTTATTGTCGCAGGAAAAGTTTAACAAATTTTGCGAAAAATTCGGGGTCGAATTCGCGGTACATTTCTTTTTTCATAAGTGTAAGCGCGCTGAATGAGGAATATTTTTTACGGTACGGCCGGAACGATGTTAAGCCGTCGAAAACATCGGATATCTGACAAATTTTGGCAAAAATATGGATTTCGTTTTCTCTAAGGCCTTTGGGATAGCCCTCTCCGTTGTGGCGTTCGTGGTGTTGGGATACAATGATTTCGGCCTCCTCGGAGAGCGCGAAGTTATTTTTCAGGATTTTAATGCCTTCCTCGGGATGTTTTTGTATGATTTTCCATTCTGCGGGAGAGAGCGGGCTTTTTTTGTTCAATATCCTTTCGCTTATCGCGCATTTTCCGATATCGTGCAGAAAAAAACCCGACACAACTTCTTTCAAATTAAAATCGTCTATATGGTCGAAAATTTCATTGGTGAGACCGATGGAAAAAATCCCGACATTCACACTGTGATTATAGGTTGAAAAATCGAACGTTGTCATACTGATAAGTTTCTGGAGCGCCTCGTTGTTATCGAATACGTAATCCATTGTTGTATATATCGATTTTCGATAGCGTTTGATTAACTTTGCTTTCGGAGAGGTGAATAGTATATCGGCGATGTTTTTTATCGAATCGTACGCAATTTTTGTTTTGACAAATGTTTTGATCTCGGGATCTTTTAAAATATTTGAAAGATTTTTTTCGATTTGGAGATCATAATGTACCTTGTCCCGCTTATTAATATAGAGGTTGGTAATGTTCTTGGATTTGATTTTATGACGGAGTTTGTCATCGACCGTCTCGCCGTTCGCGCAGTAAAGGACCATTTTATCCTCGTTTGTTCTGAAAAACACATCAAACGACTGCATGACACCCTGCTGGAGAATATCGGCATTAATAAGATAATATGGTGAACCATTTATTGTTTCAGGTTTTTGCATCTGTAATCCCTGATATTATATGCACATATAACAGAAAACCGGCCGTATCTGGCGGCTGTGATATTAGTATGAATAGAAACGATTCTCATGATAAAATCTTAAATCTGAAAATGTTTCAGTATTATTCAATAATAATACCAGTTTATCAATAACGCAAGTTAATAAATTATTGAGTGAATATTGTAGGGAAATACCTGTCGATACCTGTACGTCGGACAGTTGTATACAAATAACGAACTCTTATGGTTATTTTCATGTATTATTTGTGCATAACTGTGAAACTGGTATGCAGTGGTGTTGTTAGTGTAACGAAACGCAATAGATAGATTCAATTTGTGCTTTCTTTCAATACAAAAAAATAATACATTGGAACTAAATTGCCGATAATGTATCTGATTAACAAACTTACTATAAACAGAGGCATCCCATGAAAACATGCTTATGTATTGTTACCATACTCTGCACCGTCTCTTCTTTTGGAACGGCTGCAGACATCCCCGAATATACGGTTAAACGTACGACCGAAAAGATTGTTATTGACGGAATTCTCGATGAATCAGACTGGCAGCACGCGAAGTCTGTCGGCGATTTCATTTTCCCCTGGTGGGAATCGGGCGAAAAAGAGCAGACCGAGGTAAAAATACTCTGGGACGATGCGTTTCTTTATATTTCGTACAATGTAGAAGACAAATATATTAGGGCAGAACATTATGATACTAATGCGACCACATACAAGGACGACTGTGTAGAACTGTTCTGGAATCCCGATCCGGGCCAATTAAAGTACAACATGTTCGAGATGAACGCCATTGGAAATCTTCTCAGTGTTTATACCGGTTCCGGAGTCAGCATTCACGAGCGGGTGAGCCGTATTCTGCCGCCGCATATCTCGCAGTCAATCCGGGGAACAGTCAATAACGACAATGATATCGATTCCGGCTGGATACTCGAGGTGGCGATACGGTTTACAGATTATCCCGAGCTTTCGGTGAAACCGGCGCCCAAGCCGGGAGATATGTGGCGGATTGGTCTCAACCGTCTCGGCGGTAAAACGAATCCCCAGCACAGCCAGTGGAGTTCGGAACAAGGTGAAAAACCAAGCTTTCACACGCCGAAATATTTCGGAAAAATATTTTTCAGCGATGAACCGGTACAATAAGAACGGAGACGGCATACAATGAAACGACGGAAATTTTTACACTCGGCATCCGCTGCGGCAATTACTGCATCCTGGACAGGTAGAGTATGTGCGGCAGTAAACAACAGGGACATCACGTACGACCCGGACAGCCCTCTCGAAAGTAAGGGACTCCGAATCAGCGATGTGCTCAAGATTCTAAAAAAAGGGGAAAGGGGTAATATCCCGCCAATGCTCAAGGAGGAAATACTCGAAAATCCCGATGCTGTTTTCATCATCTATGCCGGTATTAAAACCGAGCAGGACGAAAACGGCAGAATAAAACCGTGCCCCGAACAGATAAAACGGTTCGGATACCGAGCCTCGCAGCTCATATTCAGCAAAGGCTGGAACACGAAAGGGAAAACTTATATCAAACCTAATCTGGTAGGTAGTCTTAGCGATTCCCGTAATGTAGAATACTCTCACAGCGGTATCGTGCATCCGTATTTCATCGCCGGTTTTGCGGACGGTCTCCGAGGCATAGGGAATTCCAATCTTGCTATCGGTGCACGCGGGGCGCTCCGGCACCCGGACATTGTCGCGAGCGGTTTTCAGGCACTTCTGGACGAACATAACATACCGTTGATAGAGGCGCATGTTCAGTATTTCGACGATTACAAAAGATCCGAACTTATGTGGCATGAAAACCCCGAGGGTGTCATTGCACGGAAATTCTGCTCCTATCGGCCTACATTTGAAAAAGACACCACTTTTATCAATCTCGCCCATGCTCATGTTCATCCGTTCGGGCATACAACGCTGACGCTGAAGAATCTTCAGGGCATCATGCCGCGCGGGTACGGTCATACCTGCGATGCCTGGCCGACGCTTGACATCTGGCGCCGTCAATTCATGGACGATTTCAATCCTGATTTCAGAGCTAATATAGAAAAAGCTTATATCCGTCATGGTAATGAGGGTTACAAACACTGGGATCACGGCGCGTTTTACAAACAATATGTGAACGCCGGTGGGTATGAGAAATTTAAGAAAGCCCGTGCCGATTATGAGATGAAACGCGGCGAAGACCGTAAGGTTGCCCTCAACCATATCTATGACATCGCCGATTCACGGCTGTTTCTCGCCGAAGTGTGGGCTCAGCGGATGATGGACCAGGCGCAGGTTTTCCCGCAGCCCTATGTCAGCATCGTCGAGGGTGTATTCTCCAACGGGCACGACTCTGGTGCGGTGCATTCGGACTATCTCACAGTGGGACAATCCATGATTGCCGTAGACGCGGTAACCACATGGCTCATGGGGCACGATCCCCGCGAGGTGCCCTATCTGCGCATCGCCAAAGAGCGCGGAATCGGCAACAACGATATCTCGTCCATACCTATTTATCTACTCGACGAATCGGGGATTACGCGGGTGAACGATTACCGCTCCCTGAAACGAAGTCATTGCGGCATTCACATTTACCGACTCAGTGATCTCGGCCCGAAATATTTTTAGTGTTTCATCAGGTAATTTTAATTATTATGACTCGATAGATTCCGAAATTGAAGCAAACATCGAGGACACGTTGCAGCATGTAATCAATAACCGGACGCTCAGAACGGAGATGCTGAGTAACAGAAGAAAACGTTATACTATAAAAGGAAATAATGCAATTTTGACCGATACGATGATCGATTTAAAACGGGAGCAGATGACTTTTCTTGCACGGCCGCGTTACCGCTATTGATTCATTGCGAGTTTTTTTTTATTACGATGAATATTATCACGGGCAGAAAGATAACGCTGGAGAAAACGAAATTGATCGAAACACTCGCGATCATTCCCTACCGGGCATGGGAATGTCGACAGTACGGCCTGATGACAAGTAAATACCGCGATGACAGGCTGGCGGCAAAAGCTTTAAACATCATGGAATAGGGCCGTGTGGCACAGGATAACGAATACATACATCTGCGAATCATTTACGGAAAGATGAAAGATGAAAGATGAAAGAGGACAACATCGAAGAACCCTGGCACCTGTTTCCGCCCATTCACTTTCTCATTTTGTGTATCTATCTTGTGATGTCACGATTTATGGCTGTTTTCAATATATCGCGAGCGTTTCTGTTGAATGCAGAATTCGATGATTATGCCAAGCATATATATGCGCAGTTCGTTAAAGAACATCCGGAATGATAAGAACAGCCCGTTCGGTCGGAAATCGCCAAAAAATACGGCGAATATGCATCATGGGGGGATATATTCCACCGTATCGGGCTTGAGAGCGTTATTTCATGAACAGCAGCTTTATGTTCGTCGGCAAGCCCGCACATGTTGTCCGGTATAAGGGTATGCCTGAGTTACCGGAAAATTAACGGCCGAATAAGGTGTTAAGTGTATATGAAACGTCTAATGATTGTCGCATACTAATATATTAATATTTTTTTTGGAGGTTATCCATGTGGTACGAACACCGGTTTCAGAAATCTTTCATTTTCCGTTATGCGTTGACGATCGCGATCATTGTATGTTCGGCACTTTTTGCCGCCGGATGCGGTATGTCCGGTCCCCGTCCGACAAAGGACAGCGCGAATCGGGTGCTTCGTGAAATTCGAGATCCCGATATCTTTTTTGTCCCGACACCGCAGGTCGTGGTCGATCAAATGTTGGAACTTGCAAAGATTACAGAAGACGATTTGATATACGACCTCGGTTGCGGGGACGGCCGGATCGTGGTGACTGCGGCAAAAAACTACGGCTGCAGGGGCGTGGGCTACGATATCGATCCCGAGCGTGTCGTCGAATCACTCGATAATGTGAAACGAAATAAGGTTGAGAAGCTTGTCCGAATCGAACAGGCGGACATATTTACGCTCGATCTCAGCGACGCGACCGTAATAACGCTCTATCTACTTCCAAGCCTGAATGTCAAACTGATTCCGCAGCTCGAAAAACTGAAACCCGGTACACGAATCGTATCGCACGATTTCAGTATGGCCGGTGTAAAACCAGACCGGGTGGTTACTATCGAAGATGACGGCTCATACGGCAATCATACGATCTATTTATGGACAACGCCGCTGAATAAAGACTTTTAACTCAACTTTCCGAGTTGTTGTATAGTGTTAAGTTGCAATGAGATAAGGTT
>CAZCDQ010000060.1:0-19411 GCA_964497605.1 uncultured bacterium
CGTGCAGTTATCTCTTGCTTTACAGGGAGGCTAAAAAATGGGGGGTCGCCAGAAACAATGTTATGTTGCTTGACAATAAATTCCTCATTTCGTATTTTAAATATCTAGTTTTCGCATCCTACGTTGAATAAAAAAACTCCGAAGGAGAAGAGACGTTATGCCGAAAAAACGAATAGGAATACTTACAGGAGGGGGAGATGCTCCGGGACTCAATGCAGTTATCAGAGCGGTCACTACGAAAGCTACGATTGACGGATACGATGTTATTGGATTTAAGGACGGTTGGCGCGGACTGCTTGAAAAGAAATTCCGATCGCTTAAACTTAAAGATGTTGAGGATATTCATCTCATCGGCGGCACAATTCTTGGCTCCTCTCGGACAAACGTTTCGAAATTTGAGAGTGGATACGATATTGCGAAAAAGAATCTTTCGGAACTCGGGGTTCATGCACTTGTTGCGGCGGGCGGGGACGACACTCTCGGAATTGCGCTCCAGCTTTATAAAAACGGTGCGAATGTGGTCGGTGTACCCAAAACAATCGACAACGATGTCAGCGGTACTGACTATACGTTTGGTTTCGATACCGCAATAAACCGGGTGGGCGAATTTCTTGAAATGCTGCGTACGACGACAAAGAGTCACCATCGTGTCATGGTTGTCGAGATAATGGGGCGTCACTCTGGCTGGATAGCGCTTCACGGCGGAATTGCAGGCGGCGCCCATATGATTATCATTCCGGAGGTCGATGTGACCGCAAAAGAAGTGTGCGATATGGTGAAACGCCGCTATGAATCCGGCGATAAGTGGGCGATTATAGCTATCGCCGAGGGTGCGCAGCTTAAGGACATCATGAAAGAGGTGTCGCATTCGTCCCAGCTTGATGAATTTGGGCATATTCAGTTCAGTATAAGTAGGGGGGTTGCCGATGCGCTCGCAAATGAAATAGAATCGGTAACCGGATTCGAAACGCGCTCGATCGTTCTCGGACATCTCCAGAGAGGTGGAAGCCCTTCCGCTTACGACAAAGTACTGTGCACGAATCTCGGCGTGAAAGTAGTTGAGATGATTGAGAAAGGACAGTTTGGCAATATGGCTGCTATCAGATCGGGAGAGATGAAATCGATCTCCCTCGAAGAGGCGGTCGGTACATTGAAGACGGTTGCAATGAAGCGCTACGATTACGCAAAACTCTTTTTCAGTTAATACTGCGTAAATAACGGAATTTCTAACGATTAAAGGGATAATAATGTCATTGATTCCGATGAGACTGCTTCTTGACGAAGCGGCAAAGAACAATTATGCACTCGGTGCATACAATGTGAACAATATGGAACAAATTCAGGCAATCATGACGGCGGCGCAAAAGACTCAGTCACCAGTGATAATACAGGCCTCAAGAGGTGCGCTGAAATACTCCAATTTCAACTACCTGAAACATCTCATGCTCGCGGCTGTCGAGGAAAATCCTGATATTCCCATCGCGATGCATCTCGATCACGGAAATAGTCTCGAAACCTGTAAAATGGCAATAGCTCTCGGATTTACATCGGTTATGATCGACGGTTCACTGAAAGAGGACAGCAAAACGCCGACCACATTCGAGGAAAATCTCGAGGTAACCATGAGCGTTATCGAATATGCGCGTCCACTCGGCGTATCGGTCGAGGCGGAACTGGGAACGCTTGGCGGAATCGAGGATGGTGTAGGATCGGGGAGAATCAACCTTACTGATCCCGATCAGGCGGTCGAATTTGTAGAGAGGACAATGGTCGATGCGCTTGCAGTTGCTATCGGTACCTCTCACGGCGCGTACAAATTCAAAGACGAGCCTAAGCTTGCGCTCGATCTTGTTAAAGAAATTAACTGCAGAATCCCCGATACGGCCCTGGTCATGCATGGTTCCTCAAGCGTGCCGAAGGACCTTGTCGATATGGTTAATAAATACGGTGGAAATATGCCAAACGCGAAAGGCGTACCCATGTCGGCGATTCAGTCGGTGATTCCGTATGGTGTCCGTAAAGTCAATATCGACACTGACGGGCGTCTGGCTGTCACGGGAACGATCCGGAAAGTTCTTGCGGAAACACCGGAAAAATTTGATCCGCGTGATTATCTCGGCCCGGCGCGCACCGCTCTCAGCGGACTTGTCGAGCAGAAAATGATTGATCTCGGAACTGCAGGCCATGCCGGTGATTTCGAACAGAAGGGCCTTGACTCGATGCAGGATTATTACAAAAAGAAAGGTTTGCAATAAATTATAACTCTCAATCTAAACACATGAAAGGTAATCAATAATGGCAATTAAAATCGGTATTAACGGCTTCGGCCGAATCGGAAAACTTGTGTTTCGCGCTGCTGTCGCCGACGGCGGCTTCGAAGTTGTCGGTATCAACGACCTAATGAGCGTAGAGGCGATGGCCCATATGCTCAAGTATGATTCGACACAGGGTAAATTCGACGGTACTGTCGAAACTTCCGATGACGGCATCATTGTCAACGGAAAGAAAATCGTTGTTACCGCCGAAAAAGATCCGGCAAATCTCCCCTGGGGTAAACTTGGAGCAGAAATTGTTCTCGAGTCTACCGGTATTTTTCGCGATGGAGAAAGCCTGAAAAAACATATCGCTGCCGGCGCAAAGAAAGTTCTTCTTTCGGTTCCTCCGAAAGGCGACGAAGTGAAAATGGTTGTATGTGGTGTGAATGACGATGTTTTGACTGCCGACGATATTTTCATATCCAACGCGTCCTGTACTACAAACTGCCTTGCGCCGGTCGCAAAAGTTCTTCACGAGAACTTTGGCATTGTCAAAGGCCTTATGAACACCATTCATTCATATACCAACGACCAGCGTATTCTTGATCAGGTTCACAGTGACCTACGCCGTGCACGCGGTGGCGCAATTAACATGATCCCGACCACTACCGGCGCCGCTATTGCAGTCGGCAAGGTACTCCCCGAACTGAACGGCAAATTAAATGGTATCTCTGTCCGTGTACCGACACCGACCGGCTCATTGACTGATCTTGTTGCGGAACTCGAAAAAGATGTTACTGCCGAAGAAGTCAACGCGGCAATGAAAAAAGCCGCCGAGGGCGACCTTAAAGGTATTCTCGAGTACACTGAGGATCCGATCGTATCGTCCGATGTTATCGGCAATCCTGCATCCTCAATTTTCGATGCGCTGTCAACATCGGTTATCGGCGGAAATATGATAAAAGTGCTTTCGTGGTACGACAATGAATGGGGATATTCCAAGAGATGCATCGATCTTTTCAAGATGATGGCGCAATAACGTATCCTAAATGAATAATATGCACGAAATCCCGCGGATATGTTATTGCATTCGCGGGATTTATTTTTTGAAAGTTGAGGTGTGATATACATGGCGGTAAAAAGTGTTGAGGATCTTACCCTCAAAGGCAAACGGGTCATCGTTCGCTGCGATTTCAATGTGCCGCTCGATGAGAACCTTAATATTACTGACGAAAAACGGATTATTGCATCGCTGCCGACTATCCGGTATGTTTTGGAAAAGAACGCAAAACTGATTCTTATGAGTCATCTCGGGCGTCCGAAAGGAGAAATAGTGCCAGAAATGAGTCTTTCACCGGTAGCAAAAAGTTTATCGAAGCATCTTGGTAAAAAAGTATCGCTTGCATCTGACTGTATAGGTACAGACGTTGAATCTATGGTATCCTCAATGAATGATGGCGACGTGGTTCTGCTCGAGAATCTGCGCTATCATGCGGAAGAAACAGCAAACGAACCCAAGTTCTCGAAACAGCTTGCGGCTCTTGCCGATGTCTATATCAACGACGCATTCGGTACCGCACACCGCGCCCATGCCTCGACAGAAGGCATCACACATTTTATCGACGAAGTCGGTTGCGGTTATTTGCTGAAAAAGGAGATTGATTTTCTGCTCGGAGCGATTGAAAATCCGAAACGGCCGTTTGTTGCAGTGATAGGTGGAGTGAAAATCTCCGGTAAGATCGAGGTGATAACTTCGCTGCTTAAAAAAGCCGATATTCTTCTTGTCGGCGGCGGTATGATGTTTACTTTCTATAAAGCGATGGGGCTTGAGATTGGGAAATCGGTTCTCGAGGAAGATAAGATCGAACTTGCTGAAGAAATCCTGAAACAAGCCGAGTCCTCCGATTGTGATTTCATGCTTCCGGTCGATGCTGTGGTCGCTGACGAATTTGCGAACGACGCGAATACGAAAATTGTCAAACATGATTCTATACCGGCGGGATGGTTGGGCTTGGATATCGGACCTGAGACGATGGAGCTGTTCGCCTCGAAGATTAAAAATGCCGGGACAATTGTATGGAACGGTCCGGTTGGTGTGTTTGAAATGGATAGTTTCGCAAAAGGAACACAGTCGATCGCCGAATCGATGGCGGACGCGACTGCTCAGGACGCAATTACGATTATCGGTGGGGGAGATTCCGCTGCAGCTATTGCAAAATTAGGTCTTGATGATAAATTTAGTCATATTTCTACAGGCGGAGGAGCATCGCTTGAACTCCTGGAGGGAAAGACTCTTCCCGGGCTCAGCGCACTCGATCGATGAAAAGGATAGTATTATGAGAAAAACAATCATTGCCGGTAACTGGAAGATGAACAAGAACCATCTCGAGGCGATCGAGCTCTCGAAAGGCATACGTGAGAGAGTGACCGATGTCAGTGATGTCGAAATTGTAATATGTCCGACATTTACCTCACTGAACGCAGTTGCAGATGTCATCAAAGGAAGCAATGTCGCTCTTGGTGCGCAGAACATGCACTGGGAGGAAAACGGTGCGTATACTGGTGAAATATCAGCAAATATGCTCTTGACACTCGGTTGCCGATATGTTATATTATCACATTCTGAGCGGAGATCGTATTTTCATGAAACGGACGACATTTGTGCGTTAAAAATTGCGGCTGCGCTCAAGAGTGGACTTGTTCCGATTTTCTGTGTCGGCGAGACGAAAGAGCAGCGTGAGGACGGCATAACTGACCAGGTTATAGAGTCTCAATTAAAAGGTGCGCTGGAAACGCTCGAGCCTGATACATTCGACGGTACTGTTTTAGCATATGAGCCAGTTTGGGCAATCGGAACCGGACTCACGGCGACTGCTGAACAGGCTCAGGAAGTTCAAGCATTTATTCGCGGCATTTTGGGTGAACTATTCGGCGACGATATTGCCGGGCGGACACGGATTCAGTACGGAGGAAGCATGAAACCCTCCAATGCTACCGAACTTATTTCGCAGCCCGATATCGATGGCGGACTTATCGGCGGAGCAGCTCTCGATGCCGAATCGTTCGAGAGAATTATCAGAGCATCGTAAAATCAGAAGAATTTAACTCAGACAGGATGAGAATATGTTATATGGTTTGGTTATGACGCTACATGTGTTCGTAAGTATCGGACTCATTGTTGCTGTGCTTTTACAGTCGAGTAAAGGCGGCGGCCTTTCCGGAACGTTCGGAGGCTCAGGAGTTTCCGGTGGTGTTTTCGGTGGTCGCGGTGCAGCGCCGTTTCTGACAAAGGCGACAACGGTACTTGCGGTCTTGTTTATGTTGACATCGCTTTCTCTGAATTATGTGAAGCGTGTCGGCAGAAACGAAAGTGTGCTCGACCGGATGAACATCCAACAGCCGACAACCTCTCAGCCTGTTGTTACCGATGAGATGCCGCTAATGCAGGAACAGTCGGAGGAATCTGTTTCAGAAGAAGCTCCTGCAGAAACGGACAGCGATTCGAAATAGAAATACATTGACTTCAATTGTTCTGCTTTATTTGATACATATCGTTGGATATGCCCGAGTGGTGGAATTGGTAGACACGCTATCTTAAGGAGGTAGTGGCCAACGGTCGTAACGGTTCAAGTCCGTTCTCGGGCACCATCTTAACACAATTTTAGATTAATGCTCATACTATATAAATCTTCCGAACATATAATAATGCAGACAATTTCATGCCCCGCTTGTCATGATAATAATTTAACAAGCTGATTCTATTGTATTTATCCTAAACCAAACCTTAAGGAGAGGCAAATGGCAGAAGAAAACAAAGCTAATATTACAAGTCTCATGTCTGAGCAGCGTAAATTCCCTGTTCCGGACTCTTTACGTGAGCACGCTCATATTTCATCCATGGAACAGTATGAAGAAATGTATAAGCGTTCGCTTGAGGATACCGATGAGTTCTGGGGAGAAATGGCTGAATCGCTCGACTGGTTCGAAAAATGGGACAAAGTACATTCATTCGATGAAGATAAAATGATTATCAAATGGTTCGAAGGCGGTAAACTCAATGTTTCCTATAATGCTCTCGACCGTCACGTAAAAGCCGGAAAAGGCGATAAAACTGCCATTTTGTGGGTTGGGGATGATCCCAACGAAGACAAGCACATCTCCTACAATGAACTTCTGAAAGAAGTCAGCAAATTCGCGAACGTATTGAAAAACATGGGTATAAAGAAAGGCGATACCGTCTGTCTTTACATGCCAATGATTCCTGAGCTTGCTATTGCGATGCTTGCGTGCACCCGTATCGGCGCGGTCCACTCGATTGTATTCGGCGGTTTCTCCGCTGATGCGCTTCGCGACCGTATTCAGGATTCACAATGCAGGATTCTCATCACTTCGAACGTGTCGCTTCGCGGCTCGAAAGCCATCCCTCTGAAAGTCAATGCCGACGGAGCACTTGCAAATAATTCTTGCCCGTCGATTGAAAAGGTCATCTGTTATAAACGTAAAGACGTTGAAACACACATGGAAGACGGCCGCGATGTCTGGTGGGACGATGTGATGGAAGGCGTTTCGGACGAATGCGAACCCGAGGTCATGGATGCTGAAGACCCGCTTTTCATTCTGTACACCTCCGGCTCCACCGGAAAACCCAAAGGCGTGCTTCACACTACCGGCGGATATCTTCTCTACACAAGTCTTTCACACAAATTCGTTTTCGATATACATGATGATGACATTTACTGGTGTACTGCTGACATTGGCTGGGTAACTGGTCATTCATATATTGTTTATGGTCCGCTTGCAAACCATTCGACCTCCATCATGTTTGAAGGTGTGCCGACCTATCCGGAACCCGATAGATTCTGGGATATATGTGAAAAATATAAAGTTACTGTTTTTTATACAGCGCCGACAGCTATTCGCGCTATCGCAAGCAAGGGTACCGAATGGGTCAAAAAACACGACCTGTCATCCCTGAGAATTCTAGGAACAGTTGGTGAGCCGATCAATCCCGAGGCCTGGATGTGGTATTACCAGAGCGTTGGCGGTGGAAAGTGCCCGGTTGTTGATACATACTGGCAGACCGAAACAGGCGGCCACATGATTACACCGCTTCCCGGCTGTATGTCGATTAAACCTGGTTCCGCGAACCGTCCGTTCTTTGGGGTCGAACCAGCCGTTATCAGAGAAGACGGTACCCCGTGCGAGGTCAACGAGGGCGGATATCTCATAATGAAACGTCCGTGGCCTGGCATAATGCGTACAGTCTATGGTGATCATCAGAGATTCATCGACACATACTGGTCACAGTTTCCTGGCAACTATTTTGCTGGAGACGGTGCCCGGATCGACGAGGAAGGTGATTTCTGGTTGATGGGCCGCGTTGACGATGTTATAAACATTTCCGGTCACAGAATCGGTACCGCCGAGGTAGAGAGCGCGCTTGTGAGCCACAGTGCAGTCGCCGAGGCTGCAGTTGTCGGTTTCCCGCATGAAATTAAAGGTCAGGCGCTGTATGTGTTTGTAACCGTTAACGATGGTATCGAGAAAACCGACGAACTCAAGAAAGAGTTTGTGAATCATATCAGAACGGAAATCGGCCCTATCGCATCGCCGGACAAGATACAGTTTGCCGATGCCCTACCGAAAACCCGTTCCGGTAAGATTATGCGCCGTATCCTTAAGAAGATCGCAGCTAACGATACCGGCGATCTCGGCGATACCTCTACTCTTCTCGATCCGAGTGTTGTCGAAAAACTTATTGAAGAAAGAGTCTAAATATTATGCCGTATGTTGCAATAAATATTTGGCTATAACTTATTTTAACGACATGCGGCTCCAGAAATGAAGCCGCATGTTTTTTTTTCGGAGGAATAATGTCAAACAAGTACGTTTACACGTTCGGTGGCGGCTCTGCCGAAGGTAAGGCGGAAATGAAAAACCTTCTCGGGGGTAAAGGCGCAAACCTTGCCGAAATGGCGCGTCTCGGTATTCCCGTTCCCGCAGGATTTACTATCACCACAGAAATGTGTACAGTGTATTACAAACTGGACGGTAATTATCCGCCCGAGCTGGAAGATCAGGTTCAGGCCGGTGTCGAACATATCGAAAAGGTTATGGGAAAGAAATTTAACGATACCGCAAATCCGCTCCTTTTGTCTGTCCGTTCCGGCGCTCGGGTATCGATGCCGGGCATGATGGATACAGTACTGAATCTCGGACTCAACGATAAGACGGTTAAAGGACTCACAGAAGCCTCCGGCAGTGATCGGTTCGCATATGATTCCTACCGCCGTTTCGTACAGATGTACGGTGATGTTGTGCTCGGTATGAAGCCGGAATCGAAAGAAGAGGAAGATCCGTTCGAGGTCATCATTGATGCGAAAAAGAAAGAAGTCGGTGTAACGGTCGATACAGAGCTGACCACGGATGATCTGAAAGATCTTGTTCAAAAATTCAAGCTGCTTATCAAGGACCGTAAAGGCATCGATTTCCCTGAGGAACCGCAGGAGCAGCTCTGGGGCGCAATCAACGCCGTGTTCGGTTCCTGGAACGGCGCCCGGGCGATTACCTACCGAAACATTAACAATATCCCGCACGATTGGGGAACCGCAGTAAACGTGCAGTCTATGGTGTTTGGCAACATGGGCGACGACTGCGCGACCGGCGTTGCGTTTACACGCGATCCGGCGACTGGTGAAAACCGCTTTTTCGGCGAATATCTTGTCAACGCACAGGGCGAGGATGTTGTTGCCGGTACGCGTACACCGCAGCCGGTGAACGATACATCTGTGACAGGCGAGGGTCAGGTTACGCTTGAGTCGCTGATGCCAGGACCATACAAAACTCTCGAGGAAGTCTATAAAAAACTTGAAGATCATTACCGCGACATGCAGGACATCGAGTTTACTATCGAAAAAGGCAAACTATGGATGCTCCAGACCAGAACCGGAAAACGCACTGTGCACGCAGCGCTGAAGATTGCAGTCGATATGGTTGAGGAAAAAATGATCGACATCGACACTGCACTTCTGCGGCTTGAACCGGAACAACTCGATCAGCTTCTGCACCCGATGTTCGACAAGGATGCTATGAAATCTGCTACGGTGCTCGGTAAAGGCCTTCCTGCATCTCCCGGCGCCGCGTCTGGTAAAGTCGTATTTCATGCCGATGACGCAGTCGAAATGGCCGAAAAAGGTGAAAAAGTCATTCTTGTCCGTATCGAGACCTCTCCCGAGGATATCGGCGGTATGAATGCCGCGCAGGGAATTCTCACGGCACGCGGCGGGCGTACGTCTCATGCCGCTGTTGTGGCGCGCGGAATGGGTAAGTGTTGCGTCGCAGGATGCAGCGACATTGTTATCAAATATGCTGACGGCTCATTCACCGCTGGCAATGAGGTTATAAAAGCAGGCGATTTTATTTCCCTCGACGGTACTACCGGTGAAGTGCTGAAAGGCAAAATCAAGACAGTCGACCCGGAAATCTCTGGTAATTTCGAAACCTTTATGGCTTGGGCGGACAAAAAACGACGTTTGAAAGTCCGCACGAATGCGGATACTCCCGGCGATGCCGATAAAGCGGTCGAAATGGGCGCCGAGGGAATCGGCCTTTGCCGTACCGAGCATATGTTCTTTGAGGGCGACCGTATCAAAGCTGTCCGCGAGATGATTCTTTCTGAAGATCAGGACGGCAGAGTCAAAGCGCTTGCGAAACTTGAACCGATGCAGAAAGAGGATTTTGTCGGAATTTTCGAGGCAATGCAGGAACGTCCGGTAACCATCCGTCTGCTCGACCCGCCGCTGCACGAGTTTCTGCCTCACGAGGAGGATCAACAGCGTGAAATGGCCGAGGAAATGGGTGTTACCTATGAAACCATCAAAGCCAAAGTCGAAAGCCTTCACGAGTTCAATCCGATGCTTGGTAACCGCGGCTGCCGTCTTGGTATCAAATACAACGAAATTTCCGAGATGCAGATGCGTGCGATTTTCAACGCCACAGTAGAATGTCATAAGAATGGTCTTAAGGTCGTTCCCGAGGTAATGATTCCGCTGATTGGCACTGTCAAAGAATTTACGATCCTGCGTGACATTGCGGTGAGAATCGCCGAGGATATCAAAAAATCCTCAGGCGTCGATTTCGATTACCTTGTCGGTACAATGATCGAAATTCCCCGTGCGGCGCTTACCGCAGACGAGATCGGAGCCGAGGCGCAGTTCTTCAGTTTCGGAACCAACGATCTTACTCAGATGACGTTCGGATTCAGCCGCGACGACATTGGCTCGTTCATCAAGGTATATCTTGACAAAGGCGTGCTGCCGTCTGATCCTTTTATGACGCTCGATCAGACCGGCGTAGGCCAGCTTGTCGAGATGGGTATTAAAAAAGGCCGCAGTTCCAATCCCGATCTCAAAGTCGGTATCTGCGGAGAGCACGGCGGCGATCCCGCCTCGGTGGAGTTTTGTCATCGAGTCGGCATGAATTATGTTTCATGCTCGCCGTTCCGTGTGCCTATTGCGCGTTTGGCTGCTGCGCAGGCTGTAGTGAAAGATAACTAAGATGTAAAAAAATATCGTTTCGATATTATTTAAAAAAAGGCTCTCATTTCCGAGAGCCTTTTTTTATATTACATGAAATTCTATTCATTTTTTCTCTTTACGAAAGCAGGTCATCAATGAAAAAGAATATCGTGTTCATGGTATCGATTATATTGATTATCGTCTCGATAAGTTTTCCGGTATTCGCTGCTGATATTCCCGAAGGCACTGCATGGATCGAGAGTCACGGTTATTCCGGTTGTGTAAAGCTGTTCAATGATGAGGTGTCGGTTGTGCTTGAGCCGAATTGCGGCGGTCGGGTGCTTGAATACAATCTGAATGGCAAAAACGTGCTGTATATCGATCCCGACCAGGACGGCTGGACATACACACCGGGCGGGCCCCGGGTCGGCATCTGCGCTGGCCGGTTCGATATTGGCCCTGAAAAACTTGTTCCGGGACGGACGAATCTGTGGCTTGGAAAATGGACCGCGGAGATCACCGGTCCCCGTTCGGCGAGGATGACCAGCATTAAAGATGAATCCACTGGCGTTCAGCTCATTCGTGAATTTGAACTGGACAAAGATTCGTCTCATCTGAAATGTACGCAGATCATAAAAAACATTAGCGATTCGACAAAACAATATAATCATTGGAGCCGTACGTTTGCGGTTGGTGGGGGAATATGTGTTATCCCGCTCTCAGGGGGCGGACGGTTTCCCGAGGGGTACATTGTATACGAACCAGCGAGAGGACCGAAATATATGAATTTCCGGCCTGACAAGCATGAGAATGTTGCTGTTCGGGACGATTTTCTTCTTATCGGCGGTCCCACGGATATTAAAAAGTACGGTATCGATTCTTACACGGGCTGGTTCGGATATATTACCCGCAACGATATGGTATTCGTGAAAAAATATCCGGTCTATCCAGAGCGTGTGTACGGCGAACTTGCTGCATACACGATATCAATCTATTATAATGAGGATATTAAGAGCGAACTCGAGCCCATCGGACCACGTGAAACTCTCGCTCCGGGCGAAAGCGCAGCGTTTACCGAGGAATGGTGCCTGTTGCCGTACACATATCCTGGGAGCCACGAGAATGTCGATCTGAAGGCGTTTAATGATTATGTCGAGCAGCACATCTATTGAGAATAAATCTGAAATTAGGGTCGCCGCAGTGCTCAATTTAGATATAAGTTTGAATTTTACAGCGTATCGATGGTGACCGGGCCGTGCTGATATCCCGCCCAGGGATAGACGACGGCTTCTGTCGATTCGCCATGCTCTTTTTCGAGAATTTTAAGCACATCATCCCACGATTGTACGACAGTCACCCGGCCGTCCGGGAAGTTTATGGTGTCACGTCGCTGGACATACTGTGAAAAGAGAATGACTCTCCCCGCCTTACGAACCGGATCGCGTTTATTAATATTGTCCCAATATGATTTACCGGTGAAATCGCGGCGTTCTGCCCAGTAATGAATGCTTGCCCGTACTCGCGGAGACTGCCAAATGATCACCGCGGTGCCGCCCTCACGGAGTGTACGGTTCGCGAGTCCGAAACCGGTCTCCTGATTTGTCATGGGGTAAGTGTTCACGATGACTACATCGGCGGCGTCGCGCGCCATATCGGTCTCGTATTTCATTGCAGCGTCGTTTGCCGCGCTTCGGAATGCGTCAACAACATCGCCGGCATGGATTCCGATGGGGCGCCTGTTCTCGTTCATAATTGTGTTGACTGAAAAATCGAGATTGGCCATGCGTGCTGCCTCTTCCATACATTCGCGGGCTGTATTATGGTGAATTTTTCCAAGGCCGGCCCAATCGAGTTCCTCATGCATGTATTCAATTGAATTGATCCACGATATGCCCGGGAGAATTGCTTTTGCACCCCCGCTGTAGCCCGCCGCATGCTTTTTGATACCGCTGATAGTCACTTTTACATCGGCCTGCATGAAATAGAAATTCAATTTAACATGATTATTCTGCGATGTGAGACCGCGGTCGACAAGATTATCGTAGGGATTGTGATTTATCCATGGATATTTGTCGACGAGAGCGCCCATTTTGGCGCGTGCCTCATTTTGCGAAAGCGGGCGGTGTGAACCGCAATTCTCGATGAGTAGGATATTTTCGTCTTTGATACCCCCGGCTTTCAACTCCTCGATAACCACCGGAGCGATTTCATTTGTGGGCGTTGCACGGGAGATATCGTCGAATGTCACTACTGCCGTCTTTTTCCCGGATGCGATTTCACGGAGCGGCAAGGTACCGATGGGATATTGCAGACTGTGCCGAATATCCTCTTTATAGAAGATAGGGCTTTTATATCCTGCGATGTGGTTTTCACGAACGTTCCACCCTTTCGGGAGATCGAGCCGTTCCTCGATGTCGCCATCCCACTCGTGGGTATTAATTATGACCGACTTGTATCGATCGGAATTCGACGATCCATTTGTCTGTGCCAGTCCGATTCCAGGCTGGAAAGCGGTGCCGATAAGAAAGCCGGCACCCGTTTTGCCGATGAATTCGCGGCGGGAGGATTTGTATGGGTTCGTATGGCGCTTTTCCATATGTCTCAAATCCCTTTTAGTTAGAAATGAATGGCGCTATTTTTCAAAAGAGCATGCATTTTTTATTCCGGTACCGGAAACCGCTCATGAATGCTTATGCATGATGAACCGAAGCTTTCGGTGTCCAGTCAGTCAGCCATTTGTAATGGTCGGGAAGCCACGCATGGGCATGTTTTTCTGCGATAACATCCAGTTTGGCGAGAAGTTCTTTTTCCTCGCCGGACATATTTTTGTCATAAAATGCCGTAAGGTTTTGATTTAAATGTTTGTAAGTGTACATTCCCACGTATGTCGAATCTGCCTCGATCCCAGAATTGAGCACATATCTGAGCGCCGCGGGAGCAAATCGCGGGCCGTCACGGCCGACCAGTTCAAGGGAAATCTTGTCGAACGGGGTCGCCAAATAATCCCCGCAGAATGCTTTCATGGTGAGAATACCCATCCCTTTTGCCCGGCATTTTTGTGTAAGCGGCATGAAATCGTCCGGCGGATCGTTTGCAAAAGCGATATTTTGATGGAAATTGTATGGAAACAGCATGAAATCGAGAGGCAATTTGTCGATATACTCCTGAATTCTCACATGTTCGTGTGTCGACATGCCAACCGCGCGGATATAGCCTTTTTCTTTCATCCGGAAAAGCGTATCCCATACCGGGCTGTTGATAGTCCCGCGGCCGCGGACGAGATCGATATGGCTGCGTTTGAACAGCCTAAGCACACGCTCCATTTCCTCCTCGGAAGTTCGGCCATTATATGGGCGGTGCACGATCGAAATGACGACATCGTTGATCATCGGAGCCAGATGTTGCCCCATTGGCTCGTATTGATAGACATCCTGTCCCTCGTCGTAAACGTCGAAAAAATTTATCCCGCAGCTATAGGCATCGCGGATCAGTTTCTGGCGGAATCGTTCATACGGTATAGCTTCAATAGGCATGTGCGACCCGAAACATAGATTCGACACATGAATACCGGTTGTGCCGATCTCTTTCATGCCCATCGAGCCGTTTGCAGGTTCGTTGAGCGACTGCATGCCCCAGGTCATACCGGAGTATTCCGGTTCGAAATTATAGCGTTTAAATTTTGAGCAGCCTGCGCTGCCAAGTATAGCGGCGCTCACGGCGCCGGCCCCAAAGAAATCTCTCCGCTTCATATATCATCTCCTCCTTCATTCGCAAAGAATTTTATATTTGTATATAAAATACATTACATTCACGAAATTACCGACCTGAGCGTAAAATGTCAATACAATTCTCATAAGCGTACATGACTATGTTGCTGTGAACGGAAAAAATGTGGGGGAATTCGTACTTTTTTCTTGTTTACGTGAGAGGTAAAACGTATGTTAAAAACCGTTATTGCACTCATAATACCGAAGGTAATAATAGTGAGTAAATGCAACAAATGTATCAGAATGATGCAGATATCAAATTGATTATACTCTTTTGAAAGAAGGAAGCTATGTTTAATCGTAGGAAATTCATGGGTTCGCTTGCCGGACTCGGTGCAGCCGCTGCTATCCCTGAATCTGTCAAAGCCCAGCAGAAAGAATACAATCAACTGAAAGCGAGCGGATCGAACGGTCTGAATATGATTGTGATTGTCTGCGACACGTTCAGATGGGATTATCTCGCGTTCAACGCTGAGAACAACCGCATTCAAACACCTAATCTCGATGCTCTCGCCGCGGAAAGCGTATATTTTTCAAATTGTTATGCCGACAGCCTTCCCAGCATTCCCTCACGGCGTGTCATGCACACCGGTAAAAGTATTATAAACATCAATCCCAAATGGGCGCCGCTTTTGCCGACCGATCTGACTATTGCGCAGATGCTCAGCAAGGCTGGGGGCTACACCAAGGGTTTGATCTCCGATTTCGTTTTTTATTTTGCTCCGACCGATATCTACCAACCGTCATTCAGTTTCAACCAGGGATTCTCCGCGTTCGAATGGGTCCGAGGAAATGTCCACGACAGTTATATCTCCGGGCCGCGTTCGGCGGTTACAGATGTGGACCGTCATTTGCCGGAACATTATGCAACCGATTCACTCCGCGAGCGGATGTTTCAGTATCTTCTCGACAATAAAGACGCAAAGGCAGAGGACGATTACTGCTGTGCGAGAGTAGCTCAGAGTGCGGGAAAATGGCTTGGGGACAACAAGGATAACGACGGTCAATTTTTCCTGTGGGTCGACATGTTCGATCCGCACGAGCCATGGGACCCGCCGCCGGAATATACGAAAATGTACCGCACGGATTACAACGGCGACCGATATCTTATAGATTACGATGCAAACAAGGAAGCGATCACCGAGGAGGATACACGAATTCTGAGCGACCATTATGCCGCGAATGTTACATTTGCTGATCGGTGTGTTGGCAGACTGCTAGACGATGTCAGACGGTTAGGACTTATGGACAATACGGTCATTGTTTTTACCTCCGATCACGGCACCCATCTCGGCGAGATGGGATGTGTGATGAAACAGGCGAAATGCTGTAACTCAGCGGTAACCAGAGTACCCATGATTATCCGTCACCCTGACAGCCGTTACCACGGCAAACGGATCGACGAAATTGTCGGTCATGTGGATTTCACGCCGACGTTCCTGTCTATGCTCGGTGTTGAGACGAATCTCACGTTCGACGGCGGAAGCATGTGGGACATTGCGACTGGCTCGAAACCAAAACTCCGCGATCATATTGTAACCAATTACGGTGGATTTGCGTCGGTGCATACGAAAAAGTGGACGTATTTTCAGAATGTTTCAAACGATTCGGCGGGATTCGGTCCGCAGTTGTATGACCGTGACACTGACTTGCACGAAAAAACAAATGTCGCGGATCAATATCCCAATGTTGCGATAGGCTTGAAACAAATCCTGAAAAAAGCGCATAATATCGGCTGATAATAAACAATATGCTGATTATATATAATAATATAAATATAGCATTATAAGGGGGCAGATTATGAAAAAGCATTCAACCAGGCGGCGTTTTCTCGGCTCAGCGGCAGCGGCGGGATCGGCAGCGTTAACGGCGGCGGGATCGGCGTCCGCTCAGACCGCTTCCCGTCCTACATCAGAACTGAAACGGCTCGGATTCTGCTGTGTCGCAAACAACAGCCATATGAGCCTGTGGGGATCGACTATTAATCTCCGTGAGAACGACACATGGCCGGGACGTACAACCGGCATGATCATTACCCATTGCTGGGATAAGGACTATCAGGCTGCGCAGCGGATCGCCAAGCAATATAACTGCACAGCGGTAAGGAATTTCGACGATATGATCGGTAAAGTAGACGGCATGATTTTCGGGGGGTTTCACGAGGCGAAATGGTGGGAACAGCTGACAAAACCCTACCTTGAGGCCAGCATTCCAACATATATCGATCGTCCCATTGCTTACGACATGAATACCGCAAAACGGATTATCGAGCGGTCGAGAAAATACAACGCTCCTATACTTGTCAGCGACGGTCACTGGATCCTTGAGGAAGCAAAAATCGCCCGGACCCGCGTCGAACGTTTTCGAAGGGATGGGAAACATATTCTCGGTTCAACCGGCTATAATTTCACCATGAGAGACTATGCGCAGCACGGTATTCACGGGCTGTACTATCTCTTGACCGTGTTCGGACTCGAAGTGGACAGTATCAGCCTGATGACCGACGGATTCTGGCGTGAGGTAACCCCGACGAATAAGAACATCATGACCTACGGTAATCTGACTCTGAAATATAACACACTCAAAGTCGACGGCGCTGAGGATCAGAATATTCCGTTTCTGGTCACTCAGGTTCAGGGATTTGACGAACATTCATTCTGTAACTGCAGGATTTACGCCTCCTCGAACACTAACGGTTGGGCAGGGGAAGGTGAATGGATCGATATCGACAACAGACGGTGCGATTTTACGTCATGGGACCGTCGATATTATCTGAACTTCCCGACAATCCTTTATTATCAAAGAATGCTTGATACCGGAATTATGCCCTTCAGTTATGAGGAAATCCTTCAGCGGACGAAGATATTCCTCACCGGTTTCAAATCATTTCTCGATCACGACGGGGCGCTTGTGAAAGTTGATGACCTTCCGGACGACTGGACCGCGCCGACAACGTATCCTGACTGGCTCGACGAATCGATATTCGGATAATGAATAAATGCTGTGTATAGTGTACATAAACTATATACCGAGTGGGCATTGAATATGATGAGTTTGCCGTATTAATGGGTGAATTTGTTATAAATCATTGAAAACAGGGTGGAAATTTGTTACATTATATATCAATTTTTTCGAAAATAATTTTAGATTTATAAGGGAGTTGTTTCATGGCAAGCACTGCAGATTTTAGAAACGGATTCACATTTATTGAAAATGGACTTCTTTTTTCCATTATTGAGTTTCAGCATGTCAAACCGGGGAAAGGTGGCGCTTTTGTTCGCACAAAGCTCAGAAACGTGAAGACGAAAGCGGTTACCGACAGAACATTTCGGGCCGGCGAAAAGGTCGAAGAGGTCAAATTAATCCGCAAACAGAACGAATATTTGTATCATGACGGTAATTTCTATGTTTTTATGGATAACGAAACCTTCGAACAGATTAATGTGGAAAGCGAACTGATTGGCGATCCGGTACAATTCCTAACTGAAAATACAGAATGTGAGATTTTGTTTCACGAAAACACGCCAATAGAAGTTATTATTCCGCCGGCATTGGAACTCGAAGTTGTTCAGACAGATCCCGGATTAAAAGGTAATACCGCACAGAACGCGTTGAAGCCTGCCACGGTATCTACCGGCGCTGAGGTAAATGTGCCTCTGTTTATCGAACAGGGTAATGTCATCAAAGTCGATACTCGAACCGGCGAATACATGGAGCGTGTAAATAAATAACATGGATTTATCGTTTTTGCATTTTAATATTCAAAGCAAAATAGTAATACTAAGGATACATTTGAATGAATGATGAAACAAATGTCCCGCTTGACCTTCATTTTATCGACGAACACACATGGGTTCTGTTGGATGATAATACCGGCACGATTGGTCTCTCGGATTACGCGCAGAAGGAGCTTTCCGAGATCGTCTATATCGATTTGCCCGAAATCGGATTTGAGGTCTCCCAGGGGTCACCGTTTGGCACAATCGAGGCCATGAAGACGGTTTCGGAACTTATTGCACCTTTGTCCGGCAAGGTCATTGAAGTAAACGAAACTCTCGAGGACGACCCGGGGATTGTGAATCGCGATCCATACGGCGAGGGCTGGATGATAAAAATCAGGATTCACGATTCCGAACAAATAGAGAATATTTTCGATCCGCAGGAATATCTGACGTATATTTCGGGAGAGAAAATATAGGACGAATTACAACGGTTTCAAGCATGCATGAAAAAAATACCTTAACAGCATTATTTTTACTTGACATCCGGTACAAAAAAAACGTATCTTTTCTTTAATTAGTACGATGTAAAATATAAATATAAACAGACGGATTTAATAAAATGTCAATGACGGCTGATTCAAACTACTCGACGCCAGACAACGCACGTTATGAACCCCGCGATTTCCGAGCAGAAAATACAGGACCGTCCGGGACTAATGATGTCTGTTTTATTCATGCAGTAAGCCATCGAATTACCCTGCTACATGGTCTCGTGGTACTCCTGCTCGTAGTGGCAGGATAACGGAGCCCACCTGTTTGATCCTGATTTTGCACTCAAAATTATTAGATCATACGGTGCCTCCGATACACGGAAGGTAGTAGGGATTTTTATTTTTAAAGGACTTTTTCATTTAGTTCGCGCGATTTAATTTAGGAGTGAAATATGTTATATATATCTGTTGTGTGCAATTTAGGCAAATGCACGAAATCGAGATTTAAATTGTAATCTTACAAAACATTTCTGATGAATTAATTAAAAACGTTATTGAGTGTTTTTATGGGGTATAAATTTTTCTAATTTTACTTTTTGTCGAGATTTTTAATAAAATGAAAATGGGAAAAAATGAACAATACGGTTACAAATTTAGAAT
>CAZCDQ010000061.1:0-19332 GCA_964497605.1 uncultured bacterium
GTTTTTCTCTGCGTCCTCTGCGCTCTCTGCGTTGAAAAAGTCCCCTTCCGGGGGATTTTTGAAGCCTTCTTTTAACTTTGCGCCTTTGAGCCTGCTTCTAAACTTTGTGCCTTCCTCTCCACCAGCACAAACACCTTATCCCCCATTCTCACCCACTCCGGCGTCCCGAGCCCGATGATCTCGCCCTGCGACGAGGTTTCGGCGGGAAGGTTATCCGGCGAGCGAAGGGATTCTGCGGTGAATTCGAGCGCGCCGGTTGTCGGGCCGGTGATCAGAATTTTGTCGCCGAGTGAGATGCCGCGTACCTCGAGTTTGACATCGGCGGCGGATGCTTTACGGAAATAGTTCATTACTTTCCCGGCATACTCCTTGACATATGACGAGCGGCTGCCTCCGCCGTCGGTGATATCGCGGTCGGGACGGTCGAAGTAAAATCCATGCGAGAATCCGCGGTTGAATACCTGCCCGAGCCGTTCTTTCAGCGCGGCGGCGAGTTCTGGCGTGTAGGAGCCGCCCAGGACAGCGTCGCGGGCCTCGCGGTAGCATTCCACTGTGGTTTTCACATACAGCGGTTCGCGCATACGGCCCTCGATTTTGAGCGCACGGACACCGGTGGCGATGATTTCGTCAAGGATGTCGATGGTGCAGAGGTCTTTCGCGCTAAGCACAGTGTGGTCCTCGAGGATCATCTCGTGACCGTCCTCGATGTCGGTTATACGGTACCGTCTCCGGCAGGGCTGGACACAGTCGCCGCAGTTGGCGCTCCGGTGATTGAAAAGCTGGCTGGTCAGGCACCGACCGCTGATCGCCACACACATGGCGCCGTGCACAAAACATTCGTAGGTCATAGCGGAGCCGTGGCAGCGTGTTTCCTCCACCGCATCCGCGATCTGTGCAAGTGACAATTCACGGGCGAGCACAATCCGTTTTACTCCGAGAGATTCATAAAACAGCGCAGACTCCACATTCGACACCGAGGCCTGTGTGGAGAGATGGATGATGAAATCCCGCTCACAAGCGAGTTTGAGCACACCGGGGTCCCAGCAAATAACCGCGTCCGCGTCGGAGCCGGCCATCGAATCGAGAAAGCGTGAGATGTCGGCAAGCTGTTCGTCGTAGACGATGGTGTTGAGCGCGAGATAAAGTTTCGTACCCTTATCGTGGGCGCGTGAAATCATCTCGCGAAGTTCCGGTTCGCCGAATGTGTCGGCGCCGGCACGCATGTTGTATCCTCCGACACCGGCATAGATGGCATCGGCGCCAGCATTGAGCGCGGCGGTGAAACATTCGGCGCTGCCTGCGGGTGCGGCGATTTCGGGGATTGCGGCAGCTCTTCGGTCGGTGGTCATGTCGTTTCCGAGAAATGGGTGATTCGTCTCTTTTGGTTACAGTCCATAATAACATATCGAAAATCATGCCGTTTTGAAACCGAAAACTTCGCAGGAACTGTGTGAGAATACAATTTATATACTTGACTATTTTATTCATAATCGTATACTATTTTATGATATAATAGCACCGAAATCCGAACAGGGCATATACAGCCCGAATCACCCATAAAAGGCGGATTAGTATGGAAAATACACAACCAGCGGCAGAAGTGATGGAGACCGGCGGGACCGGTAGCGTTCCCGAACCCGAACCGGAGATGAAAGCGATCACCGACACGCCTGATAAGGGCTCGTTCGATACGGTCATTGCGGGCGCCGGTCCGGCAGGTATTACCGCGGGGGTCTATCTTGGCCGGAAACGGATTAACACAATTATCATTAGCCCCGATCTCGGCGGGCAGGTGCTATGGACATCCGATGTGGAGAATTATCCCGGCTACGGTGTTATCTCCGGGTACGAACTTGCGGAAAATATGAAAGCTCAACTCATGATTCAGCAGGTTTACCTCCGGATGGGAGACAGTATCGACTCCCTCGACATAAATAAAAACGGCGGCGGTAGAGTGCGGACGGCTTTGGGCGCCGAATACACGTTCAAAACCCTTGTTATCGCCTCGGGGAAACGGTCGCGTCCGCTCGGAGTGCCCGGCGAGGAAAAATTCGTCGGCCGCGGGATAACCTACTGCGCCACGTGCGACGGCCCGCTGTACAGGGGAAAGCCTGTTGCGGTCATCGGCGGCGGGAATTCCGCGCTGACCTCGGCGAACGAACTGCTCGATCTCGGCTGCCGGGTGCATCTGGTAAATATTCAGCCGGGATTTCAGGCGGACAAAATCCTGGTTGAGCGTGCGAAATCGCGTGAGGGAATAACGTTCTACAGCGACCATCGTGTCGGGAAAATACTCGGCGATACAAGAGTAACGGGCATTACAGTCATCGACAACAAAACGGAGGAAAGCACCGATATCGAGGTAAACGGTGTTTTTGTTGAGATCGGCCTTATCCCCAATTCCTCGTTTGCCGAGGGCGTTGTGGGCATGAACGACAAAAAAGAAATCAAAGTGAACTGCAAATGCGAGACCGATGTCATAAGCGTTTTTGCCGCCGGCGATGTCACCAATGTCCCGAACAAACAGATTGTTATCGCAGCAGGCGAGGGCGCAAAATCGGCGCTGAGCGTCAGCGCCTATCTTTTGAAAGGCAGCCCGCCGGACTGGTAGTCTGGGGAATTGCATCCTCGGGCCGACAGCCTGAGGGATTTTTGCAGAGTCATCCGCGCGAATTTGAGCTGCATAAAGAGGGGGTTACCGATATAGGCGGCAGGTTTGTGCGGCTGCCCGAACACAGTGACAATCCCGTGAAAAAGGGAATCCACACCGGAAAATATGATGGATTCTCAACTCGTTTCACTCTCGGGAATGACCTGAAAATTAAATTGCCAGGAACCAAGAAAACCGATAATGAAGATTTCGTGCGTATTACGCATTATTTGCGTATATTACTGTGATACAAAATGTATGCACGCAGCCTGAATTAATTCAATAGTAATATAAAGGCATAACATTGAGCATTGAGACCGCAAAAAACGTACTGAAAACAGAGGCCGACGCCATTTTCAGCCTTATCGACCGACTCGGCGGGGAATTTGAAAAGGCCGAACAGCTTATCGACAATGTCAAAGGCAGAGTGATCGTCTCAGGCCTCGGGAAATCGGGAATTATCGGCAAAAAGATTGCCGCGACACTATCAAGCATTGGCATTCCATCGTTTTTTCTTCACCCTGTCGAGGGTTCCCACGGCGATATCGGTATGGTTATGCGGGGCGATATCGCGATTGTCATCTCAAAAAGCGGCGCGACCGAGGAGCTGACCTATATTCTCAATCATCTGAAACACCTCGGCATCCCGATAATTGCCATGACAGGGAACGTGTCCTCCAATCTGGCAAGCATTGCGGATATTGTGCTGGACGTTTCTGTGGAATGCGAGGCCTGCCCGTTTAACATCGTGCCGACAACCTCCACTACGGTAACGCTTGCACTCGGCGATGCGCTGGCAATCAGTCTTTTCGAGCGGCGTGGAATATCGGAAGAAGATTTTGCGATGCTTCACCCCGGCGGCAGCATCGGGCGGAAACTCCTGTATAAAGTCGAGGACCTCATGATTTCGGGAGATAACCTTCCGGTTGTGGACGCCGGTCTCACCATGAACGATGTCATCGATGTCATGTCGGAGAAAAAACTCGGCATCGCCATTGTTGTCGAGGCCGGAAAACTTTTAGGCGTCATAACGGACGGCGATCTCAGACGTCTGTTCCAGCGTGAGAAAGAACCGCTTACTTTCAGCGCCAATGAAGCCCTCGCCAGAACCGGCCGTGAGAACAAACAGCGCACACCGCCGATAACAATCAACCCTACCGCGTTTGCGGCGCAGGCGGTGAATGTCATGGAGAAAAATATTGTCACCGCATTGATTGTCACCAACGATGCCAAAGAACCCGAGGGGCTGATCCGGTGGATCGATTTATCCTCGGCAGGCGTTATCTGATCTGACCGCGGGGAAACGCTTAAACATCGGGAAATCACGTTATTCGGCGAAAAATCTTAAAAAAAATCAAAGTTGAAACGGCCTATGCGCTTGTCCGCCTGGTTATCGGAACGCTGCGAATCCTGCCGAGACGTGCGGCGCTCGGAATCGGTTCGATGCTTGGCAAGATTATTCCCTATGCGGCTCCGAAAGAGTTGAAAACGGCCGTGGAAAACCTTACCCGTGCGTTCGGCAGCGACCGTTCCGATGCTGAGATCAAGCGGTTGGCCCGGGAGTCGTTCCGAATGCTCGCACTTAACTTTGTCGACACCGTGCGGCTGAGAGCTATGAGGCATTGCGATATTATCCGTCTAAGCATTCCGCACAACTTCGACCGACTAACGAATGCAGTAAAAGAGGGCCGCGGCGTTATCATCCTTGCCTCTCATGCCGGAAGCTGGGAATGGTCCGCCGGTTTTATTGCGATCGAGGGCATACCGGTTTCGGGTGTCGCGACGAAAATGTATGATCCCCGGCTTGAGAAAATGCTGAACGAAAGCCGCGAATACATGGGTATAAAGGTGATCTCGCGGGGCAACAATACGCGGGATATTATCCGGGCGCTGAAAAAGGGCGGCGCAGTCGGTGTTCTGATTGACCAGGACACCAAGGTCAAAGGTGATTTCGTAGATTTTTTCGGACATCCGGCCCATACGGCGACCGGCCCTGCACTGTTGTCGCTGAAATACAATGCGCCGATTATACCGGTGCTGACCTGCCGCGGGAAAAATCACCGCCACCATATATGGTTCGGCGATCCGGTGACGGCCGAACCAACCGGCAACCTCGACAGGGATATTCTCGCGCTGACACAAAAGTGTTCGGCAGTCATCGAGGACTTTATTCGCGAACACCCTGAACAATGGGTCTGGTTTCACAAACGCTGGAAAACGCAGAACGGGTCGCTGAAGTCGCAAAACCCCGATGGGACAACTGAACGGATGACGGAATCATGACACGAAGACAAACACTCATCTGGAGCGCAGTACATGTTCTTTTTGTGCTGGCGTTAACCATGTCGGGAGCCGGATGCGAAAAGGATTCGTCAATATCGCAGGTAAAAACGATAGTTGAGAACGAGCCGGATCAGAAATTTATACATTCGAGGATCGTTATCACCGAAAGGGGTGTCACCTATGCAATTGTCGAGGCGGAAAGCGTGAAAGTCTATACCGACAGCGATTTTACCTCCCTCGAGGGGGGTATCCTCATCGATTTCTTCGACCGTGACGGCGAATTTATTTCGACACTCACCGCCGAACGCGGCGAGGTCTGGGGGCTGTATAACGAGGTCGACAGCCTAAAAGCGATTGATAACGTTGTCGTTGTTTCGGAGGAAAACGATAAACGGCTCGAAACGCCCTCCTACCTGAACTGGGTCGCCTCGACACGCACGGTGTACGCGGAAAAGAACAGTGTGGTCAGGCTGATTTCCGGGAATTCGGTCGAGGAGGGTATCAATTTTGTCGCAAAGGACGATCTCAGCGAATACAGCATGGATAACGTTTCCGGAATCATCGAGAGTAACGATATTAACATGCCGGGCAGATAAATGGATAAACAGATACGGCTGAAAGTGTTTCTGGCGATTTCTGCGCTGCTCTGCGCCACTGCGGTCATCGGGCAGAACGAAGAATCCGGCGGTGGAGAGAATGCCGTTTCAAGCCTTGAATTCAGGTCGGGAAGTAAGCGGTTCGTCCGCGCAGAGAACGGCACATTTACCAACAGCTATTTCAACGGTGTCGAGGCCTGGACGAAAGATCGTGATTCGGAACTTCGCGCTGATGCCGCCGTATACCGGAGCGGTACCCGGGAGACGATGTTCTACGGCAGCGCGGCATTTCGCGATTCCACCCGTCACCTGAACGCCGATACGCTTATCTATTACGAGACGGACGAGGAGGTTATCGCGATCGGCAATGTCTTCGTGCAGGAGACCGGCAGAATGTTCTGGGCTGACAGGGTCGATTATCTAAAACGTGAGAACCTGATCGCCGCAACCGGCGGCGTGACAGTCCGTGACGATTCCCTCCGGTCCTCGATAACCGGACTCAGCGCGGTGTTCAACGATTCGACCGAATACGGACTAATCACCGGAAACCCGGTTCTCACCCGTGAGGACGATTCCGAAAGTGTGATAACCATTACCTGCTCGGATTCGTTAGAGATTATTCAGGCGGAGCAGATCATCCGTCTTTGGGACGATGTGGCAATTGTCAAAGACAGCCTCCGTGCCGAATCGGGTATGGCGGTGTATAACGATTCGACCGAGGTTGTCTCGCTGATTCGCGAGCCGAGAATATGGCATTCCATGACCGATGCCAGCGATGAGGACGAGTCGGAGCTCATCGCGGACAGCTATGCCTCGGGCGATACGATACGGATTCATCTGTCCGAGCGCAAAGTCAGCGGTGTCGATATTGTCGGCAATGCGCTGAGCACGACCGTATGGCGCGACAGTTCCGGCGCCGAATATGCGAAAAGCATCCTCGAAAGCGCAAACATGAATCTGGTTATGGACGGCGATCTTATTGCCGGGATAACCGCCGAAGGGACCGCGCGAAGCTATTATTACAAGGATCCCTCCGACACAGAGAATATTTTTGTTAACGAAGCGACCGGGGATACGTTATATTTCTTTTTTGAGGGCGGCGAGGTTTCACAGCTACGCATATCCGGACGGGGCGGCGGCGGGGCGAAAGGCAGCTATTTTGAATACGCGCCGGCTGATTCCGCAGAAACCGCTGATACGGGAGAAACCGCCGCGGCGGCCGAATAAGCCTGACCGATATGCAGAACCTGACAAACCCGAACAACGGGGGGACATGTGACAAATACCGATACAACAGATATTGCGGCTGAAACGGCCGAACAGGACGGCATCATTCTTAGAACCGAAAATCTTAAAAAAGTGTTCAAAAAGCGGACGGTGGTGAAAAAACTGTCGATTTCCATCAGTCAGCGTGAGATTGTCGGGTTGCTCGGCCCCAACGGCGCGGGGAAAACGACCACGTTCAGGATGGTTGTAGGGATTTTGAAACCGCAGGCGGGCAGCATATATTTAGACGACAAAAACATTACACACCTGCCCATGTATAAACGGGCGCGGCTCGGCATCAACTACCTCCCGCAGGAACCCTCCATATTCCAGAAAATGACGGTCGAAAAGAACATCATGGCAATTCTTCAAACCATGAAATACACACGCCGCGAACGGAAACAGCGTCTTGAGGAGCTGCTCGAGGAGCTCAGTGTCGCTCATATCCGAAAAAGCATGGCATACACGCTCTCGGGCGGGGAACGGCGCCGTGTCGAGATCGCCCGCGCGCTTGTCACCAACCCGAAATTTATTCTCCTTGACGAGCCCTTTGCGGGTATCGATCCCATCACAGTCGAGGATATCCAGAATATTGTCCACGAGCTTAAAAACAAAAACCTCGGCATCCTCATCACCGACCACAATGTCCGTGAAACCCTTGCTATTACCGACAAGGCATATATCATTGCGGACGGCGAAATCCTGACCGCAGGCAATTCCGAGATGCTCATCAACGACCCGGGAGCACGCAAAATCTATCTCGGCGAAAAATTTAAGATGTAGAAGGCGTCACTCTCGGTCGTGTCCTCAGAGAGAACATTCCAGCCCGCACAAGGCGCTGCGCGGCCGTGCGCTGATTCTGTGGGATCAGCTTGAAAAGGCAGGCACAAAGGCTGAACCGCAGATATACACAGATTAAATGATTGCGCAGAGAGTAACCTCACCCTTTGATTCCCTCTGCTTTCAAAAAGAGGGGCAAGTTACCGTCATTTTTTCAAACCGCAGATGCCTGTCATAAGGCTCTCCCTCGCCCGCAAGCGGGAGAGGGAGCAGGGAGGGTGAGGGCATGCAGGGACATGTGTCTTGATACCCCGGACTTCAGTACGGAGCAGTTCATTATTACCTGAACGTTTAGTCAAAAACACATAAATTCCTCTGCGCTCTCTGCGGTGAAAATTTTTGTTTTTCCCTCATCCCGATTATTCGGAAAAAGGGAACAAGGAGGATGGAAAAAAATGTACCCTCCATGAAAACGGAAATTTTCCACTTATTTGTTGCCAAACTTAAAAAAAACCGCTATTTTCTTGTATTATCCCATAAATAAGACATATTTACATTGCGACTGAGAGGCAACAGCATGCCTCTCGATCTTGAGGAAAGCGATTTATTGATAGTAAATCCGGAGAAAGCCTTTACGAACGTTAATGGCGGTATCGTGGTCATTAAGCACAGTGGAGTATTTAATATCCGCCATATATTTCTTCTCGGGGATAACCACCTGCTTGAACCCGCAAACAAAAGTTACGCGCCTGAGATTGTACCGGTGGCCTGAACGACCGCTTTCAAGGTCATTGAATGGATGCCAAAAAGGAGGGAGTGATTTGAGGAATATATTGTTATTTTTCGTGCTTGCTTTTTTTTTCGGTTGCGTAGATGTTACTAATCCGAAAGTTTCTAATGCTGTTACTCATGAAATAAATAGACCCTCGCCAGAGACGCGAAGGGTATATTTAGACACACCCTCTCAGTCATTAGAAATCTATAATGATGCCGGTGTGCTTATTTTGCAAATCGACAGAGATGTAGTTGCCGGGAAGCCAGGAATAAAGGTAATTAGCTCTGAGTCGGGCGGGGTTGTTCTGCTCGAAAAAAATCATCGTAATTATTTATCTATGTCAGAAAATGCTATAGTTCTTATGGATTCTGATTCTGGTGGTGGTCACATGCTGTGGATCGATGGGGGCGGTGGCTTTTTCAAAGTCGATCATGACGGTAACGCGACAATAACGGGTCGTGTGGATGATGTTGACATTAGCTCACACAACCACAATGGGACTGATGGGAATGGGGCAAAAATATTGGCAAAAGATATTGATGGTTTGGAAGAATATGTGAAATCAATTATAAATGATTGTAAATAATTCATCATAATATACTCGGGAGGTAATTATGTCCGATTCTTCAGTCTTCCCGTGGATCGAACTGTCTGCGGACATATTAAAGTGTTATCTCTGCGGCGATATTACGTTCCAGGCGTTGCATCACGGGAAATCTAAAGACGGCTAGCGTGTGCATTTTCCGCTTGTCTATGAGGAGTGCGGGTAGCGGTCGAACTATATCAACTATATCGTCGAATATATCGACATCATTTATTCTTTATACTTCAAACTCATACGTTACATTCACGAAGGAGCGTTCCATTGAAAAAGCTGCTTGCAGTACTCTTGGTGTTTGCGATTCCCCTTACCGCATTTGCGCAGGAAAAGGGCGAGCGCGACCTCTATAATCTTGATCCGAGACCCTACGATCCTGCGGTCGATCCCGAGGGTTCCAAGTTCATGGGCAACTGGCGCGAATCGGCGCGCCGCACCGTATTCGGCAATCTCTCCGAATGGGATATTCTCACCCCGAGCGACGGCGATTCCGAGCGACCGATAGCACGCGGGGCGGTGCTCACCGCGATTACCCGCCTGACCTACGGTATGCTCGAGCCGGGCAAAACGACAACACCGTCGACACTCCGAGACGAGCAGAAAATTTTCTATTTTGTCGAGGGGAACGGTACGATCCAAGCCGGATCCAAATCCGCCGAACTCCGCGACGGTATCGGTGTTGTCGTTCCCCCGGGAATCAATTTCACCATCGCAAGTATTGGCACGGAGCCGCTTGCGATGTATATCATCACCGAGCCGATACCGGACGGTTTCGAGCCGAAAACGGAAATTGTTGTGAAAGATGAGCGCGGTACCGGATGGTCCTCGAACGATGTCCACTGGAGCCATAATTACAAGAATTTTATTAGCCGAAATGACGGCCTCGCAGTGCTGACCGGCATGGGGCCGGTGTGGTATATGCCCGGAACAATCGGCCAGCCGCATACCCACGGCGATCCGGTCGAGGAAATCTGGTTTGCGATAAGCGGCGATACCACAGTGCTCCTCGGCAAACAGTTCTTCCACATGCCTCCGGGGACAGCGTATAAAATCCCGCCGACCGGATATACCGGCCATTCGAATATCAACGACTCGGATAAACCGATTAAAATGTTCTGGATGATGCGCAGCGGCAGCTCCGACAAAACCGGATTCAAATACGGTCAGCTTGACGGGAGTCCCTACGATCCCGAAACCGAATCGCGCATCGACATGTTTATCTCAGGCTATAAGGAGCATATGCAGTATTCCTCGCATGGCACCCTTATCGAGCGCGACATGTTCACCCACTGCGACGGCGATGTGACCCGTCCGACCGACCGCGGCGCAGTGCTAAAATATCTCGACCGGTTTACCTACTGCACGCTGTTTGCGGGCGATATCACCGAGCCGACCACGCTGACCGACACGCAGGAGCTTTTTTATATCACCGAGGGAACCGGTACAGTCACCGGCGGCGGACGGTCATACGATCTCTTTCCCGGCGTTACGTTTATGGCGCCGAAAGGGCTTGAGTTTGTTATCGAGAATACCGGAAAAGAGGACATGAAATTGTATCTTGTCGCCGAAAAGGTCGATGCATCATTCACACCGGTCAAAAATATCGTCTGGCGCGACGAGAATGTCGAACCGTACCACACCACAGACGCCCACTGGGTCAACCACAACAAATGGCTCATTCGCAAGGATGAGGGATTGTCAAAGATCGGATTGTTCCTCACGGTGACAATTATGCCGAATACGTTTGCGCAGCCGCATTCTCACGGCGCCGGAACCGAGGAAATCTGGGCGGCGCTGGATAGGCCGGTAACATTCCTTCTCGGAAAACAGCTCAGAACAATGGAAAAGGGCGAGGCTCACCTTATCCCGCCGGACGGCAAAACGCCGCATGCCAATTTCAATTCAGGCGACGAGCCGGTGAAAATGCTCTATATAGGAATGTTCGGGCAGGAATAGCGTTAAAAAAGCATAAATTTGAAAAAGGGGAGCGTCGTTTTGACGCTCCCTTTTATATTTCTCAAGGAGTGGTTAGCTCTGGCGGTTTTTTTGAACCTCGTCCCAGGGCTGGACACCGCAGCGGTTAGCCCAGGCGGCCCAGAGCCCGGCAAGCTCCTCGACTTTTTCGGGCATGTCCGCGGCGAGATCGTGCTGCTCGGTGCGGTCTTCTTTCAGGTTGAACAGTTCCCAGTCCTGACGGTACCTGAGCACCAGTTTCCAGTCGCCTTTTCTCACCGCTTTATTGCCCTCGTGCTCCCAGTATATGGTGTCTCTGCCAAGCGGCTGATTATCGAATGCTGGCGAGAGGCTTACCCCCTCCATGGGTAGGATCGGTTTACCGTTGTATTCGGACGGATAGTCCGCGCCGGAAAGATCGACACAGGTCGCCATGAGATCAATAAGATGCCCCGGCTGCTGTCTGAATATACCGTCCGGTTTGATGCGGTCGGGCCAGTGCGCTATGAGCGGTGTGGAAATTCCGCCCTCGTGCACCCAGTGTTTGTAACGCCTGAACGGCGTGTTCGAAACATTCGCCCAGGGTATTGCGTAGCTCTGGTAGGTGTCGTCCGGCCCCGCCATAACATTGGTGCGGTTGCCCTGAAATACCGGTCTGCCGTCACGGGTCTCGGTCGGGATATACAGGGCTTTCGCATTCACACCGAGATTTTCTGCGCAGCCGCCGTTATCGGCAAGAAAAAGAATGAGCGTGTTGTCAAGCTGTCCGGTCCGTTCGAGTGACGAAACAATCCGACCGATGCCGCGGTCCATGCAGTCGATCATGGCGGCGTAAACCTCCATCCGGCGGATTTCCCATTCCTTGTTTTCGGCATCCTTCCACGCGGGAACGTTCTCGTCACGGTCGGACATTTCCCATTTCGGATCGATGATGCCCATGTCGATCATCCGTTTCAGCCGTTCTTCGCGAAGTTTGTCCCAGCCCATGTCAAAAACGCCGTCGTATTTCTGGATGTCCTCAGGAACTGCGTGAAGCGGCCAGTGCGGCGCCGTATAGGAAACATACATGAAAAATGGATCGTCCGGCGTTTCGGTGGAATGGTCTTCGATATACTCCACCGCCGTATCTGAGATAGCGTCAGTATAGAAAAAATCGTCGCTGTCTGGTTCAATCGGCTCGTTCTCGCAAACAAGGGTCACCGGATCGTAAAAACTCCCGCATCCGGTAATGGTACCGAAAAAGCGGTCGAATCCGCGCTGACGGGGCCAGTTGTGTTTCGAGGTATACTCCTCGTTGCCGCTCCAGTGTCCAATGTGCTTGGTGATATGCCATTTCCCGGAGAGATATGTTCGGTAGCCGGCGGTTTTCAATACCTCGGCGATAGTGACACATTTATCGTTAATATCGCCCCGGTACGAGTCGAACCCGCGGTCGTCCACCATGTGCCCGATGCCGGCCTGGTGCTGATAGAGGCCTGTCAACAGCGACGCGCGTGTCGGGCAGCACCGCGCGGTGTTGTAGAACTGGGTGAAACGAACACCGCCTTGGGCGAGATTGTCGATATTTGGCGTATCGACCTCTCCGCCGTAGCACCCGATGTCCGAATACCCCATATCGTCCGCCATCATGATAATAATGTTCGGTTTATCCGAACCGGCTGAACCTGTTCCGCCTGAACATCCGGCGAGTCCGGCTGTCAGCGCCCCGATCCCGGCTGTTTTTATGAAATCGCGTCTCGATGAAGCCTTCTGCATAGATACCTCCCGTTGAATCGTATGGTATAATAACTGTATCCTTCCAATGAAATTAATATTACTGTATTGGGAACAAACAATCAAGTTCTTTTTATTAAGGCTGTCTTACGGTAAGCTACCGGACTGCGGCGATAATGCTCGAATGCGGGAATGGCATATTAAAAGGAATGAGAATATATGTTACAATGTAACATTGTAACATATATTCAACGAACATCTTTGAAATGTCAAACCTATACGGATGCAAGTATTTACTTGGATAAGAACCAGGTCTAAGATAAACGGCAAAAACGCGCGGTGTCCATCCCCTCAAAACACAGCGGGTGTCTATTTTTCAGAAATGGTATTCACCGTCATATTCAGAAAGCCGGCAACCTCGCCTCTGTGCGGACCTTTCACCACATAATCGGTGATACAAGCTTTCACCGGGAACGCTTTGCCATTGATTTCTCGATATTCGTATCCGTCGATTGTACGGTATAATGCGCCCTCGAATGTTTGTTCGAGTTTCCGCGGGCGGTAGCCTATGTCCGGATCGAGATAGAATGTGTAAAGCTGATCGGCGCCGAGGTGCGGATATACGGCAACGACACAGGTATGGCCGTCAACGACCGCTGTTTCATCCTTCACAATGCCGCCGAGTATTTTGAGGTAGCCATAGTAAAACGTATCGCCCGGGCCGATTGCACCGTTCAGATACTGATCGTAATCAAAATAAAGCCCACCGATGGTCTCGCGGGTTGGATGCTCTCCGATATTATCGGGGTCCTCGATATGGCTGACATAGGTCGTGGCATCGCCATTTAAAACAGTTAGTTTTTCCCCATCGTATAAAACTGTTCCGGAGTCCGTTACAGTCTCCGTGCCGCGGAAACGGCGGCTCATATAGGTTTTTTGCCGTCCCATTTCCCCGCTTACCCATTGCGGTACCTCGTAATGAACACCGCTGACAGGCGTTCGGCAAACCGATACAGATTCCTGATCTCCGTATTCGTTATATTCGATATCAAGGTAATTCTTATAGTCGATGGTATACGAGGCCTCGATCATACCGATTCGGCTGTTTTCACTCTCAATTGCCGCAACAATACGTTGCACTTCGGGCGTTCGGCTCAGAAACTCCTCTGCATAAGAGCGCTCGCATTTAACGACCGGCGGCGGCTGCATTCCATCCGCACGGATAAGTCCATAGGTCATATTAGTCCCTTTAGACCGTTTCAGCAGTGAATCGGATGTTATGCGAAAGTCGCCGTTATCGGGATCGGCAAATCCGGGATTTAATTCGATATCGCCAACGCCGGGAATCGGTTTGTACGGAATGTAGGCACCGGCCTCGTCGAACTCCCGATACCAGACCGAGTTCCAGGTTATATTGTTGTGCACATACGGTTTTGAACCCTCAATGATCCGCTGCCCCCAGTAGTTGCGGACCATAATATTGTATGCGATAATCGGTTTGGAGCGGTTCGTATTAAACGTGACATTGTTTCGATAAAACACATTGTGATGAACGAAAGGACAAGCATGTTGAGTCATCCCGACCGTTTTTACATTTCCGATGAAAATATTATTACAGATTTCGGGAGCTGCATGTATAGAGTATATTGCCCGTTCACCGATCATGTAAAATGTATTGCCGATAATACGGGGATTTGGGAAGCCCGTGTAACGGATATTATCGAGGGATGTTTCCATCGGGATATAACGGTCGTATTGCTTTTGAGGAGTTCCTCCGGCCCGAGTGCTTTCAACAAGAACTCCAAAGACAGCGTTGCTGTCGAAAAAGTTTCCGCGAATGACAAGCGTCGAATCGCAGTCAAGCGCATATACCCCGGCGTTGAATTCATATGTTTTGTAATTCATGCCGGTCCCTTTGAGAGTGAAACCGGAAATGTCGCAATTGTTTGCAGCGGTAATGGCATGACCGGTGTAATCGGGGTCGATGATAGTTGTATAAACGTCCTTACCCCAGAGTCGTATACCCTCTTTGAGAACAACCCGCTCACGGTAAATTCCCGGATTAACAAATACCGTTTCGCCGAACTTCGCTTTATCGACTCCTTCCTGGATCGAAGCAGCATCGCCCGAACCGTCCTGCGAAACAACGATGATAGCGCCGGCAAAATCTTCAGGTCGCGCCGTGCCGTCGTTTACTCTCTCGAATTGATCGAAACGTACAGCAGGCTCAGTAACCGGTCTGTCAAACCACGGGGTTTTCCACCAGTCAGTATAGTAAAACTCCGTTCTTATGTTATCGGGGGTATCGGGGTCAAACGGGTCGCAATAAGCAAATGGAGACGTACGGTTATAGTCGCTGATGAAACCGTGTCTGTCCCACGGCCGATAATAACCGTATTCCCAACTCCAGATCATATGGCACTGTGTACAGCGGTCGCTCGAAGACCATTCCGGGTGCATTTTCCCATGAACATTTCCCATCCGCAAATCGTGCTCATGCGTATTTTCAATCTCATTGGTCGCGAACCAGCCGGCGCACCCGCACATAAGAATGAACAGTAATAAAATTAACGTTTTTCTCATAATTCGCCTCCGTATTATCCCCAAGTTGATTTATGTATAAATCGAGAAAATCTTAATATATAAAACTAAGAATTCATAGTCAACATCTTATCATGCGACATCATAAAAACAAAAAACAGTTGATATGCCCTGCGGTAATCAGTAATTTATTCAATAATGTTTCTTCGTCCGCAACGTGTAAATATAATGAGGCATTCTCACGGAGGGAAGCTTATGCATTCAAGGCACATAGTCAGAAAGGTTTGTGTTTGTGCCGTTCTTTTTGTCCTGTTAACCGTACCGCTCACCGCGCAGAATCAGGAAGTCTATCATCTCGATCCGACGCCGTACGATCCCGCGAAAGACCTCGATACGAATATGTTTGTGTCGCACTGGTCGGAATCGTCGCCGCGTATCGAGCACGGCTCGCTCGTTGTCCGAGACGTGTTTACAACCAATACATCCGGAGACGTGTTTCATCCGTCTGCGCGCGGCGAGGTTTTGAAAGTGCTGGTGTGCACAAGCTACGGCATGCTCGACACAGGTATGACTACCCGTCCCGACACACTCGAGGGTGTGCAGAAAATCTTCTTTACCCTTTCCGGCACCGGTACCGTTACTGCAGGCGGTGTAACGGAATCACTGTATAAGGGAGTTGCTGTGCTTATGCCCGAGGGGCTTGAATTTGTCATTTCCAATACCGGTGACGAGCCGTTGACATTCTACATTCCCACCGAGCCGGTCATCGGCGATTTCACGCCGCGTAAAGATATATTGGTGAAAGATATAAATACGGTCCCCTTACCAACATCACGCGGGCATTGGACGAATATGGGCAAATCGGTGTTCAACCGGAATGACGGTCTGTGCTGCATCACCGGTTCGAGTTCGGTGTTTCTTTCGCCGCTTCAGATGGCGCAGCCTCACGCCGCGATCGCAAAATATATCGATGTGGTTTGGTTCGCGATTTCGGGAGAGACGAAAACCCTGCTCGGTAAACAGCTCCGCGATCTTCCTCCCGGAACCGGATTTGTCAATCCGGGTAACGGACAATATTATCATTCGAACATTAATACCTCGAAAAATGAATTCATCAATCTGTTCTGGCTCCGTGCACAGAGTCCGCTCGAAAAACGGAGAGATAATCCCTCCGAGGACGTACTCAGTCATTACCGCCTCGATCCGAACCCTTTCGACCCGGCAGTCGACCTTGACCCTAAAATGTTCATGAGCCACTGGAAAGAATCGGCGCCGCGCATCGAGCACGGCAACCTTGTGCTTCGCGACATTTTCACACCGAATACAAGCGGCGACAATTTCAAACCGTCAGCACGGGGCGAGGTCCTTCGCGAACTGAAATCGGTTAGTTACGGCGCTCTCGATGTCGGACTGACCACGAAAGAAGACACCCTCGAGGGCGAGCAGAAAATCTTTTACATTCTGGACGGTAAGGGCGTCATAACCGCCGGAAACAAAAGAGCCGAGGTCAAACCAAACGTTGCGGCGCTGATACCGCCCGGCATTGAATTTACTATTGAGAACACGTGTACGAAGCCGCTGACCATGTATATACCGTGTGAGCCGATTCCCGAGGGATTCGAGCCGCGCAAGGATATGTTGGTTCGGGACGGTAATACGCTGCCGATTAGGCCGCGGCCGTCGCACTGGGCGAACTGGGACTGCTCTCTCTTCTCGAGCGAGGATGGCCTTGCCTATATTATGGGGATGAACACTGTTCGGGTCGCCCCGATGACTGTGCCGGAAATGCATCCGGCAAACGCGCCGAATAACGACATCGTCTGGTTCGCACAGTCGGGAGAGGTTTATTCCATGCTTGGAAAACAGTTTTTCCATCTCGAGCCGGGCGCCGGCTATGTAAATCCGGGCGACAACCGGTTCAATCACGGCAACGTGAATGTCACCGACGACACATTTATAAAAATGATCTGGGTCCGGACACGGACACCGCGATAATCAATGTAAGAAGGATTACAACCATGAAAGAGTTTGAAAGACTTACCATGAATTTCTACCGCCGGGATTTTCTAAAACTCCTTTCGGCGGGAACTGCCGGGCTCGGCGCGGCCGGTCTGGCTGGCTGTTCTCCGCAGTTTCAGACCGCTCATACGCCCAGACGAGGCGGGGCTGTCGGGGACAGGAAAAGCACCGTTTCTTTTGTCGTAAGCGCCGACCACCGCGAGGCTGCCTATAATGCGCTAAAACCGCTTGAAAGGGAAGTTTCCAAAGCAATCGGCAGCAAAAAGGTGGTAATAAAACCCAATGTCGGACAGGTCGAGAAAGATAAATGGCTGAACGCCACCGACGCAAACCAGCTCCGCGGCATTCTTGATTTTCTGAAACCGATCTACGACCGGAAAGTAATAATAGCCGAAGGAACCGCCGCGCCGCCACTCAAGACCGGCCCGAACAGCACATTAAACGGCTACAGAAATTACGGGTATCTCGATCTTGAACGCGAATACAATGTAAAATTCGTCGAGCTGAACGACTATCCAACCATACGTCGGTTCATTCCCGCGCCGAACCGTCATCCGCAGGGAATAAATCTCATCAACATGTATCTCGATCCCGATGTGTATCTCATCTCCGCGACACGGCTGAAAAATTCCGGCGGTGTGATCTGTACTCTGTCGCTTAAGAATATCGTCATGGGCGCGCCGATCAATCATTACAAACAGAAACTTGCCGCGAACAGGAACGAAAAGCATCTCATGCATGCCTGGGGACGGCGCGGTCAGCATTACAATATCTTCCGGGTTGCAACGATGGGAGTCCAGCCGGACCTTGCGGTGCTGGACGGTGTGGTCGGCATGGAGGGCAACGGGCCGGTGAAAGGCACCCCGGTCGAGCAGGGCGTTGCGCTTGCGAGCGCCGACTGGCTTGCCGCCGACAGGCTCGGTGTCGAGCTCATGGGATATGACTATAAACTTCTGAAATACCTGTGCTGGTGCGGCGAGGCGGGCATGGGACATGACAATCTTGCGGATATGGATATCATCGGCCCCGATTACCGTCCTCACATTGTCAGCTACAAACACCCCGACAATATACAGGAACAGCTCGAATGGATTTACGAGGATGAGGAGGCGGCGAATAGCTGATTTTACTGTCAGACAAGAAAAAAGCGAATCCACAAAAAAATGAACAGGGTTTACAAGATTGATAAGATTATAACAAGTTTTGTCTATTAATTGTAACCTCACCCTTTGATTCCCTCTACTATGTATAAAGTCAAGAGGGAACCCACAGAGAAATTATATCTTTTAAACAGATTATTTAATCAGTCTACTATTCGTGGTCCTTGCGGCCACATGTAATCAATTCGATTTTTATTATACGGAAGCGGCAATCTTCCAAACGTGTTTCTTAAATATAATCACAGAGGGAATTACGCCGTCTTCACTCATCGGATAGGAAGATTTTTATCTGTTTACCGCGTACTTTGTATTATTTATCAGTAACCGTCTTCCAATGATCAACAGGCGACGTGCAATTGCAACGATTGCCCGTTTTGAACCTGACCGGTATCGTATGTTGGCATAGGTTTCGCCCATCTTCGCATCTTTCCGCACCAGTACCCATGCGGCTTCAATGAGTAGCGCTCGGAAATGCTGTTTGCCGATACGGGTTATTCTACCCATACGTATTCGGTCACCACTCGAAAATTGAGCGGGAGTCAGTCCAACATATGCAGCAAGTTGGTCAGCCGTGCTGAATCGTTCAACATCCTGAAGTTCCAATAACATTTCCATCGCGCTTATAATGCCAATCCCTGGAATGCTTCTCAATATTTCAACTCGTTCGCTGTATTTCTCTTCCTTTGCCAATGCTTTCAACAGTTCAGTTTGTTCTTCAATCTGTTTGTCCACAAATTCAAACGCATGTAAAAGCCGTCCAAAACTCCTCTGGAGCCACCGATCACATAAACGGATACTTTTCAGGTTTTCTATATACTGCCGTGACCATTTGCCAACCACATCAGGAAACGGAATTCCGTACTGCATCAAAAACGATTTGATTTGATTCTGTTTCCGTATCCGGTCTTTTACTAATTGGCGTCTTGTCCGAATCACCTGTCGATGTCCTCGCTCCTCAACGGTCGGGACATGCACAGGTTTTAATAATCCCTTGGCAA
>CAZCDQ010000062.1:0-19218 GCA_964497605.1 uncultured bacterium
AGGTGAAAGCCCGCCACATTCTTTTAAACATCGAACCGTCGCCCGATACAAGGGACAATATCATGAACCGTATCACTGCATTTCAGGAATCGGTTGCCGCTGGTGAAAATTTTGCCGATATAATAGCCCGTGACAGCCTCGATGTCGCCGGTACAACGTTGTTTGAGGATGGAGCATCATTCATTCAGGGGGTCGGTACCAACACGACTATGCTGGCCAAACGTGCATTTGACGCGAAAATGGGTGAAGTGTTACCGGTGTATATGACTGATGACGGTTATTTCATTTTCTGGGTCAACGATATCGAGGAGGCAGGAGTTACACCATTCAACGAGCTTGAAAGCACTGTTATCCGTGATGTGCAGAATGAAAAACGAAAACAATATGCCGCCAATTATAACAGCAAACTTGCCGCACAGTTGGATGCGGGAATGAGCCTCGGAGAGGCGGTGGAGACTGTCGAGGATTCGCTGGTTTCGGTTGAGGTGAGTACAATGGATGTGGCGCGAAATACAAGCATTCCCGGGCTCGGAATCATGAACATTTTGGTCGCGCGAGTATTTACCCTTGAAAATCCCGGCGACAACACCGGTCCCGTCGAGACAGAGAACGGTAACGGCATCGCTGTACTGGTTGAAAAGCTTCCGATTGACGAAAGTATGTATGAAGAGGAAAGCGCCCAGATACGTACCAAACTTGAATCGGAATTGAGCAACAGTATTATGAGCCGATATATCGATCAGTTAATGGAAGACGCTGAGATTATCGACGACCGTCACTTGTTCTACTCAAATTTATAACATCGACAGCATATTGTGGAACTTCTCCCGCATAACCTGGGATGTGCCCGCGATGTTTGCCATCATTGTGCTTTCGATGTTTGCATTGTTCAGACAATGGCATATTGTGATGCTGACGTTGCCCATCATTGTGCTGGGTTGGGGTGCGCAGGATATAATCATCATGAATGCCGCAAGCGTTGCTAAAGTCACCAGCCTGCCGTTGGTTATATACTGTGTCGGCGGCGGACTGGTCGTCATCCTCAGCCTGATAGCGTTTCTAAAATCCGCAGTCTGACCGGTTGTAAAGAGTCCCTTCTGATTAGGTCGCTTCCGTACTCAATATAAATTACCACCATAGTATCGTATCAAGTAAACGAGTTTATTCGATGCCGGGAAGGATGATCCGGTGATAACCCTCGTCCGGGCTGGTCAGTTCGAGCAGTTCGTCGAATCCGCGGTCTCTGAGCAGCGGCGCGATTGCATCGATGCCGAACCATCGTTCCTGCGGCCCGCCGTCGGGGGAGAGAAAATACGACGATGTGTGATACCGTTTTTCTGAAAGTTCCGTTTTTGATTTATGCGCTCGCACCGCACGGTCGTGGATGCCGTTCAGTGTGTGAAGCATTTTCCCTTTTTCTTTGCGGACCGAATCAGTCAATGTTGCATCTATATCACCGATCCTTTCGGCGATTTCGTCCAGCTCACTGTCGATCGTCCGCTCGAGTGTATCGAAACGCTGTTTGATATCCTCCGGGAACGTTAATCGGGCGTGTTCATTGCGGATACTGTCCGGATCGAGAAACAGTTTTTCAAGCGGGATACCTTCCTTTTCGGATATCCGCTTCGTTTTGGCATCGATTACGGTGAATGACGCCCGTGGCCAAACTATCGGCCTGCTCACGTTGAACAGGTCGTATACCGGTGCGATCTGTTCAAGATAAAACCGTTCTCCGGGACCGGCGATAAACGCTGCCGACGGAAACACGGCGTCCTGACAGACCGGCCTAAGCGCTGCGCCGGGGCTGAAACGGCCGGGTTCAGCATCGAGTAGCCTGTGCATCTCCTTTTTTGAAAAATATCTGCCGCCCGCGATGAACCGGTTTTCGTCGAAAAAGAGGGCGTGACGGATACCGTCCGACTCGAAAAAAAGATTCGTCGATCCCTCCGGTTTACGGATTGCCCTTTTTCGTTCTCGCGAGGTTTCGTAGGAGTTCGCTTCAGTGTTGACGAGATTTGACGATGCGGAAGGATTTTCGATTTCAGCGGTCATAATACCGGTGAAAAGCTCCTTTGCTCCCTCTCCGCGTGGATCGAACATGACAAGGCACTGCTCCGAGAACAGCGCCGCATACTGTTTTGCGAACGCGGCTGTCCATGTCACACCCGGCTGCCAGGAGGATGAAACAATGTCCATGTAACGGTCGGAAAAATCCCCCGGAACGATATGTTTTTTTAGCATCCCGACGGCATCGTCAATTCCGCTGTCAATGACAATATCGCCCACCGGCATTCCCTCTCTGTACATTGCCGGAGTGTATTCAATCCGCTGCAAAGTACCGTCGCCGGTTCGGATACCGAGACTGCTAACCTCCTCAAAATCGTGATCGTCCGAGGCGATCCAAAAGAGCGGTACGACATGTTTGACCGTATGCTCAGCAAGGACGGCCGACAGTCTAACCGCATGCATAACCTTGTACAGTATATATAACGGTCCGCCGAATAGACCTGCCTGCTGTCCGCAGATAACAAATAGTGTTTTGTTGTCGATGGCGTTGATTGCCGTGTGTGCGGCGCTGCCCGCTCCGATAGCGCTGTTTTGTGTTTTGAGAATTGCTTTGACCGCATCGAGGGGATATGTTGCTGAATCAATCGATTCGGCTCTTTCATTAAGTGCGCGAATATCGGGATTACCGGGGTCGACAGGAATGAACGGCGGCGGTTCTGAAGAAAAAAACGATTCGGCACGGATAGCGTTCATTATTAATTACCGATTATATAAGTTGTATCGTAACATCCGCTCCGACGGAAGTCATGAAATAGGACGAAGCGCTGCCGTTGTTCATCGATATTTCAAGATATCCGGTCGAGCCGAACACTACGAGCGGATTACCGGCCGGGACATCGGAATAGTGGTCTGAGATATCTCTGAACCGTTCCGCCGCGAAATAAATTTCAAATTTTCTGCCGCCGGTGAACGAGCACAGCATTTCTTTCGATATATTGGAGAACATGTTGCCGAAAGAATCGATGAAGACGATTTTGCCGGTCAGCGATCTCGGCTCCTTAATCACATCGGGATTCTCGAGATGTTTGAAGTCTTTGAGCACAGGGCCGATATCGGTAAAATTCTTGCCAGCCGAGAGAAAACCTGCGCACGGTGAATATACATCGCGGCCGTGGAATGTGCCGGATACCGATTCGTTAATGAATGGCATATTCTTGATCTCACGGATTTCTTTGATATTCTCCTCCGACAGCACGTTTGAGAATATCCCGTTGTCGGGGCCGATGAAATAGTATTTCTCGGTTTGGACGGCAATGTTTTTTCGTTCTCCGCCGACACCGGGATCGACGACTGCCACATGAATCGTACCCGCGGGAAAATAATGATATGAATGGGCGAGAATAAATGATCCGTGCACAATATTGTGCGCTGTAATTGTATGGGTTATATCGATCTGTTGGGCATTCGGATTAATGGAAAGCACAATGCCTTTCATAATACTGGCATACGGATCGCTTGTACCGAAATCGGTTGTATACGTGATAATATTTGCTGCATTCACTATTTTGTCCTCATGGTATAAATGCCGTCCCAATCCTCCGGCGGCGGATCGGCTTTATAATCCGTGCAGCGTTCGAAATAGACACCCGAGGGACCGTCCTCGGGATCGAGTTCGTGCGCCTCGCCGAAAAATGTAATGCCGTCGTCCCATCGCCGTTCTTTATACGCGGCAAGTCCTTTGTAATAAAGGTCAATCACCTTTTGCTTCTCCTCGCTCAATCCTTTGCTTTTCAGCTGTAGCACCTCATGCACCAGCACACCCTCGGTTTTGCCTTTTACCCGGAGAAGACCAAGTTCTCGGGTAATTATCTCATGTTCAACCATTTTCCGCGTCGCCTCGCTGCACATGATATATGTCCCGTAAGCTTTGTTTGCGCCCTCAAGCCTCGAGCTGAGATTCACATTGTCACCCATGACAGTATAGTCGAACGTTGTCAGTGAACCCATATTCCCGACAACCATCGGGCCGGAATTGATGCCGATACGGGCTCGTATCTCCGCCTTCCCTTCGCTTAAAAGTTTCTCGCGAAGTACCGCGAGTACTTCCTGCATTTCGATGGCTGTATAACAGGCTTTGAGCGCATGATCGGGATCCTCAAGCGGTGCACCGAATTCCGCCATGAGCGCATCTCCCTCATATTTGTCGATAATACCATTGTATTTGAACACAATATCGGACATGGCGGTCAGATATTCATTGAGCAGTTCGACCAGTTCGGTTGGCGATAGACTCTCTGAAATCGTCGTGAATCCGGCAACATCGCTGAATATAACGGTCATAACACGTTCTTCACCGCCGAGAGTGAGCATGTCGGGATTATTGATAAGTTCATTGACCACCGAACCCGGAAGATACTGGGAGAACATCCCTTTGATCATGGTTTTTTGTTTGTGTTCCATCAGGTAATTATACGTGACCACACTTATGTAATTAATACCCACCGTCGCGAACGCCGGAGCGACAATCGGTAACATAATGCGGCCGTGAACGAATAGATACAACGCCAGCCCCGTATATCCCAAAATGAGAAAAGCGCTGAGAAACAGGCCGATGAATCCTCTGAACCGATAGTTTATGACTGTCGCAAGAACCGACATAAAAGCTATAATTAAAAATAGCTGCCATGTTCTGACCGGAGTAATAAATTTCCCGCTGATGATAGTATCTGCGATATTTTTATGTACATGCACACCGTACATAAGGAATTCCGAAGGGCTGAACAGCGAGGTTCCCTTATAAAACGGCGTTACTTTATAATCGTGCGATTCCGGGAACGTAGCGCCGATCATAACTACCTTATCTTTGAGCCTGCCTGCTTTCATAAGCGCCTGAATACCGAATTCCCCGGGGTCCATAACCTGTTCGTAGGATATATAGTTATTACCGCGGGCGAACGTATCCTCATCGGTCGAGTAATTGATAATCATACTCGGCGGAATGGAATCGTCAAGCGGGACGATTTTATCGCCTACATACAGGTTATGTCCGCTCGGATCGATCCACGCGGTGTCGGCATCCATGGCGATCATCGCTGCCCGAAGAGCATATGAGTATTGCCATCCTTCCTCCGTGCCCATATCGTATGAAATGAGCCGGGCGCGGCGGATAACAGAATCGCCGTCCTGTACCATATCGACAAACACAAGCTGATCCAGATTCTGGAACAGCGGCGGCGGCAGAGGAGACTCTCCCGCGGTCTGGGTATTGGCTTCATCTATAGATTTTGCTATTTTGCGGGCAATAATCATTTTGGGATACATAAACAGCATATCGGCAAACATCGAATCAGAGGGGGATGGGGACGGCGCGATATCGCCCGGCATGATTTCGCCGCGGTAGCCGAAAAATTCTACATCCCATAGAACTGCTTTTGCACCCGCCATGAAAAGATGTTCGGTGACCGGGACATGGTAGGCCCGCGGCGGCATACCAACCATGCCGAGCATTTCGAGTGTCTGAGGATCGACCGCCACTATAACGATATCGTCAGGTGCTTCCTCGACACCGCGAATGCGGAACCGAAAGTCTTTCGATGCGAATTCGGTTTTGTCGAAAACCTGGAAGAAATTGAGGACATTTACAACCAGAATAACCGAAAGGCAAATGATACCGTAAAAAACCTTGTCCATAAATTCTTTTTTCTTTTTTGATTTTTTTTCGGCCATGAGGTTTAATCCCATATATAGTAAACTGACCAACTTTCAGCATCGGAAAAGCACAGTCTTTAATGTACTGCGGGAGACCGGGGATGTCAAGCAGGATAAGAATTGGAACGATATGAAATCAAAAAAAAGCGAGCCTCATATTGGAAAGAGGCTCGCTCATACAAAGTACATTCATTTATTATTGTTACGCTTTATAATCCTCGCGGATCCATTCGCGCTGTTGTTCCACTTGTGGGTGCATTTTATAAGACTGGATATATTGTTTATAGTCGGGGCCAATAATATTGATTTTTTCCAAATCGTCGTTCCCCATACCGGCATCGCAACACCACTGGACGTATTTGATATCGTCTTCGTAATTTATTCCCATGAGATCGGAGCCGATACGGTCTGCGGCAACCCAGTCGGTGCTTGCAAGCGCAACGCCCTGCTCGACCGGTGTGCCCCTGACCGGACCTTCACCTTCCATGCCGATAACGCCGTCAAGTACCGCGAGATCGGGCTGGACACCTTCCCGCGCAAGCATGAACATGTTATAACTTAATCCGCGGTTCCCGCCGCTGTGCATAAGCGGTTTTTCGTTTCTGCCCTTGCTGCTTTTTTGCTTGTAGTGATTGACCGGCGCTGCCATTGCAACGTTTTTCAACGCAAGAGTTGCTATTACGACGTTGTGTGTTTTAAGACGTGTCGCCGAGATAAGATAAACATCCGGCTCGACAAACGTATCGATAATATTGATTGCTAACGGATGAGCCTGTTCGTTCAGAATCCATTTTCTGGTATACGTATCGTCGTTCATGTCCATGAATTTAACATTGAACTCGTTTGCAAGCGGCATGAATCCGTAATTTTGGAACCCCTCCATCGTTGTCGTGCTTGCGGCAGTCGATTCGGCAATCGTGATTTGTTTGTCGTGAATCGGTTCTAAGAATTGAAGGATTCCGGCGACAAAATTCGGATCGGTGGCATTCAGCCACAGGTCTTTCGAAACCTGACCAGAATTGATTTTAATTATGATTCTCTTGTTGCCTATGGCTTTTTCAATATCGCTCTGTAGCGGTTTCAGAGCCTGATATGCCGCTTCACGTGAATCGGTATTGGCGACAAACGATACTTTGCTCATATCCGTTTTACGAACCGCGCGTCTGTTTGCATAGATATTGCCGCCTGTCGAGGCGCATCCGGAAAGCCCGAGCGCACCGAGTGTAAGCCCGGCAGTACCCGCAGAGGCCTGTTTCAAAAATTCACGCCTGCCGTTTGTGAATGGTTGTAATAGTTTTTCGGTATTCATATATTTCACCTTTACTTTTAATATTGACCTGTTATGCCCGAACGTAGAACACGGCTTTCTATTTAAGCTTCGATTTACTCCGGTCACTATAACAGATTGAAACGTGTTTTGTATTTATTAGACTGATTAAAGCGCTGAAAAGTTTAAAATTTCTTAGATTGTATTTCGAATATATTCATTTTAAAGCCGATTTAACGGCTGTTTTGTCAGCCGATAATGCCTGCCATTGCCTGGACACCAAGCAGATAGGAATTTTTGCCGAATCCGCTAATTTGACCGGCGCACACCGGAGCCATGACCGATTCTCTCCTGAATTCCTCGCGACTGTGGATATTCGAAAGATGCACCTCAACAAACGGAATCTCGACAGCTGCTATCGCATCGCGGATCGCATAGCTTGTATGAGTGTATGCTCCGGCGTTGATAATAACGCCGTCGTATGTGTTGCCGGACACATGAATGGCATCGATTATATCTCCCTCGCTGTTGGATTGGAACGACTCGATTTTAATATTTAGCCCGGCACCGAATGATACTGCCTCAGAAATTATATCGTCGAGGTTCATCTCTCCGTAGATCGATGTTTCACGTTTCCCGAGCATATTGAGATTCGGGCCGTTGATGATAAGAATTTTTGCCATATGAGTCTCATAAATGATCTGTTCTGTCGTCAAGGTACCGCCTAAATGAACAGTTTCGATACCGATGTTCCCATATGGATCGCAGCAATGGCGTCGCTGAACAGATTTGCCACATTCAATATTTTAAGTTTTGAGAAATTGGTAAAATTTGTCTGATCAATCGTATTCGTCGTAATAAATTCTTTGAGCGACGATTCTTCAAGCCGCTTCTCTGCCTCGCCGCATAATATGCCGTGAGAGCATCCGGCATATAAATCTTTTGCCCCCGCTTCCTTGAGTACCCGGCACGCTTCGATCATCGATCCGCCCGTGCTGACCTCGTCGTCGAGTATGAAACAGTCTTTGCCGTCCACATCGCCGATGATGTTTATCACTTTAGCCTTTTCGTCGTCGCGGTAACGGCGTTTATCCATGATGACCATCGGGGCATCGAGCCGGCGTGCAAATCCCTCGGCACGTTTTGCCGAGCCGACATCAGGAGCCGCGACAACGTAGTTCTTGAGTCCCTTTTTCCCAATATATTCGCACATAGTTGGGATGATCTGAAGCTGATCGACTGGGATACGAGGAAATCCACCGATCTGTGGCGCATGAAGGTCCATCGCCAAAATACGGTTTGCACCAGCGGTCTTGAGTAGATCTGCTACAAGGCGTGCAGTAATCGAAATGCGCGGCTCGTCCTTTTTGTCGGACCGGACATACGGATAATACGGCAGCACCGCTGTAATGCGTGACGCCGAGGCGTATTTAAGCGCATCGATGATAATCAGGAGTTCCATGAGCGCTTCGTTGGTATCCGGATATCCCGACTGTATGACATATACGTCGTCCTCGCGCACACTTTCGTTGATAGTTACCTTGATATTACAGTTCGAAAATTTCACGTATTTCATCTCGCCGAGTTCGATCGAAAGACATTTGCAGATATCCTGTGCTAATCCCATATTGGATCGTCCGGCAAAAATTTTCAAACGGCGTTTCACTGTCGAACCCCCTTCAGGAGTTTCCAGATGTGCAAGATATTCGTATCCTTATAATTTATACAATTTTTATAAAAAATCCAACTTATTTTGCCGATAATTTGCAACGGTCGAAATCTCCGTCCCCGACACTTAGGCATCCGGTTTCGGCGTGACCGAAAAGCAAAGGGCGGCCGTGTCGGTCGCCCTTTGATGATACCGTGACAGCGTATAAGCTACTTGTCGCCATCATACTTAATTGCGGCAAGGTTTTTATACATTGTCTGCGTACGCTCAATATCTTTCTCCGCAAGCTTCATTAGTTCCGCTGCGTGTTCCGGATCGGCTTTTTTGAGCACGCGGTAACGGTTCTCGCCGTATGCATAATCCTCGAACGACGACGTCGGCTCTTTTGAATCCATTTGCAACGGATTCTTGTTTTCCGCGGCAAGGCGCGGATCGTATCTGAAGAGCGGCCAGTGTCCGGAAGATACTGCCTTTTTCTGTTCGCCGAGACCGGTGGTCATGTTGATACCGTGGGCAATACAGTGCGCATAAGCGATGATCAGCGATGGTCCGTCGTATGACGCCGCTTCGGCAAACGCCTTCACCGTTTGATTGGGATTCGAGCCCATGGCGACTTTGGCGACATACACGTTGCCATAGGTCATGGCCATCATGCCGAGGTCCTTTTTACCCATATTCTTTCCGGCAGCCGCAAATTTCGCGGTCGCTGCACGGGGAGTCGATTTCGACATCTGACCGCCAGTGTTGGAATACACTTCTGTATCCAAAACAAGCACATTAACATTACGTCCGCTTGCAAGGACATGGTCGAGTCCTCCGTAACCGATATCGTACGCCCAGCCGTCGCCGCCGAGAATCCATACATCTTTCTTTACTAAATAATCGGCAAGGCTTTCGAGTTGATCCGCAACACCGCCGTCGCCCGCGCCCGTTTTCAGCTCTTTCTTTAGTTCGGCGACGTTCGCGCGCTGTTCTTCGATGCCCTCCTGTGTTGTCTGATCTTGCGAAAGGATCTTCTCTCCGAGCGCTTTATCGATCAGACCTTCCTCCATTGCGGATGAAAGAGACTCTTTTGCGAATTCGTTGAATTTGTCGAGAGTGAGACGGTATCCGAATCCGAATTCCGCATTATCCTCGAACAACGAATTCGACCATGTTGGGCCTCTTCCGTCGTCACGGGTTGTATACGGCGTTGTCGGAAGGTTTCCGCCGTAAATGGAGGAGCATCCGGTTGCGTTTGAGATAAGCGTCCGGTCTCCGAAAAGTTGTGACATCAGTTTAACATAAGGCGTTTCACCGCAGCCTGCGCACGCACCGGAGTATTCAAAGAGCGGACGGATAAGCTGGCTGCCCTTAACCGAATTGCGTTTGTAGATCGCAGGATCGGTTTCGGGGATGTTCAGGAAGAAATCGTAATTTTCAGCTTCACGTTTGCGGATTGGGAACTGGCTGACCATGTTGATAGCATGCAGGTCTGTTTTGTTGCCTTCCGCATCTTTTTTAATAGCGGGACAGTTCCAAACACACATGCCGCAGCCGGTGCAGTCCTCGGGCGCCACCTGCACCGTGAAATTCATGCCTTTGAACTGCGGGCCTTTTGCATCTGCGGACTTGAATGCTTCGGGGGCGCCTTCCAGTTCTGCAGGATCGTACGCTTTGATACGGATCGAAGCATGCGGGCAGACAAGCGAACACTGACCGCACTGAATACATGTTTCGGGATCCCACTCGGGAATTTGAACGGCGATATTGCGTTTTTCGTATTTCGTCGTTCCTGTCGGATACGTTCCATCCACAGGCATCGCACTTACAGGAAGGTCCTCACCGTAGCCTTTCATGATAGTTGCAGTGACCTTTTTAACGAATTCGGGAGAATCCTCGGGTACGATCGGCGGCATCTTGATTTTAGAGGTAGCCTTATCAGGATAATCGACCTTGAATACATTCTCCTTCGCTGTCTCGACCGCATTGTAATTCATCTGAACGACTTTGTCGCCTTTTTTCCCGTAAGTTTTCTTGATAGCGTTTTTGATATAATCGATCGCATCCGATTGGGGAAGCACTTCGGAAATTACGAAGAATGCTGTCTGCATAATCATGTTGATACGTGCCCCAAGCCCGAGTTTTAGGCCAAGATCGATGCCGTCGATGACATAGAAATTGAGTTTCTTGTCGATAATCTGCTGCTGAACTTCGACAGGTATTTGATCCCAGACCTCGTCTTTGTCATATGGGCTGTTGAGCAGGAATGTACCGCCCTCAACAATTTTCGAAAGCATGTCGTATTTTTCTAGAAACGAGAAATTGTGGCATGCCACAAAATTCGCACGATCGATAAGATACGGTTTCCGGATGAGCGAGGGACCGAACCGTACGTGAGATACGGTCATAGCGCCGGCTTTTTTCGAATCGTACACGAAATAACCCTGAGCGTAATTGTCGGTGTTCTCGCCGATGATTTTGATCGTGTTCTTGTTCGCACCGACGGTTCCGTCCGATCCGAGACCATAGAACATCGCGTTGAATCCTTTTTTCTCGGTTGAGTAAGAGTAATCGACCGGAATGCTTGTGTTTGTGACATCGTCGTTGATACCGACCGTGAAGTGATTTTTCGGTTTGGATGCGCTCAGATTGTCGAATACCGCTTTAACCATCGCTGGACTCAAATCTTTCGACGACAAACCGTAACGGCCGCCGAAAACCTCAGGTTTTGCTTTGAGTGAACCTTTGCCTGCATCGAGAACCTCATCCAGCGCAAGGCAGACATCGAGATAGAGCGGTTCACCGACTGCGCCCGGTTCTTTGGTTCTGTCGAGAACAGCAATCGATTTCACTGTTTCCGGAAGGGCTGCAACAAATGCCTCGGATGCGAACGGACGGTAAAGACGCACTTTTATCAGACCGACCTTTTCGCCTTTCGATACAAGATGGTTAACCGTTTCGTGAATGGTCTCGCATGAGGATGTCATGGAGACAATGACACGCTCGGCGTCGGGCGCACCGACATAATCGAACAGATGATAACTGCGGCCCACGATTTTCGCGAATTTATCCATAGCTTTTTGGACAATGTCCGGTGTGGCGTCATAGTATTTGTTGACTGTTTCGCGGCTCTGGAAGAAGACATCGGGATTCTGAGCAGTTCCCTTGATAGTTGGTCTATCAGGTGTGAGTGCGCGTTTCCGGTGTTCGGAAACGAATTTGAAATCTATCATTTCACGCATATCGTCGGTTGTAAGCTCTTCGATTTTTGCAATCTCGTGCGTCGTTCTGAAACCGTCAAAGAAATGAACGAACGGAATGCGCGACTCAAGCGTCGCCGCCTGGGTGATAAGCACCATATCCTGCGCTTCCTGAACACTTGCGGATGCAACTATCGCAAACCCGGTCGAACGAACCGCCATTACATCCGAATGATCGCCGAAAATCGAAAGCGCATGGGTTGCCACCGTTCTGGCCGAAACATGAAATACTGTCGGAGTCAGCTCGCCCGCGATTTTAAACATGTTCGGAATCATGAGAAGAAGACCCTGAGAGGCGGTAAACGTCGTACTGAGCCCTCCGGTCGTAAGTGCGCCGTGAACAGCCCCGGCAGCGCCGCCTTCCGATTGCATTTCTAAAACGTGGGGGATTGTTCCCCAGATATTCTTCAATCCTTTCGCCGAACGTTCATCGGCAACTTCGCCCATACCGGATGAAGGTGTTATTGGGTAAATCGCGATGACTTCATTAATCGCGTGCGCAACATTAGCCACAGCGGTGTTACCGTCAATGGTTATCATATTCCTGCTCATTACGTCTCCTTTTCAGGTAAAAGATATAAGAATATTTTGATGTATGTGTAGCATTTTATGTTCCACATAATGTGAATCGGGGAGAAAAAAATATTAAACTCTTCCTTGCTATTATAGATTCTAAATTTACGAAAATCGAGCACGGAAGTCAAGAGATGACAAGGGGAATTATTCATTACTTCTGCTGTTTTTTATATATTCCGGCAGAAGTCCGCCGCGATTCCAGTTTCCGTCTTATTGTTTGACTTATTCGTTTATAATATCTATATTTATATTTCTATGATTAATATTAAACGTTAAAGGTAAATTATGCTCAATGGAACCATAGATCTCCATTTGCATTCCATTTGTTCGGACGGGAAAGACACACCGGAAGAGTTGGTCGAGGCTGCGCTCGGCGCGGGATATAAAACGATTTCCATTACCGACCACGATACAGTGAAAGGCGTTTCCCGCGCAATCGAAGCCGCTAAAGAAAAGCCCGTCGAGATTATTCCCGGTATCGAGCTTTCGTCGGTAGACAATAACGACGATATCCATATTCTCGGATATTTCATGGATTATCAGCATCCCGATTTTATCAAGCGTATCGAGTTCTTCAAAGAGAAACGAAAAGAACGCGCCGAGGAAATTGTAAAAAACCTTAATAAGATCGGCATGGATATCCGTATAGATACCGTCTTCAGGATCGCTCACGGCGCGCCGATCGGCCGCCCGCACATTGCCGAGGCGCTTTTATCTGAGGAACTGATCGATACCTACGGTGAAGCGTTTTTCAGGTATATCGGTTCGGACGGTCCGGCGTATGTGCCGAAATATAAAGTAAAACCAGCCGAGGCGATTGAACTTATTCTTAATTACGGCGGTATACCCGTTCTTGCGCATCCGGGTATTCTGGACAGAGACGAACTCATCTTGGAACTCAAAGAGTATGGTCTTATGGGCGTCGAGGCGATTCATCCCCTCCATGTCCAGGAAAAACAGCTCTATTACGAAAAGCTGGCCGATAAATACGGACTACTGATCACCGGCGGTTCCGATTGGCACGGTCGGGGTAGGAACAGGAGCTTTAATCGTATGCTGAATTCGCGTAAAGTTCCCCAAAAAACAATTGCAGAGATGAAAGCCATCATCCGAAACAGGAAAAACACCCAGAAATATGAATCTTGAGAAAATAAAAAAACATTTTTCCGGGCGACGGCTTCCGGAACATATAGCTGTCATCATGGACGGTAACGGGCGGTGGGCGAAACAGCGGAATCTATCGCGGGTAGAGGGGCACCGTGCGGGGATCAAGACAGTACGTAGGATCGTGCGAGTGGCAGGGGACTTGAAAATTGGGTATATGACGCTGTATACATTCTCCTCTGAGAACTGGAACCGCCCTGTCGGTGAAGTGATGGGGATTATGAAACTACTCGCCGAAACGCTTAAACACGAAATTGACGATCTCAATGCCAACGGCGTGAAGATTAAAACCATAGGAGACATTTCCGTTCTTCCGAAAAAAAGCCGTCAGGCGCTGGACGAGGCTGCTGAACGAACCTCCCGTAACGACGGACTTACACTGATTCTGGCGCTTAATTACGGAGGCAGAGGTGAGATTGTACGGGCTGTGAAGAAAATTGCTCAAAAGGTGGAATCCGGTGCGATAAAACGGGAGAATATCGATCCGGATTTATTCGAATCCTGTCTTGATACCGCGGGCATTCCCGATCCCGATCTTTTGATTCGTACGTCCGGGGAATTCAGGCTGTCCAATTTCCTGCTTTGGCAGCTTGCATATACTGAACTGTGGGTATCGGACGTTATGTGGCCGGATTTTTCCGAATCCGATTTTGTAAATGCGCTTGATTCCTTTTCCGCACGGGAACGCCGGTTCGGGAAAACGAGTCAGCAGCTCAACGGAATCGGCAAAAAAGTCATCAGTAAATTTTTGAAGCAAAAAGTGAAATCGCAATGAACGCGTCCGAACAAAAAAACGGCTCGCTGTTGCAGCGGGTAATCGCCGCGTTGATTTTCGGCCCGATCATTATCTGGATATTTTGGACAAAAGGGATTGCACTGTATGTGTTTGTGTCGCTGATAACGGTACTCGCCCAGTGGGAATTGTACCGGATGTTCGGTAATGCGGCCGGCTGGGCGCATAAATTGACCGGATATGCTGCCGGATTAGCGTTGATTGCGGACACTGCGTTCGCAGATACGGCACATCCGGCATATATTATTACTGCGGCGCTGTTCGTTGCGTTTGTCATTGAGATCACTTCCGGGAAAACGGACAAACTCAGTCACATCGCGCTGTCGCTTATGGCGGCTGTCTATCCCGCCCTGTTTCTGACGTTTCTGATACGAATCGCGCAGTCGGATACAGCGATGCTTGGCACGCAGGGCCGTTTTTTGCCTCTGTACGTGCTCCTGATGATCTGGGTGTTCGATACCTCGTCGTATTTCACCGGACGAGCATTTGGAAAACATCGGTTTTTCCCGAGTGTGTCCCCGAAAAAAACGGTCGAAGGATTCGTTGGAGGAATTGTCGGCGCATTACTGTTCGGGGTCATATACGGTATCACAGTTGATATGTCCTATACCGCCCATTTTATCGCAATTGCGGTTGTCACAGCACTTTCAGGGCAGGCAGGCGACCTCGCCGAATCAGTGGTAAAACGAGATTTCGGTGTGAAAGATTCATCCCATATTATTCCAGGGCACGGCGGAATTCTGGATCGTTTTGACAGTCTCATATTCGCCTCGCCGGCGGTTTATGTTTATATTTCGATATGTTCTTATTGCTGAACGGATGAAACAAGTGAAACGCTTTATTATATTGGGATCGACCGGTTCAATTGGACGGTCCAGTCTTGATGTTATCGGCTCGAATCCGGACCATTTTTCCGCTGTTGGACTCGCTGCAGACAGCTCTGTCGATACTATGTGTGAGCAGGTCGAACGGTTCAGGCCAGAGGCTGTGTCCATGGACAAGCCGGAAGCCGCCGCAGAGGTGCGTACCCGGATCGGTTCATTGACAAAGGTTTACGAGGGTGCCGGGGGTATGCGGGAGATGATCGAATCTTTTGATGTGGACGGTGTCGTGAATGGTCTTGTGGGATCTGCGGGTATGGTTCCGACTTTAACCGCCCTCGAAAACGGAAAAGATGTGCTTCTGGCCAATAAGGAGACAATGGTTATGGCCGGTTCGATCGTTATGAAGACGATGCGGAAGCACGGCAGTCGCATCGTTCCGATCGACAGTGAGATGAGCGCTATTTACCAGTGTATGAACGGCGACCTCGCGGGTGTGAAACGGCTTATTCTTACCGCCTCCGGCGGACCGTTCGCCGATAAAAGAATTGACGAACTAAAACATGTTACGGTTAAACAGGCGCTGAACCATCCGACCTGGGATATGGGTACGAAAAATACTATCGACTCGGCAACTATGATGAACAAAGGGCTTGAGGTTATTGAGGCGAGCCACCTGTTCGGAATTCCGGGAGACCGAATCGATGTGACCATACACAGAACGTCGATAGCTCATTCGTTTGTAGAATATGTTGACGGATCGCTCCTGTCGCAAATTTCGAAACCTGATATGCGGCTTGCAATTCAATATGCCATGACCGATCCGAAACGGCTGCCGTCACCGTACGGCGGGCTCGATTTTACGAAACCGTTTACGCTCTCGTTCGAGCCGCCGGATTTTGAGCGGTTTCCGTGCCTGAGGCTTGCATACGATGCACTTGCGAAAGGGGGAACCGCGACCGCAGCGATGAACGGGGCGAACGAACAGGCGGTCGAGGCGTTTGTAAACGGTAAAATCTCCTTTATGGAGATCGCCGAACTGACGGGCCGTGTTGTGGAGGAACATAACTTTATCGCGAAACCCTCCGTCGAGGAACTCATTGAAACCGACCGTAACGCCAAGCGTCGAATGATTGAAATGATGTAATACTATAAACAAATATTAATATGGAATAACGAATGACAACTATAATAGCCTTTCTTTTTGTGCTCAGTCTTCTTGTTCTCGTCCACGAACTCGGGCATTACACAATTGCGAAACTCGGCGGCATCGGTGTCGAACGTTTCAGCATCGGTCTTCCACCGCGGCTGATAGGATTGAAACTCGGTGAGACGGATTATTGCATATCCGCTATTCCGTTTGGGGGATATGTTAAGCTGACCGGGCAGGAAGATTTCGGCGAGGTGGAGTCGGAGGATGTCGAATACAATCCGAAAGATTACCGCGGAAAACCGTCATGGTTGAAAATTGCGGTGCTGTCTGCCGGGAGTTTTATGAATATTATCGCCGCGGTTGTGATATTCTTTTTCCTGTTCATGGTCAAAGGCGTCCCCGAGGAAACCACTGTTATCGGCGATGTAGAGGCCGGAACGATGGCATATGAGATGGGTTTGCGCTCGGGCGATAAGGTTCTTGAGGTTCAGGGCAAAATAATTGAACGATTCGACGAAATTCTACTGCCGTTCTATATGAACGATAATGCAACGATTACCGTGGAGTCCGACGGTATGACGAAATCGTTTACCGCTCCAAGAAACCTCGAAGAAAAAGAGGATTTTGGTATTTCGCCGTATTTCGAGGCGCAGCTTGGGATTATCGAGGACAGTCCGGCGGACGAGGCAGGTTTTCAGGACGGCGACATTGTGACCGCTATCGGCGGTACTGAGGTGTCCGGCTGGTATCAGATGAGCAAAATCATTCAGGCCAATCCGGACACGGAAATGACATTTACCCTATTACGGAACGGCTCCGAAATACAGTTGCCGGTACATATCGGTCATACGGCGTTGGATCAGCCTGACGGCACAAAAAAAACGGTTGGCAGGATCGGGGCGTCTCTCATGTATTCAAACCGCGATGTCGGAGTTGTCGAATCCGCTGTGCTTTCGGTGGAAAATACGGCCTATCTTGCGAGGCTCATGCTTGATTTCTTCTGGAAACTCATAACCGGACGGATGTCGGCAAAACTGATCGGCGGCCCTGTTATGATTGCCCAGATGGCGGGCGAAACAGCAAAAACCGGATTTGCATCGCTTATGAGTTTCACCGCGTTTATCAGCATCAATCTCGGTGTATTGAATCTAATGCCCTTTCCGGTTCTGGACGGAGGCCATATATTCATTCTTCTTGTCGAGGCAGTAACACGTAGAAAAGTATCCGAAAAAATGAAACTGCGCCTTCAGCAAGCGGGATCGCTGGTGCTTCTCACACTGATGTTGTATATTACGTTTAACGATTTTATGAGATTCGAAGCGATCTCAAAATTTTTCGGCGGTTAATAAATGAACCTATTTTTTAAGGCTTAATAAAAGAGTAATAGACGGGGTTTATATATTTAACAAAATTTGATTTAAATTTTTATCTTGTTAATCTTGTAAATCATGTCTATTGAAAATTACAAAAACATGATAATGACTATATTGTTGGACAGGGTAAACATGAGTTACATGATATTTTTTTCCGGTTATCCCCTTTAATAAGCAAGATACAAGAATAAGTATACTTTTTCAGGAAATTCATACATGATATTGTAATATGCTTAGCTAACGGGATAACCGAATATTTTTTTGTTAGTTCTGTAAATTCTGTTTATTTTTATATGAATTCCGCCTTGTGAACATACATCCGTATTCGCAGGGCTTTTTTCTGAAAGGACTAAATAAGAATGACTGACAAACCGAAAATCGTCATACTGGACGGCTACACACTGAATCCCGGAGACCTGAGCTGGGATAGTATCGAATCCCTCGGCTCGTGCAAGATTTATGACAGAACCCCGCCGGCTGAAGTTGTAAGCCGATCCGTGGGCGTCGAAATCGTTTTGACAAATAAGACCGTGCTCGACCGAACGATCATCGAACAGCTTTCCGATCTCAAATATATCGGCGTCATGGCAACCGGATATAACGTTGTCGATACAGCGGCCGCTTCCGAGCGTGGTGTCATAGTGACCAATGTGCCCGAATATGCGACGAACTCGGCGGCGCAGATGGTGTTTTCGCTTCTGTTGGAGCTGACCTTTCAGGTGGGATATCATTTCGAAACTGTCCGGAACGGCCGGTGGACAAATAGCATCGATTTCACCTATCACGAAAAACCGCTTGTCGAGCTGGACGGTCTCACCATTGGTATAATCGGATACGGCAGGATCGGGCGGGCGACTGCGAAACTGGCGCAGGCGTTCGGTATGAACGTGATTGCGAACAATAAACACAAAGAAATCGGCGATTCCGGAGTGACAAGGGTAGGACTTAAAGAGCTGTTTTCAGAAAGCGACGTGGTGAGCCTTCACTGCCCTTTGACACCGCAGTCGAAAGAGATTGTGAATGCGAAAAGTCTCAACCTCATGAAAAAGTCCGCCTTTCTCATCAACACCGGACGGGGCCCGCTGCTGAACGAGCAGGATGTTGCAGACGCGCTGAACAGCGGCCGTATAGCCGGCGCGGGTGTGGACGTTCTCAGCGCCGAACCGCCCGCCGCAGACAATCCGCTTCTCACCGCCAAAAACTGTGTCATCACACCGCACTATGCATGGGCGACAAAGGCGGCGAGAGGACGGCTGATGAATAAGCTTGTAGAAAATATAAACGCTTACCTGAGCGGAAGGCCGATTAATACAGTCGGTTAAACGTTTTTCCACCATTTCATTCAACTTGATTCAATATAATCGGTCGCAGAAACGCACAAAAAAAGGCAGTCATTTCACAATGACTGCCTTTTGAATATTGTATTTATTCTTAAACGGCGTCTT
>CAZCDQ010000063.1:0-19177 GCA_964497605.1 uncultured bacterium
CCATGAGTTTATTAATAGGAAACAGACTATTATTTACGAATAACACCTCTCCATTCCCTGATAATAGATAATTTTCCGGATCAATTGTTATATTGATAGAATAATTACCCGACGCATATGCATTATTGAAGGATAAAAGCAGAATGATAATGGGTATAAAATATTTTGTCCACTGAAAACAACTGACAATTTTTCTGAAATTCACTCTATCCATCCTTGAATTTTAAGATTTATATAAGGTATCAATACCTAAAAAAGCTGTGCAAGTTTTCCGATCAGCGTTTCCATGCTGTCCGCCTCGAGCTGTTTTCCGGCGAGGGATTTCCTGAAAACCGACCCGTAGCGGGTCGTTATAATGCGGTTGTCGAGCATCACGACCGCGCCTTTATCGGTACGGTGCCTGATAAGACGTCCCGCGCCCTGACGGAGTTTGATCGCGGCCTCGGGGATTGAAAAATCCATAAAGGCATTGCCGCCCGCTTTTTCGACCTCCTCCATCTGCGCCTGAACGACCGGATCGGTCGGGACTGCGAACGGCAGCCGGACGATGACTACAATCTCGAGCGCATTGCCCGGCACATCCACCCCCTCCCAGAACGAATCGGTCCCGAACAACACCGAACCGGTCTCTTTCCGGAACCGTGTCAGGATGGATGTTCGGGAACCGTCTATCCCCTGCGCAAGGAGAGTAGTGCCGCTGCCGGTCAGCCTGTCACGGAGTTCCATATACGACTGATTCAGATGGCCGCGGGAGGTGAACAGTACAAGCATGCCGCGTTCGAGATTTTTCGCGAGGGCATAAATGACCTCATTCGTCTCCGTAATGAATGATTCTGCTTTCGGGGACGGTACGAACGAGGGAACAACGACCGCCGACTGGGTATCGTAATCGAACGGTGACGGCGCAATGAATTCGGAGATACGCTCACGTTTGTCGAGATCGACACCGAGCCGGTTTTCAATGTAGGTAAAATCGCCCGCGACAGTGAGCGTAGCAGAGGTCATGACAACCGTTTCCATTTTATCATACAGTCCATACGCGAGTTTTTCGGCCACATTGAGCGGTGCGCTGTTGATTCTCAGCGAGTAGAACGAATGTTTGTCGTTGAATTCGAACCAGAATACGTTTACACCCTCTGCTGCGATGAGAAATTCAAGGTCGTTCACCACTCCCTGAAGGCTGTTTTTGATATCCTCGATCTCGAACAGAAGCTCTTCTTTCATGTTGAGCCTGCTTTCAGAGGCTGCGGATACAATTAGCATGACGTCGTTCACCGCAGAAATCAGCCTATTCAGCGCATCGGTAAAAGCGTCCACATAATTGAAATTATCGGCAAATACTGCGCTACCGGCAAAATACCTGAACTTACCGTCATGACCGCCGCGCGATTTATTCGCCTCGGCGCGGACCGCAAAATATAGATTATCGAACAAACCGTTCAGCGCCGCATGCGCCTCCTCGACACAGTCCACCGCCCTTCCAACAGTGGATTTATTCGGCGCAAACACGGGAAACGCTTTCGTCATATCGTCGACCCAGTCGCCAAGGGTCGGCAAAAGGCCGTGAGCCTGTCCGTTCTTAGATAAGAGGTGATTCAGTATCCTGCGAACACGGTAATGATTAAGTGTGACACCTAAAAACCGAATGGCAGTTTTTTCGACATTGTGGGCCTCGTCGAACACGATGCGGTTATACTGCCCAAGCACACCGCCGCCGGAAACCATATCGGAAAACACGAGGGAATGATTCACGACGATGACATGTGACACTTGAACGGCTTTTCTAATCCGGTTGACAAAACATTTTTCGCGGAATTTGCAGCGTGAACCGAGACACATTGAGCTGTCGGAATTGATTTTCTCCATGAGCCCGCTTTCCGCAAGCAACGGGAAAAAACCTGTCTCGGACAGGTCACCGGTTCTGGTCGATGTCAGCCACGAGGCGACCGGCAGGAGCAGACTGTGCTCCTTTTTCGAGAGTAATCTATCCGGGGCATCCTCGATATGTTTCCACCGGTTTCGGCAAATATAATTGCCGCGGCCTTTCAGGATAACCGCACGGAACGGTTCTGTAAGCATGTTTCCCACTAACGGGATATCAGTGGTAAAAAGCTGCTCCTGAAGGTTTTTCGTGTTGGTTGAGATTACTACCCGCTGTTTCGCCTGCTGAGCCCAGACAACCGCGGGAATGAGATACGCAATCGACTTCCCGATTCCGGTACCCGCCTCTGCAAGCATGATTTCGGAATCGTTGAACGCACCGGCAATCCTGGTTGCCAGCCCGATCTGACCCTCACGCTCCTCATACGCCGTATGGTATTTCGCCAGGCCGCCTCCGCCGGAAAGCATCGCTGCAATCTCAGCCGGATCGACCGCGGGATTCTCGGCCGGCGGGCCGCTGTCGAGATTTTCAAAGTCGCCGTAGATATTATCGCCCAGCGGTTCGGCTGGTTTAGGATACTTTTTTAACGGTCGTTTTTTTGATTCTTTCCGCGCATCCGTTTCGAGCCGCAATTTCAGTTCGGCTTCTAGAACCGCTCCGAATGCGCTTTTCGAACGGCTCGACAGTTTAAAAAGTTTATTGACAAAATCGTCCGGCGTCTCCCCGAGCATGTCGAGCAGTAGGATAAAAATCTCAGCGGTCGCTTTGGCATCGTCCGGCGCACGATGTCTGTCCGCCGTTTTGATGTCGAAATAATCGATCAGATTTTCAAGGCTGTATGAGTAAAGGTGCGGAAGCATGATACGCGCAAGATCGATATTATCGATGTACGGCCCGCGGTAGACCATACCTCTGGCGTTGAGAAACGATATGTCGAACGATACATTCTGCCCAAGCAAAACATATCCCTCGGCAAAATCGAGAAATGTCGGGATAACTGTCCCTATCGATTCGGCGCCAGCCACATCACGGTCATTGATACCGGTGAGATGTGTGATAAAACCGGGAATCGGCCGGCCGGGATTTACAAGCTCTGCGTACTCGCCGACAATCTCCCCACGGTCAACTCTGACCGCGCCGATCTCGATGATTTCGTCGCGGTTCGGGTCGAGGCCGGTGGTTTCCACATCGAACGATACGAATGTGTCGGGTCTTTTCATGGGTGAACGGTTCATCCTACCGTATGATGCATGAAAGATAGATGTCGAACATGGTGTATATTATAACACCTGAGTGAAGTTTTCCAAACTCTTTTTTTCATGCTGTTATTTTTCTGAGAGTTTCGAGAGGAGCCAGGCAATGTTCTCGGCGAACGCGGTGACTGTAGCGACACCCTCCCTGTCATCCTCGACATCGCAGGAATGGGAACCGAACGCGATATTCCAGTAGGTGCTGCCGGGAACAATCATGCCGTTGATCATGAACCATATTAGAAGCTGGGCGTATGTAAAGTTCTGCCCGGCACGGCGTGCGACAACCACCGGGCCGCCGACCTTGCGGTTGAAAGGATGGCCGTTCTTGCGGGCGACATATCCGGCACGGTCGAGGAGCGCTTTGAGCTCGGCGGTTGCGGAACCGAAATAGACCGGCGAGCCCACGATGAAACCGTCCGCATCGAGCATAGCGCGGTATATGGGATTGAAATCGTCCTCAAGTACACAGCGGTTATCGTTCACACATCCCATGCAGGCTGTACAGGTAAGGATTCGCTTCCCGGCAAGAGATATGAACTCTGTCTCGATTCCTTTTTGTTCGAGGATGTCGAGTGCGATATTCAGCAGCGTGTCGGTATTTTTCCCCGCTCGCGGACTACCTGAAATGGCAATTATTTTCATGCTTGTTTTCCTTATGCCCCCGGAACATGTTCGCCCGAGGGTTTATGTGATGCGCGGCGCGGCTATGTATACAGGAACTGGTTTGCCCAGCCCAGTGATTTCATATAGTAATCATGCAAGTTGTTTTTAGGAATGTTGTTCTTTTCGGTCAATACGGTGATTTTGTCCCAGTCGGCATCCTCATAGGCGACTATGAGTTCAAATAAATCCCGGATAAAACCTTCTTCCTGTAAAAGCGCGCCTTTGATATCTGTCGGAAGAGGAAGATCGTTCAATATTTCCTCCATCGGCCGGCTCATCATCGTATCGATTAATGAAAAAATGCCCATAAAAAACATATCCGTACTTCGGTCCTCGATCCCTGCATCCTTTGCAATGAGTTCGCAAAACCGCGCTCTCACAAGCGAAATTACCAGAATTTCCTCGGGCTTGTCGGATGCCATTCCGCGCAGAATGATGAGCGATACCCATTTACGGATTTCGCGGACACCCATAAGTACAAGCGCCTGTTTCACCGAATGAATCTCCGTGCTGAACGCAAAAAATGCGGAGTTGATGAATTTAAGCAGTTTGAACGCGATGGACACATCGCTTTTCACAATCTGTTCGATTTTGTTGAAATTGATATCCGGTTTATTGACCTCCCGCAAAATCTTAAGCTGGGCAATCTTGTTCCCGGGAATATCCTTGCTGGAAATTATCTGCGGTTTGCTGAAAAAGTATCCCTGAAAATAGGCGTAGCCCATCTTGACCGCGTCGTCGAATTCCTGCTGCGTTTCGACCTTTTCGGCGAGAAATTTGATACCTTTATGTCCGAATCTCCGCACAATATTTGCGCGCTCCCATACATCCGAAATCTTAAAATCGACTTTAATGATATGGGCAAGGTCGATCAGCGGCTGGAATTTCGGCTCAAACACAAAATCGTCGAGAGCCAGCGTATATCCGAGTTCGCGTAGTTTCCTACAGGCGCTTATAATGCCTTTGCTTGGCATGATGTCTTCGAGCAGCTCGATTACAATATCCTCTTTCGGAAGGATGGTCGCCGTTTCATCCATGAGCAGATTTTCGGTGAAATTAATGAACGCTTTCCGTCCACGGATCAGCGAATCCATGCCGATGACAAGGAAGCTGTCCGTGATTACGCTCGAGGTCGCAATATCGCCGTCCACCTCTGAAAATTTGTTTTCACGGCCGACACGAAATAAAAGCTCATACGCAAACACTTTCATTCTCTTATTGAAAATCGGCTGCCGTGCAATAAAAACATCCATGAAAAACGGTCCCTTTCCACCGTATGAAACAATCTAATAGGTATCGCAGATTTGAATCGGCGCTGCAAACAAATGTAAAATTAAAATATATGATATTGAGTGCATTAGTCAACCTTTTTTTTCTCGCCGTATATTGAATCGACAACCGTTTCGACAGCAATATCGTCCATGCAAAATTGGCGGGGCTTTCTGCACGGCGCCTGCCCGTGAACGCTGCACGGACTGCATTCGGCACCGGAATGAATGATAGATACGGACGGATATCCCGGACAGAAACCGAGCACGGGATGTGTCGGGCCGAAAACAGCAACGCACGGTACGCCGAGCGCTCCTGCGATGTGCATGGGACCGCTGTCGTTAGTCGCCAAACTGTCGAGGTGCAATATCACAGCGGCGGTTGTTTTTAGATCAATTTTACCGGCGAGTGAAAACGGTTCTGTTTTCATCATGGCGCCGATACGGTCGATAAGCTCGCAGTCAGCACTGTCGCCGATAAATACCGGCATATCGCCGAACGATGAAACAGCGTCGGCAAGTCCGGCATACGATTGTTCATTCCACCGCTTGGCCGCGTGGCGCGACCCCGGGGCGATGCCGATTATTTTATATTCCCGTTCACCATGCCGTATATTCAAAAGCTCACGCGCGACATCGGCGGATGATTTGTCGGCATATATTTTCGGCATTTCACCTGCGGATATTCCAAGCGGTTTCAGCGTGTCCATAATGCTGCCGAGCACGTCAAAACTGCGGCGGTATTTGTTCCGCGACAGTACCATCAGGCGCCGTTCTGCCGAATGTTTTTTTACACAAAGTTTTTGCGGGGTATCGAGAATCGACGTTACAATCCTGCTGCGAATTGAACTGTGAAGATCAACAACCGCGTCGAAACGCTTCTGCCCGAGTAAACCTGCTATTTTAAACGGGTTCTCGCCGCCTTCGATGCCGGTCGTTCGGTAAATCCGCTCATCGTTCTCAAAAAGCTGAGCGTACGATTTTTTGGTGAGATAGTGAATTTGGGATTCCGGGAAATGTTGTTTCAACGCTTCGACCGCAGCCGAAGTCAGGACTACATCGCCGAGCGAGCTGAATCGAATTATCAAAATATCCATGTTCCCTCATTGCGTGTTTCTTTCCTGAATTTGCCCGGTCACTTCTTTTCCTTTCGGGTAGGAGCCCAAAATTTTCAGAAACGCCGCAATCTCCTCGAGATGCACGATGGCTTTTTTTATTACATCCTGCCTGATATCACCGTCAAAATCAAGATAAAATATGTACTTCCAGGGCGTTCCGTGCAGGGGACGCGATTCGATCTTATAGAGGTCGATATCCCGGAGCGCGAACACACTGAGACTTTTAAACAGGCCGCCGGGAATGTTTTTCATCGAAAAGACAATCGAGGTTTTCGAGTCCTCAGCCTCTTCGTTCAGTTCTCTCGACAGCACATGAAACCGCGTGTAATTCATGTGATTGGACTCGATACCCGTTTCGAGAATATCGAGATCGTAATCAACCGCGGCCTGAGCGCTCGCGATAGCAGCATCTTCGGTAGACCCGCTCTTCTTCAGTTCACGCGCGGCGCCGGCGGTATCATAGACGCTGATAAGCTCCACCCCGCCGAGTCCGGCAAGGAAGTCCTTGCATTGCGAGAGCGCCTGCGGATGTGAATACACGCGCCTGATATCGGATCGTTTCACTCCTTTGTTCACAATCAAATTGTGCACTATCCGAAGCTTTATCTCGCCGGTAATAACAAGATCGTGATCGAGCATAAGATCGTAATTTTCATGTATGCTGCCGGTCAGTGAATTTTCGAACGGCAGGACACCGTGATCCGTCTCGCCGGAAACAACCGACTCGAACACCCCCGAAAACGTTTCTTTCGGGATAAACAATACGCCGTTACCGAAATATTCATGTGCGGCAAGCTCGCTGAATGCGCCAAGCTCCCCCTGAAATGCAACTTTTTTCATCGTATCCTTAACGAGTTATGAATTTTTGATTATTTTTTCGCTCCCCTTTTCGGTCCAACTCCCCCTTTCGGTTCCGCTTCCGGCGTTTTTTCTTTTTGGCTTTTGCCAGATTTCATCCCTTTAATGGCATCGATCACAGTCGGAACAAGATCAATAACGCGCGTTACTGTCGCCTCGCGGCTTTTGAGCGGAAGAATCTGCGCCTTGCCTTTCGACACCACAACAAACGCGACCGGCTCAATCGTTGCGCCGCATCCCGCACCACCGCCAGAACCTTTATCAGTGTTTTCAGTGTTTTCGCCGCCTCCGACACCGAATCCGAATGTCACTTTGGATACCGGTATAATAACCGATTCTTCCGCCTGAACCGGTTCGCCGACAACCGTTTCGGAACGGACGGTTTCTTTGATCTGCTCCATTACTTCTTTTGCAATTTTACTGATGTCCATACGTCATACCTCCTGAATGGCAAGCGTGTTGTTATCGGAATAGAATTTTTCCCGTTTATGTTCTCTGATAATGCCTATAATCAGCGGTATCCGCTGCATAAGTGTAATCCAAAATCTATGGAAGAAAAACGTTACCCTTGCATCGAGTTCACCGTTCAGCGTGCTTTTTGTGAAATCCCACGACTGGGTTATTTTGAACGGCTTCGGCAATATGCCATTCACAATGAAAATGATGCCGATGAGTTTACCGGTCAGCGCCGGATTGCTGAAACCGAACCGAACGTAGGCCGAAAACCGGTCGATTCTGATAATCCTGTACAGGTCAGGCAGTGTCTGAGCGGCTATGTCCTTGTATTTGATACTTTTGCCGTAAAATGACCGGATTCTGTCGGTGAGCGGTTTTTTCTCTTTTTCTTCATCTTTTTTTTCAGCCTTTTCCTTTTTCTGCTTTTCGGATTCGTCTTCCCCGGACGGCTTGATGTGAAATGTCAATGCATTCCACGAAAGCAGCCGCACTGTTAAAATATACTCCTCAAGCCGGTATTCGAATCCGCCGCCGAACAGCCCGGCAAACACCATAATCCGACCCGTTGCCGTAAGCTGCGTCTCGGCCCCACCCGCAGAATGGCCATAAATTTTCACCGGCAATAAAAAAAGGAGTAGAACAAAACCCACAATCGCCGCCAGACTATACAACAAAACGTGCATCATTGCAAACATTCTCCGAATCCGAAAGGGTTTAATCCGTAATAGAATATAAAGCGTACCTTAAGTCAAGGGCTTTCTTGGATGACCCGTATTCTTGTTTCTTTTCTATTGGTTTCACTCTGAAGCGGTATTATCTTCATTTTATGAAAACGATGAGACAAATCCGTTTGACTGTCTGCGCGACAGCGGTACTCGTTACGGCTATTCTGGTTGCATGTCCGCTTTGTACATATGGTGCTGACGATGCAGTTCCTAACGATTACGATTTCCTCACCCGTCTCTTAACCGACGGGATCGTCTCGCTTATCCGCAGCAATGTGCCTACGACATACGGCGGCCCCCCGAAAACCGCGGTTATCTCATATTCAGGCGGTTATGCGCTCTCGGCACGTGCGAAAGATTCGATTGCATCGACGCTAACCGGAGCGGGCTTCACCCTTGCAGACGGCATAAACGGCGCCGATTATGTGTTCACGGTAACAATTTCCGACGCCCGTGTTGTCTGTATGCTCCGTAATGATACATACGAACGTTTGGCGCATCTCACTGTCCATGTGAAATGCTTCGATGACGTCCAGCGTATCCTGTTCGCAGGGAGCCGCACCGAATCGCACAACGATACCATTCCCAAACACGCGCTCCGGGCATCACAAAACGCTGATGCGTTTTCGCGGGGTATAAAACGTCATGTACTCCGCCCGCGGTTCGACAGATTCAGAATTGCATCGCTGACATTATCTGCCGCCGTACTCGCCTATTTTGCATTTCAATGACCGTCCCGCTCTTCTGAAATAACTGCCGAACCTGTATGAGAAGCGTAATCGCTTATTCGATGTGTTTTTCCGAGTCCGCCATGACCACAACGGGAACCTCTTTTTTCTCTCCCAGCAGAAGTTCGACAACCGCGGGATCAAGCGAGCGGTAATTGAGTTTCGCTTTAATCGTAAGCGGTTTGTTCAGCGGTTCGGCGGTGTAAAACGATTCGTCGGAATATCCTTTGGGGGGAATACGGTGATCGGTCAGCATTACCGCCGCTTCCGCGACATTCAACGTGGGATTTCCCCCGGAATCGCCGAACACTGTGTTAAAAATGTGAACACCGTCCGGCAGACTGCCGTCGTCATTCAGTTTTCCCGAGGAGTAGAGCGTTTTTCCGCTACGGTCGGTCACCTCAACCTCAAGCCACATCTGGCGGTATTCGGTTACACCGGTTGGAAGCATGTGCCCTGCACCCTCGTTCGATACGCGTACAGTGAAGGACGAGAGACTGCCGCCGCTCTCCGGCACGGTTATGACGAGGACAGCCGCATGTTGCAAACGCTCCACCGCACGTTCGGCTCGCTCGGGATTTCCCAAGAGAACGGGAGTAAATGCGTTTGCGCCGATAACCGAATGACGGTAAACATGGGGACGTTCCTTGCCGAACAGCGCCGACTGTCCGGGGAAATCGGGACGTTCGGTCATGCCGGTCGAGGGGATGCCGGGGGCCTGACGCATATGGCAGTCCTGACAGGTCACGACCTTGGATTCGTCGGCGTTGTTGTAAGGGCTGGCGTACCATTCATCGTAGGTGCCCTCGAGCTTGGTAAGATATGACAAATGAAAAACATTGTGGCACGATCCGCAAAACTCAGAGGACGTATGAATCTCTGAATATGCCGCCTCATGATACATGGGCATGGAATCGTCACGTGGCCCGCGTTTCACACCGGGATCGTCCTCGTTGTTCCCTGGGGAGGTATTGAAATATGCATTCCGGCGCTCGACAATTTCACTGACACTGTGACACATATCGCATGAAATGGCGTATTTCGTCACATCGTCCACATTATCGTAATTGTCCGAGGAGCCTTTGACCTGCCCGGACCGGTATGCGATGGGATTGTGGCAGGAAACACAATGTTCGGCATCGGCCTTCTCACCGGGATCGGTAACATTGTCCGCAAATAGTTTTGATGCGGCTCGGAAAAAAGGATCGTTGAAGGCCTGCGAATGCAGTGTACCGTTCCACATATCAAATATCATCTCATGGCATTCCCCGCATTTCTCAGGCGAAATGAATCCCTCGAGCCGGAACGGTTTTAGGTTTTCGTTGAGATAGATGTTATGTTCCTGAGCTGCGCTCTGTGAAATGGCCGCACATAAGACAACAAGATATATTATAATCCTGAGATTGTTATTCATTTCGATCCTTTTTCTTAGAAGCCCTTTCAAGCAGCCGTTTCTCGCTGTCGGTAAGACTATCCATTCCCTCTCGGGCGATCTTATCGAGTATTCTGTCGATCTCATCGTCCATATCGGGATGCGGACGACCGGAATCACGCCAGCTTTGTTTTTTTCTGCCGCCCTCCGTCACAGTGAACTTACGCGCTTTGAATCCGTTTATGAAATGTTCTACATGAACCATGATTCTCCAGCCGTATTTCAGATAAATATAGCCGGTAATACCGCCGCCGACATGGGCAAAAACGGCGATATGACCCGCGCTGCCGCTGATGCCTTTGAGAAGATCGAATCCACCGAATATCAGCACCATGTGCCACGCCCGCATGGGCAGGATACCCATAATAAATATCAGCCGGTTCGGCCACATGAGGCCGTATGCCACAAGCACACCGAAAATCGCACCTGATGCGCCGACTGTTGCCGCTGTATAGCTCGAAAGCCCAAACATTGCAGTAATCCATACAAGTATACCGCCGCCGAGACCGCAGATGAGATAGTATTTCATGAAATCTCTGCTGCCCCAGTTATATTCAAGCTCAGTGCTGAACATCCAGAGCATGAACATATTCCAGAAAATATGGCTGAATCCGCCATGCAAAAACATATAGGTGAAAAACTGCCACACCATAAACCGTTGATTCACCAGCGCGGGCACAAGTCCGAATATCGCACTCCACCTGGCGACCGGCACAAGCACCTGTACGGCAAATACGGCACCATTTGCAATAAGCAGCGTTTTCACCGCCGGTGGTAATCCCCTGCCGTATCCCAATTGATACATATCGTTGATTCCCCTGCCTGATGTTCGATTAATCGTGAAAAAACAATATAAAAACCAAAACTCGTTTGAGCAAACGATTTTAGCGGCGGTACGCTGTTTATACGGTTTTTAACGAAACATGTGCAGCTTATGGATACGTCTACTCCGGGGCAGCTCAATGCGTTTGACCGTTTTTATCGCATCATATTTCAAACCCGCAGCAGTATGTTCCGGTTCGGGTTTTTTGGAGTGGATGTTTCAGAGTGTGTTTTTTTATTGGTGGTCATGGAAAAATATATGTTACAATATAACATATATTTTTTGTGTTCTCATATGTTTCTTACCCCTTTGCTCCTAACCTGAATTATTCATGAAAAAATGAGTTTGTCATTTTTACATAAAAAAATAAATGTTTTATAGCCTATTGTTTTTCTATATCATATAGAAATATTCTATGTAATAATTCGCTTTCATTTATTGAAAATGCAAAGCCGGGCCAGAGGATAGTACTGCAGTGGCTTTTAAATTTTCGTTGAAATTATAATTCCAAATATTGCAATCCATGCGAAAAGGGGACTGCTCTTTTGAACTGTCCCCCTTTTCTGTCTCTGTCATCATACATGTAATGTTACTGCTCTTGTGTCACAATATCGAGAAGCTCAATCTCAAAAATCAGAAGCGAGTTGGGTGGAATACCCGCACGTCCGGAAGGACCGTACGCAAGCGACGGTGGAATGTAGACTTTCCATTTCGCACCGGTTTTCATCATCTGAAGTACTTTCGACCATCCGGGGATCACACCGGTCACCGGGAACTCAATCGGTTCGCCCCGATCGACCGAGCTGTCGAACACCGTGCCGTCGACAAATGTGCCATGATAATGAACGCTGACCGTATCGGATTCTTGCGGAATTGCGCCCGTTCCCTCGGTAATGACCTCATACTGAAGATCGTCCTCAAGGGTTACAACGTCCTCTTTTTGTGCGTTTTCGTCGATAAACGCCTCGGCGGCGGCGAGATTATCTGCAGCTTCCTCCTGACGTTTTGCCTCCCTATCCTGCATATAGGACTGCATAGCGGTTGTCATTTCCTCGTCAGAAAGCTTGAGTTCGCTATTTTTTAATACGTCTTCGATCGCGGTTGCAACAATATCGGAATTCACATCCGTTATACCCTGCTGCATCATCATCTGAGCGAGCTGAACGCCGACAGCGTAGCTAACCTTGTCAATTTCAGTTGTAATTTCCTCATTGCCTCCGCCCCCCTCCCCGCAGGCACATGCGGAAAGAATTAAGATGAGAAGAATTGATAAAAAAATGTGATTGCGGCCCGTGTGTCGCATAGTTTCTCCTTTTGAGATAGGTGAGAAAACCGCTGTACTTTTTCGGTACGCGGCAGAATATTTTGCGAGTTGCACATAATTCAGTATAGATACGAAAAACTCAATATATAAAAATATAAATGATAATGCTTGCTTTTTTTCGATAAAATCTGAGTGAAAAACATTTTCCGGGTGTGACAGTGTATTACAAAAACAGGACAATGACAAACGTTTTTTATTTTTTCGTTTAGCGTTAATATATGTATGTATGTATGTTGAACTGTTAACAAAGCGTGTAATGAAGATTTTGCATGTATGGATATCTTCTTCCCAATTGCTGCGATAAAAGAGTGTACAATCAAAAATATTAGATATATGTAACTATGTTGCATAGTAACAATAATCAAAATATTATCCGATTATCCATTCAAATAAGCTTTATATTCGGGAAATCTAAAGAAATACAAGACAACCTCAACCTTTGATTCCCTCTCCTCACGAGGAGAGGGTGCAAAACGCTGAACTTGAGATTGATCTCAGTATCACGGCTCTCCGTCGCCCGCTGGCGAGAGAGGGAGCAGGGAGGGTGAGGGTAGAAACAGGAGGGGTTTGATCAATCAAACCCCTCCATTGCATATCATTATTATTCTTGTTTCACCGCCCGCGGATCGGGGGGTGTGGGTAATCACGCCGCATCTTCATCGGGTTTGAGACGCTCGTAATCGACCATAAGCTGTTCGCCGCGGTATTTATAGAAACCGAAGACAAGATCGCTGTCGTCCGTTTTGAGCAGATACCGGCTGTCATTCTCACCTGTTGCCCATAGGCTGAAACGCAAAACCCTGCCGTCCCTCATAGTCACCTCGACCGCGGCTTTCGGTTCATCGGATTCGGTGATTGCAATCTCCTCATCAGTGGCGAACGAATCGCATTTAAGCGTCGCAATCAACGTATTAAGATTATTGACCTTGGTCGTGTCAACCGGCTTCTCCTCACCCGAATCAGTATATGTCCAGTCTGTCCCGTCGAATGTCAGCGTCCGGTCGATTTCCTCTCCGGTCACAGAGATTTCAACAATGTCATTAGAGTTCAGGCTGAAAATTCCTTTGTCGCGCCATTCGTCCGGATCCTTATTGAACTGGGTGGCGATAGTGCCGCGCCAAAGCGCAGTATCATCCGAATCTGCAAAACGCGCGAACGTATGGGAATAGTCGTCATTGATCCTGCCGATAACCGCATCGAGAACGATGCTGCCGCCGGCATACGCCTTGAGCTTGATACCGGTTTCACTGCTTGTATTGTACCGTTCCTGCGTTTCTGCGCGGGTCGATACGACTCCGTCAATCGAAACGTCATTCAACGCCTCGGTCGCCTGATTGACTGTGACATCGTTGGCCTTGTAGGAGAACGGCGAGGTGATGTTCCAGACAGCATTTTGTTTCTCAAGGACAATCGGGTCGCCCTCGGTCCGCACAATCTCGAGTTTATCGATCTCCGGTTTAGTTCCCGGGAACAGAGGTGCCGCTCCCTCTTTGACCTCGCGAGGATTATACGATGTGGCAAAATATATAATCACAAGGAGTACGAGAACTCCGACCATTATAAAAAAGTTTTTGTTTTTCATCTATGCGTTCCTCCGAATGAGTATCCAATACACCAAACATAACCTACCGTGCGGTTTCCATCCTGTTTTTAATCCGCCGGTACTGCCAGAGCAGGATACCGAGCGCGATGATCAGCACGGTCGGGCCGAGAAGGTTAACCCATTTGACAATCTGACGGATAAGAACGGGAATTTCTTTCAACGGCGTCATGGGAATCTGTTTCGAACGGATGCCGATAAGGTCCTCGCTCTGGATCAGCCAGTCGATGACGTTCTGAATGAAAAGAAACTCATTTTCGCCGAGATAATTGTCGAGCCCGATATTACCGTCTCCCACAAGCACAAACCTGTTTTCGGCAACCGAGGCGGGCATGACCTCGCCCTCGAATGCCGCAGATTCTTCTCCCTCTGCAGGAGCAGGAGGTTCCGGCGGACCAGATCCCGCATACAGGGAATTGAACGTACCGGTAACAACCCCGGCGAACGGTATCGAGGATTCGTTATACTCCAATTCGCCGGAATCCATGAGATTAAGCAGTATACCGGGGCCGGACTCACGCCGCGCCTCGTCCGAGGACCATGCAAGTACATGCGCCTGATAGCCTTTATCCGATGCAAGGGAGGTGTCCACCGACGAGGGATAATAAAGCTGAAGCCGCTGAAGATCGCGGGTAATGATATTCTCCTCACTAAAATTTGTAACAGTGGGTAGGTATGGCACTTCGACCGGGGTCGAGAAAGTGATAAATCCCTGGCGCCGTTGAATGCTCGCCATGGCGCACTGAGTGTCCATAATAAGGTCCTGCCCAAGCCCGAGCCCGTAATTGTTGATTAGCTTGTTGACATTCAAATTATAAGGGAATGCCTGCTGACCGGCCTGAAGGTCGGCGTTGTACCAGTTCATGAACATGCCCAATTTCCCGCCGTTCATCATATACTGGTCGATGTTGAACAGCATCCAGTCGGTGAAAGGCTCCCGGGGAGCCATGACCACCAGTGCATCGAGAGACGCGTCGATCTTTTCGTCGAGTTTGACGGTCACGATATCGTAATTTTTCGCAAGGTTAGCCTCGAGCGAGGCGATATTGTTGTTCCCGCCCGGAGTCATCTGGTTCATGGCGTTCGGATTCATGTTTGGCGTACCGCCAAGCGTGGCAATGCCGATACGCGGCTTACTGTCCATCGAGAGTCGTTTGATGATGCTGGTTATCTCGTATTCGAGATTCTCGATATCCTCGAGCACCGGAATCGTTTCTGTCTTATCGCCGTAGATGAAAGCAACGCCGGTATATCCAACCACGACCTCCATTTTGTCGTTCTCGATGACCTGGAACTGGCGGGGCGGTATCTGGAAACTCTGCGCCTCCTCGCGCAGCTTCTCCTCATTCCCGGGATTGATAAATTCATATTCAAGCTTGCCGGTGGAAAACGCGCGGTAGTCCTCGAGCAGATCGCGGAGATACCGTTCGATCTCGGTATATTTTCCGGGAAGATTCGGCGAGAAATACGCTTTCACAAGTACCGGGTCCTCGAGATTTCTCACAATCTCTTTCGAACCGTCCGAAAGCGAATAAATTTTTCCGCTGGTGAAATCGCTTCTCACGAAATACCGTATGCCGATGATATTTACCATAACAAGGATTGCAGTGAAAACCACAACAGAGGCAATGGCCATCACATCGGGTTTGCTCCATTTGCGGCGCTCCATGGACAGCCTTCCGAGTGTCAGCATAAATGCGATCAGCGACAGATAATAGATCACATCCCGCGAATCGATTACACCGCGGATAAGATTTGAGAAATGATAGTCGATGCTTAAAAACTGGAATAACGGCACCAGCGGCGGCGGAATAATCATGAGAAACTGATTCAGCAGCCAGAGGAAGAAAATAATGAGAAACGAAATAATGAACGCCACAACCTGGTTTTTCGAGATGGTCGAGGCGAATATACCAATTGAAATATAGGCGGCTCCCATGAGCACAATGCCGACATATCCGGTAAACATCATCCCGATGTCCGGCTCGCCGAGAATTATCACAGTCAGCGCGTATGGCAGTGTGAATATCAGCGCAACAAGCAACAGCCCCAGTGCGGCGAAATATTTCCCCAGCAGGATTTCCATGTCGGTAATAGGCATGGTGAACAAAAGCTCGATAGTGCCGCTCCGTTTTTCCTCGCTGATAAGACGCATGGTTATTGCGGGGATAAAAAAGATGAAGATGAACGGAATAATGGAGAATATCATCCTGAGGGACGATTGGTTCATGATAAAAAGCTGGCTGGTGAAAAACCACCCGGTGATAATGAGAAACACGGATATGACAATGTATGCGACCGGGGAAAAGAAATACAAAAACAATCCGTCGCGGAAAATGGGTACGATTCGTTTCATTTCTGTGCACCTCCGTCGGATTGCGTGAGTTTTCTAAACACATCCTCGAGGTTATCTTTCTTAAGATGCATCTCAAGAATGGTCCATCCCTTGCCGGTGATGAGCTGTGAAATCTCTTTGCGGATATCGCGGTCGCCCGGAATGCTCAGATCGGCGGTGACAATATCGTTTTCGCTTTCCTCGGGCGACATATCAAGAATTTGAGCGTCTTCTATGGTAGTGAACAACGCTGCGGCATCGCGCCTGTTCCCGATAAATTCGAGATGAAGCAGGGCGCTTCCCGCCATCTGGGTTTTAAGCGATTCGGTAGTACCGTCCGCAACGATCTCACCGGAGGAAATAATCACGACCCGCGTACAGGCCGCCTCGACCTCGCTCAGGATATGAGTGGAGAGGATAACGGTCTTTTCCTCGCCTATCTTTTTAATGAGGTTTCTGATTTCAACAATCTGGTTCGGGTCAAGTCCGATAGTCGGCTCGTCGAGTATGAGTATCTCCGGCTCATGTATCATCGCCTGAGCGATACCGACGCGTTGACGGTATCCTTTCGAGAGCGTGCCGATATCTTTGCCGGTGACTCCGGAGAGCCCGCAGGTTTCGATCATATCGGCGATGCGGTTTTTTTTCCGTGCGCCAGTGATATTGCGAAGATCACAGATGTAATCGAGAAATTCCCTGACGCTTTTGTATTCGTACAGAGGCGCGTTTTCCGGCAGGTATCCGATTTTTTCGCGGATCTGCATAGAATGCTCGCGAACATCAAGATCGTTGTAGGTGATTGTGCCCGATGACGGCGGCATGAAACAGGTCAGCATTTTCAGCGTCGTTGTCTTTCCGGCGCCGTTCGGCCCCAAAAATCCGAGAATTTCGCCGTCATTGACCGTAAAATTCAGATCGTTAACCGCCTGGAAATCCCCGTAATATTTTGTAAGATTGTTGATTTGAATCATACAGAACTCCTTATGAATCAAAATAAATGAAATAACGGTAACGGTGTATCATCCACCGCTCTGATATGAAAAACGTTAACATATATAGCTGTAATTTACGTAAGAATAACGTAAAATAACATTTTAGCGATCATTTTTCAATGTAAAAAACACATTATGTATTCTGCGAAAAACTGCGGATAGTCATAAAATTATCAAAATAAGCAATACTATTCTTTGTCGGATAATCCTATTAATATTTGTACGGTTATGTATCAGGATAAATCGAAGAATGCACCGTCATTTGATAGTAATGACTCAATAATTGTGTACAAGTTCCAAAAAAAACGGCGATACCGTAATATTAAAAAAATTTGAATCTTTTATTCACGTAAAAAAACTTGAGTATGCAAAGATAATAAACTATTTTAGATTAACTGGAACGACTCGCAGGGTATTTTTTCACTATTTCACTTAAAGGAGGAACGCATTATGAAAAGAAGTATAGTCATCGGCGGCATGCTATTTACCGCGCTTCTAATGTTTTTTGCGGTTTCCGTATCCGCACAGCCGTTGAATCTGTCGCGTGAAGAAATCATTCAATATACCCCCGAATGGGAGGGTGAACGTTATCCGGACGGCCGCCCCAAAGTCCCTGACGATATTCTGGAGCGTATGAAACTGGTTACGCTCGAGGAAGCCTGGGCGATATGCCGTAACAACGGTTTCAGCCATCAGTATGAGGACGGCTGGATGATGATCCATCCCGATCAGGTGCTTGTCGGCCGTGCGCTGACATCAATGTGGATGCCGGGCCGTCCCGATGTCAACAACGTCATTTATGAGGTCGGAAAAAAGGACGGCAGAATCGGCGCCACTAACGCCTGGCCGGTCGATATGCTTCAACAGGGCGATGTCTATGTGTCCGACCATTTTGGGCTTAAACAAGACGGCCCCTCCATCGGCGACAATGTGGGAATCGCCATTCATACCAACAGCGGCAACGGCATTGTGTATGACGGTACGGTTCGCGACCTTGATGGCCTCAAGGAGCTTGAGGGATTCACCTCGTTCATCCGCGACCACCATCCCTCGCACCATTTCGGGACACCCGGTAACAGACTGAATTCCACTATGGTTGGTATCAACTGTCCAACCCGTATCGGCTCGGTGCTGGTCATGCCAGGCGATATTGTGCTCGGAAGGCAGGGCGGCATCGTGTTTATCCCGCCGCATCTTGCGGAACAGGTCGTGAAATCGTCCGAGGTGATCAGGCTCCGCGATATGTTCGGCCATCTCAGGCTTCAACAGAAAGTCTACACCCCGGGACAGATCGACACCCGCTGGACAGAGGAGATTGAAAAGGATTTCTCCCAATGGCTCAACGACCATATGGACGAGCTCCCGGTACCCCGCGAGCAGATTCAGGAAATTCTGAAACAGCGAACGTGGTAAAGGATTGGCAACATAGGTAAAAATCTTTTTCAAACGATGGATATGAGGATATGCGCAGCCCAGCAGGGGTTTGATTAATCAAACCCCTGCAATAATATTTATCCGGTTATCCTTTTAATCTTGAATTCCCCGACGCTTGCGTCGTGGGATGAGTATAATTCAATTCATTACCTTATATTGCCGGGCACAGGCGAGGCAACGGGATAACCCGGGCTTCAGCAGTAATTTTTTGTTCTCACCCGCAAATCAATATTTTCTGGCGACCCCCCAAAAACCCAGATGAGCCAAGATATAACAGATTGATAAA
>CAZCDQ010000064.1:0-19081 GCA_964497605.1 uncultured bacterium
CAAACTGCCCCTCTCCTTTCAAGGAGAGGGAATGAAAGGGTGAGGTCGTTTAAAATTTGTGGTTTCCCGGATATCAAGTTTATTAAAACCGGATAACCGTCATTTGTTTTTTTTAAACTCCGATAATCAGAATTAAGCATTGAATGGAAATATACTGAATGTGAATCGTTCATTTCTGTGATATGCATCACATAGATTGAAAAAGTATCAAAAATTTAATATATAAACAATCAAAATTCATGCCAGAATCGAATAGAAATATATAAAATACTTAATATTAACAACATACAACCGTATCGCAAATAAGCGATACACTTTTGTAACTCTTCAAAATCTTACATTGTAAGATTATTCTGACACATCGGCACGGAATATCTGACATATTTCGCGCCCTATTGTCAGGAATAACCGATTGTAAATTTTCCGTTATTACGGCAATGAACATTTCCCGGCCTGAAGCCCGGGGGAATTAAAATTAAATCAAGCTTCCCCCGGAAAGCGTATCGATAATCCGCAGAAACGCGTCAAGAGGATACATGTCCGTATCCGCATTGTCAATAACCGCGGCCACCGCGGTATTCAGCGCGGCGGCGGTAAGCGCCAGCGCAACATCGGCGTTCCCTGCGGCGTCGGCACGGTTTCCTCTGAGTTCCGGCTTTCCCTGAACGGCGATACCGTCCGCATAATCGCCGCTGTGGGCGCCGAACAACTCGAGTCCTCTGGTAAACTGGCGGTAGACATCGCGGCCGAAACCCGGCACATCGGGCGGATCGCCGGTAACGGTTTTCCCGGAGGCAAACGCGCCGACCGCGCCCAATAGGAGAAGCTCCGGCATCATTGTCCGCGCCTGTTCGGCAGTGAGATGGATTCCCTCGCACCGGCTCCATTTTATCCGTATCCGTGCGGCCGGGAATGTTCGTTTACCGGTAAGCGGTGTCCATTCAATAGCCGCTTTCATGCGTTTGAGCGCCTCGAAAAACCCGCGCCTGCCCTGCGGCCATAGTACATCGCCGATGGTGACATCCGAGCGTTCGAGAATCGCTGCGGAGGCGCATACCGCCGCGGCAAGCGTTGTATCGCCGGGAATATCGAGCGTTCCGCCGGATAGTCCGGAGAGGCTTATTGTTCGGATTTCACGGCTCCGTTTTCCGGCGGCGCGGGAGAGCCGTTTTGTCAGTTCGACATGCTCGCTGTCGGCCTCGGCAGCCGGCTCGATCCGGAATCCGAGAAAGGTTAAAAGATCGCAGACATGATCGACTGCACCGGGCGGATATGATATTACAACCGGTTTTCCGGCAGCGGCCGCGGCCGCCGCTGAGGCCTCGAACGCCCATGCGGATGAGACCTGAACGATGTCCGGCGGCGAAAATTCGGCCCTTCCGATAACCAGATCGTCTTCATCGGCAGTGATAAGCTCCTCCCGAACGCCCATCCTTTTTAGTAGATCGGCGATGTAATTCACCGCATACGACCGATCAGCCGCACCGCTTTCAATCCGAACCGAATCCGCCGCGAACACAGCCTGGCAGACAACCGTATGCAGGACCGCATCCGGCGCCCGCGTATCGACTGTCACATCTCCCGAAAACGCTGCGCCGCGGAATATCACCGTTTCGGCAGTCCGTTCCGATGCGGCGCCGTATTGTCCGAGAAACTTAAGCAGGCTGTCGACAGCCGGAGAGGGCGACGGATTCTTCAGCACGATCTCACAGCCGGGATACATCGCGGCCGCGATCGCCCCAAGTGTGAGACGTTCGTCGCCGGGAACGTCTGTTTTTCCTTTGAGCCTTACCTGAGAGGCAATTTCCAGCGGCATATCACCCCCGCAACCGTGATTTAAATCCGATGGCATTGAGAATATCGACAACCTGCGCTGCCTCGTTCTCGCCGTCGAACGCCAGACGGAGGGTTCCGCCCTCGCCCTCGCGCACTTTCATCACTTCGATATCCTTTATATTGATATCGTGCTGTGCAAGCTCTCCCGCAATGCTGGAGATAATACCAGGCTTGTCCTCGACCACGGCGAGCACCTCGTGAAGGGTTTTTGCGAATCCTTTTGTGTCTTTAGGAATGTTCGCGCGGGTATGGTTTGCGGTTTGGAAATCGTCTTTCAGCGCATCGGAGCCAATGCGGCTTTTCAGTTCGTTGAGTTCTCTAATGAACGTATCCAGGGTTGTGCGGATCGCCTCGGCATTCGTGCGGCAGATATCGTCCCACATTTTGAACGGGCTCGAGGCGATGCGTGTCATATCCCTGAAACCGCCGGCGGCAAGCTGCAGGTACGGCGCTGTATCAGTCGTTTTGTGCTGCACCATATTAACCAGCGTGACCGCAATCATCTGCGGGACATGGCTTATCGCGGCGGCGATATTGTCATGCAGATCCGAATCCATGGTCACAATACGCGCGCCGATATTGTGCAGAAATCCGCTGAAACCGTCCACAACATCCTCCGGCACATCCTCGGCGGGGCAAAGCACATAGATGGCGTTTTCGAATAAAAACGGGTCGGAGGCGTTCACGCCGCTTTTCTCGGAGCCGGTCATGGGATGGCCGCCGATAAAATGAACGCCGTCTGGCAGCACATTTCCGGCATGCACTGCAATCTCATGCTTTGTCGAGCCGACATCGGTCACTATCATGCCCGGTTTCACCGAGCCGGACAGATCAGTTAAAAGCTCCTTGATGCGGGTTATCGGAGTGCAGAGAAAGACGGCATCGGCACCCGCGACCGCCGTGCCGAGCTTATCGTATCCATAGCCGCTGTCGATTGTGCCCAGTTCTACGGCGCGGTCAATTGCCGCCTGCGACGATACCCCGATTATGCCTGTATCCCTGTTCTTTCGGCGCACCGCAAGACCAAGCGAACCGCCGATCAGCCCCACTCCCACAATAACAATTTTACTATACATTATATATCTCTGTCTCCATGTATATGTTTTGGCTATGCGTTCACCGCCGCGGCGTTTATGTGCCGCTTTCCATAACGCGCAGAATCTCCTCGGTCTTTGCCTTCAACAGCGCTTTGTCACCGGCAGCCTCAACATTGAGACGCACGACCGGCTCCGTGTTCGATTTACGGACATTGAACCGCCACGAATCGCTGAATTCAAGGCTGATCCCGTCAAGCTCAGACACCGATGTCGCCGCTGGACCATACTGGTCTTTCAGTCGTTCGATCACCGCATCGGGATCGTCCACACGACGGTTAATCTCACCCGAGCACGGGAATTTATCGATACGTTCGGCGACAAGCTCCGACAGCTTCAGCCCGCTTTTCGACATCTCCTGGGCAACAAGGAGCCAGGGTATCATGCCCGAATCCGCGTAGGTGAATCCTTTGAAATAATGATGCGCGCTCATCTCACCGCCGTATTCCGCCCCGACGGCACGCATTTTTTCTTTTATGAAAGAGTGTCCCGATTTCGACAGCACTGCCTCGCCGCCGGCCTCCTCGACAATCTCAATCGTATTCCAGGTCAGCCGCGGATCATGCACAATCTTCGCGCCCGGATTATTCTCGAGAATGCCTTTTGCGAGAAATCCTACAAGATAATAACCCTCGATGAACGATCCGGTCTCGTCGAACAGGAAACACCGGTCGAAATCGCCGTCCCACGCCACACCGAAATCGGCGCCCGTCTCGCGAACAACGGACGCTGTCATCTCGCGGTTCTCCGCCAGCAGCGGATTGGGGATACCGTTGGGAAATGTGCCGTCCGGCGCGTAGTTGACCCGCTCGATTTTAAATGGCAGCCTCGCTTCCAACTTCTCCATCGCCGGTCCCGCGCAGCCGTTGCCCGGATTTGCAGCGATTTTCAGCGGTTTCAGAAGGCCGGTATCCACAAACGACAGAATTGTATCGATATAGCCGTCCATGATATCGCGCTCACTGTTCATCCCTGCCTCGGGAGCATCGAGGGGAATTTCACCGATGCGGACACGGCGCTCGATATCCATGAGGCCTGTGTCTGCGCTGATGGGAAATGCGCCCTTACCAACCATTTTGATGCCGTTGTATTCACGCGGATTATGGCTCGCGGTAACCATGATGCCGCCGCCCATACCCTCGAGAGAGGAGGCGTAATACACCATCTCTGTCCCGCAGAGGCCGATATCGACCGTATAGATACCCGCAGCGTTGAGCCCTCGGATGATTGCGGCGGAAATCCCCTCGCTTGTCTCGCGGATATCCCGTCCGACTGCGACTGCGCCGTCAGGCATTATCTCGGCAGCATACGCCCGGCCGATGTCGTAGGCCATGTCTTTATTCAGTTCATCGGGAACTTTCCCGCGGATGTCGTACGCTTTGAAACAGACTAATAAATTCTCACTCATATCCCTAACCCCCGGCTGTTATCATTGTTATTTAAATCGACACTAAAAAAATAAACGTTACACCGAATAAATCAATATAAAGTTTATTGTGCTCAAGAGGCAATTTAAAACTGAACAATCAGAGCTATTCTTACTCAATACTCTCCCATATTTCCGGAATGGGGTTTTCGGATCATAACCTTATTGAGGGTTTTCCAGAGGCATTACTTTCGGCCGCGTCTGTGAACTGTGTTCAAGCTCGACATCATCGATTCTCTTCAGCGGTTCATCATCGAGATCGAAAAAGCCCGGACTATCAGTATTCTCAAGATAGAACGTTTGAAGCATTTCTGTCGGCGCAGTCAGCATGATGACATCGTCATCGGTGACAACAATATAGTCCTCGATGTTATCGTCGATACGGTCGCCGTAAGATATGCAGCGTGCGGCCATTTCAGGATAGCTCCGCACTGTCCGGACGTTCGGGGATCGCGGCAAGTTTATGTCCGAATTCTGCGATCCTGCCGGGATCGCCGCTGTTGTCGATAACCATATCCGAACGTTCGGCTTTTTGACGTTCGGGAAGCTGAGCGGCAAAGAGATTGTCGATGTCTGCGGAGGCGCGGCCGTCACGGTCCATAATCCGCCGTTTACGAATGGTCTCATCGGCAGTCACACAGACCACGGTATCGAACAGGCCCTCGATCCCCCATTCGAAAATCAGGGCACAATCGACAACCGTGTTTATGTTTTTCTTTCTGAGTTCGTTCACCTGCGATGCCAGACGGTGGATAAGGATGGGATGGACGATACCGTTAAGCCGCCGGGTGTTTTCCGGCGATGAGAACGCCCGCTGAGCGACAAGTCCGCGGTTCAACCTGCCGCTCACATCGAGCACATCACGGCCGAACGTCTCCGCAATATCCTCGAGCACCGCCGGATCGGTCTCGACCACCTCACGGCCGATTTCGTCGGCATCGATCAACCTCCAGCCTTTGACAGCCAGCTCTGCGGCAAGCATTGACTTTCCCGATCCGGGGCATCCGGTAATCCCGATAATCATACGTTCTCCGTTGTGTATTCGTTCGGAGCTTTCGTTTTCCAGCGCCGGTGCATCCAGAAATACTGTTCGGGATGTTCGCGCACGATGTCCTCGATATAGGATGTATAACGCTGAGTAAGCGTCTCGACCGTATCGGTCTCCCGCATTTCGATCTCTTTGAATATTCCTCGGTACTTGCCTTTGCCGGTCCGAAGCGTTACAACCACGACAATGGGAACATTGAATTTCAGCGCAAGCTGCGCTGCGCCGCGGGGAGTCGATGCCTTTCTGCCGAAAAAGTCGACAAAGACACCGTTACTGCCCGCATCCTGATCCGAGATCAATCCTACATTCTCTTTGTTCTTCAGCGCACTGACGATGTGTTTTATCGGAGCACCGTGATTGATGATACGGTTCCCGAGCCACGTGCGGAGGTCATAGATCAGTTGGTCCACATAGGGATTGGCGAGCCGTTTCACCACAACAGTCATCGGCATCTGCGCTGCGGCCAGCGCCGCGCCGACAATTTCCCAGCTTCCAAAATGGCATGACACGACGATCACACCCCGGTCTTTTTCGATATTCCGCCGAAGGATATGCGCGTCAGTCATATCGACCCGATCGAGAATTTGTCCCTCAAACCGCCTAACCCACAGCATTTCGAGAAAGGTGATCCCGATATTCACATAAGACTGTGCGGCAATTCTGCGAATTTCTTTATCATCGAGCGTATTGCCGAGCGACGCACGGATATTTCCAATCGCGACAGACCGGCGTACCCGTAAAACATGAAACGCAAACAAACCAAGCTTCCGTACGATAAAATATACCAGAGTCAACGGCAGCAGTGAGAACACCGCTCCGATAAACCTCAGAAAGGCATACTCAACCATGTGTCCGATACGTTTCGATGTTCGCGTTTTTTTCATGTTCCGCCTGTATGGTTTTTCCGCTCATTCTTTGAGCGCGCTTACTCCGTTCGTATCAATCCCCACAATGAGCGGCATCTTCTCCACCGTAAATATTCGCGCCGCCTCGGGGCCGAGTTCCGGGAACGCGATCACCTCCGCCGCAGTAATATGTTTCGCGAGCAGCGCCCCTGTCCCGCCGATGGCCAGCATATAAACCGCGCCGTGACGGGCATGCTGTTCCGCGACCTCCGCCGAGCGGTTGCCTTTCCCGATGGTTATTGCCAGCCCCTGTTCAAGCAGCGGAACGGTAAACGGGTCCATTCTGCTCGAGGTTGTCGGCCCGGCAGAACCGACCGGCATACCGTGACGGGCCGGTGTCGGTCCGCAGTAATACACCGCGGCGTCGGTCAGATCGAACGGCAGCGGTTCGCCGTTTTCGATCATCCCGCACAACATGCGGTGCACCTGATCTCGGAACACGAGAATTTGCCCTGAAAGTGCAATTCGGTCGCCGGCATTGAGTGTTTTCAGAAGCGACCTGTCCAGCGGGGTCATGATTTTTATTACATTGTTATCCATGATTATTCCTTATGTAACTGATATACATATAATACATAATTTTTCGTACGGAAAAAATGTTTATCCACCGATTGTCATCATAATGACAAGCACTCCGACAATTCCGGCCGCAATCAGTACCGACACAACAAATCCGATACTGTCGACACGGTCCCATTTATCGAATTCCCAATCCGAGCCGGGAAACAATTTCAGATGGTCGAACCGCCGGGGATCGGCGTAGGATTTTCCCAGCTCCTCAGTATCCGCGGAACGATCTCTGTTCACAACGGTTTTCATTTTCACGAAAAATCTGTCGAGCATTTCTTTATCGTCCGGTTTTGTTAGCAGCGCAACGACAATCAGCAATAAGAACGGCAGTACCGTTCTTATGACGATTCGTATCGTCTGATTGAACGCATGAGAATTATCCTCGAGGTCGAAACCGAGTTTGTCGAGCAGCACAAGCTCCGTGTTCAGGTTGCCCCGGCCGGTAAGACCGCCGTCATCGTCCCTCGAAATACCTTTCGTCCAGAAGATGGACTGCCGTCCAAGCGCATACGTCCGCTCGAACACCTGTCCTGCGGTCAGCGGTTCCGGGCGTACACCCACAGTGCGGCCGGACGCTGCGAGCCTGTCCCAGGATTCGATTGCCCGTTCACGTTCGATGATATCCATTTCTCGTACTGTATACGTGCGCATCATCGGCGGCGGATTCGTCATTTTCAGCATCCCTGGGGCAGTCCTCATACCGGGAAATGCCACGGGCAGCAGAATCGGCAGAATGAAAAACAGCGTCATGGTTACAATGATCGAACTCCACGCAGAAATCCGTGTCGCACGCCGCCATTTCATACCCAGCCAGAACGATGCGGCAAGAATCACATTGAATTCCCATATAAATTTCAGCATCTGCAGAATCGTATCGAACTGCGTTGCGATTAACGCCCCGCCGATGACCACGACGGCGCCGAGAATGCGGCCTGTTTTCAGGTAATGTTCTTCGCTTCTGCCGCTCACAAGGGGACAGTAGAGATTATGGGTAAGCAGGCTCGAGGCGGTCACCATCATACAGTCGGCGGTGGACATGAGCGCCGCAGTCAGACACGATATCATCAGCCCCACCAGTCCGAGCCTGAGCGGCCCGAGCAGATCGAGCGTCGCATATCCCCAGACAAGGTCGGGATCGTGTACCGATTCGTGATAGAGCACAATAGCCGCAAGCGCCAGAACACCCCAAAAAACAGTACAGAACCGTTTCATAAACAGCCCGGTCACAAATCCGAACCGCGCGGTGTATTCGTCTTTCGCCGAACCGATGGCAACCAGCGCATTTGGCTGTACCGGCGTATTAAGCGCGCTCATGATGCCGATGGCAATAATATAATACCATGTGAAATCGATAGCCGCGGGAGATCCGAAAATATCAAAATACGATTCGGGAAGTTGTGCATGGATTGTCGCAAGCGCATCGTAATAGCTTTCCCCGCCGTATATCAGATTGATTTTTTTCCAGGCGAATGGTACCAAAAGAAATGTCAGAATAATGATGAACACACCCTGCACCGTATCGGATATAAACGCCGCTTTCAGTCCGCCGGCTACCGTATATACCAGAACAATCAGACACACAATCCATATAAGCATGTTCTCGTCGATATGCGAAAACACCTTGCGGGGTTTCATAAGCGAAAGCTCGTCCATCCGCTGTTTCTGTGTATCGCTCAGGGAAACGTAATCGGCCTGACGGAGTTCGTTGAGTTCGTCGGCAAGGCACGATTCCGCACGTTCCTCAACAGTCAATTCCTCTGCGGATTTTGGAGTTAGCGCGAGAACGGTTTTGGTCATGGCGCTGAATCCAACCGAGAGATACGCCATAACCACAATCGATCCGAGTATAGCATATGTCGCGGCCATGCGCCTGGAGCCGTACCGCTCCTCGAAAAAGTCGCCGAGCGTAAGCAACCGGAGCCGTCTCATCCAGGGAGAGATCATCCAGTACACCGGTGTCGAGGGAAGGTACAGCAGCGAACTCCAGATACCGGCGATGCCGTTGGTAAATGTGGTGGTTACTGCGCCGACACTGTTGTCGGCGGTTGTGCTTTGTCCGAACGAGGCGAATGTCTGTATTATCTTACCGAATGTCCGCCCGCCGAGAAAATAGTCCTCCTGATTGCTGATACGGCGCATGGACCACAGACCGATGCCGACCATGCCGGAAAAATAAACGACGATGACAACAATATCCAATACGATAAGACCGAACATGCAGACTCCATTTTATAAGAGGCACATAGTCACAGAGTGAAAACATTCTATGCAATCATTGCGTGCTCGACGTCCTCTGCGATGAAAAAAGTAATTTATCTATTGCCGATACCGTTCAGCCACCTCGAACATCCGCGCCACATTCTCGTCGGGAGTACCGTAATCCATATTAATACAGCAGATTCCGACTTTTGAAAGATCGCCGGCGGACTCGAGCAGCCCGGTCAGATCGGCCTCGATTTCATCCGGTGTGCAACTTTTCATTCTCACCGGGGACAGCCGTATATTGAAGAATGCGTCAGGAATTTTCTCGCGGCAATGCGCGATATCAGCGCCCCATCCCACATCGAAAAAGCATGCCTCTTTCACTTTCGAATACCCCTCGGCCACATTGTGCATGTTGTCGCCACAGTGATGGATACCGTATGGTTGAAGCTGCTCTGATAATGCAATATCTGCCGGCAGAAGAAATTCCTCGTAAAGCGCGTTCGAGATCATCTGAACCGAACAGTTCGAGTGAAGATTGATGGCCGGCTCGACATTGACGATGCTGCGGTTTACCGAGATAGAGGTTGTGTCGGTTTCTTGTTTAACCGTTTGTACAATCTCGGTCAAACTCCGGGTCAGTTTGTCAAAAATGGCATGCATAGCCCGCGGATTGTCGTAATACGCCATAAAGACATTTTCCGCCATCAGATCAAGCGCGAGATTCTGTACGCCGTTCCAGTTGACATCTCCGCTTACATAGCCATAGGTATCACTGAGCATCGAGATCAGTTTCAAAAGATCGGCGAATTCTATGTTTTCGGAGGGATCGGGACTTTCTTTCGATAGAAGCTCCTCCACTGTCATCGTCTGCGGAACAACCACCGGACTGCTGTCGACCGGGAATTCGAGTGTGCAGCCCCAAACCGACGATACGATATATCCCGCGGCGAGATGCACCGGCCCGATCACCGGCTCGTCCTTCGGCGATTCCTCACCGCAGCCGAATTCGCCGAACCGCTCCCAAAGCGTGCGTCGCATCAGTTTTTCGTCCTCGATCCTGCGCAGAGGATCGAAATAAAAATCGCGGTCGAAATTGATCTCGGCCTCGTGGTGCCACCAGTTCGGATGAAACACGATTTCAACGGGCAGATATGTCTGTGATTTGATTTTCAATTCATTATATCTTTCATTGATATATTTTTCGGAGTATGATATACCTTTCGGAATTCAAATATTTCGGTTATATTAATGTAACGATGTAAAACTACATAATTGCGCTGCGGGGTTCAAGCATTTTTACGGCAGTTAATAGAAACTGTTTTTCAATTGAATAATCTGCATTTTATAAATACCGGGGGAACACGAATGGCAGGAAGACTCCAGCTCAACGAAGACCGTTTTTTCGATCCGGACCCGAGAGTCCGTTCAATCGCGCGGGAATTATACACATCAGTCATAAACTTGCCAATTGTTAGTCCGCACGGTCATGTCGATCCGTCAATATTCGCGGAGAACCGTCCATTTCCCGATCCCGCAAGCCTGATAATCATACCCGATCATTATGTATTCAGAATGCTGTATTCGCAGGGAATTCCGCTTGAATCGCTTGGCATACCGCGAGTGGACAGCCAGCCTGTCGAAACAGATTCGCGGAAAATATGGCAGATATTCTGCGATCATTTTCATCTCTTCCTGGGAACACCGACCGGCGTATGGCTGAGTCATGAACTATCCGAGGTTTTCGGGATAGATGAAACGCCCTCACACGATTCGGCGATGAGGATTTACGACGCGGTCAGCGAAAAACTCGCTCAGCCGGAATTCCTTCCGCTTGCCATGTTCGACAGTTTCGGCATTGAGGTTCTGACCACGACGGATGCGCCGACCGATACCCTGGATCACCACCGAACGATCAAAGAATCAGGCTGGAACGGCAGGATCGTACCTTGCATGAGACCTGACAATGTGACAAATCTGGCGGCGAAAAACTGGAAAAAAGACATCGAGACCATGGGGTCGCTTGCCGGCATCGAGATTAGGTCGTACCTCGATTTCATACGGGCGCTTGAAAACCGACGCGAATATTTCAAATCGATGGGAGCCACCTCAACCGATCAGGGTATTTTGTCACCCTGCACACACCAGCTCACCGACACCGAGGCGGAGAAACTGTTCCAAAAAGCATTGAACGGTGAAGCGACAGATCAGGACGCATTCTTCTTTAACGCCCACATGCTTATGGAAATGGCCCGGATGAGCATAGACGACGGATTAGTAATGCAGATTCATCCCGGATCGATACGAAATCACAACAAAACAATTTATAACGCATTCGGTCCGGACAAGGGGTGCGACATCCCCGGACAGACCGAATACACGAAAAACCTGTTCGAACTGCTTAACCGGTACGGCAACAACTCGAAACTTACACTGATTGTATTCACCCTCGACGAATCCACCTACAGCCGCGAACTCGCGCCGCTGGCAGGGCATTACCCGGCGATGAAACTGGGGCCGGCATGGTGGTTCAACGACAGTATCGAGGGTATGACACGCTTTCGCGAACAGACTACCGAAACCGCAGGCATTTATAACACGGTCGGATTCAATGACGATACTCGGGCATTTCCTTCTATACCGGCCCGTCACGATCTCTCCCGGCGAGTGGATGCAAATTACCTCGCGGGGCTTACCGCTCGTCATATTGTAGATATGGATGACGCAAAAAATATGATACGGGCGCTTGCTTACGATCTCGCGAAAAGTGCATATAAATTGTGAAATGTGATGTATATCATAGGTTTATACGTTTTTCATATCGTATATTATGATTGGAAAGTGCCGTTTCATTTCTCGGTATCCCATAATAAATACTGAATGTTGAACATTTTTTTATATTGATTTTCGGAGGTTTATTGCGTGTTTGGCTCAGATAAAAACGGTGAAAACGTACACGATACCGCAAAACCGGGAACACCTCGCATTCTGCCGGAAACCAACGGCGAAACACTACCCGAGACGTACGAAGAGACGATGATTTCCCGGAATGCTGGATTTCGTGTATCGCAGCTTCAGCCGCCCGATGAGGAACTTGCGCTCAAAATCAACCTCAACGAAAAATACGAACTCATCAGAAAGCTCGGCCAGGGCGGCATGGCAAGCGTCTATCTCGCCCGAGAGAAAGACCTTGCCCGTGATGTGGCGATAAAAATGCTGCCGAAAGCGTTTCTCCACGATACAAATTTCATCGCCCGTTTCAAACGCGAGGCGAGAATCGCGGCGAACCTCGAACATCCCAACATTATCAGCATATTTCATATAAACATCGATAGAGAACTCTGCTATATTGTCATGAGCTATGTCAAAGGGATGAATCTCGCCGAGGAAATCGCCCGTAGGGGAACACTGACTCCCGATCTCATTGTGAAATGGGGTATGGAAATCTGCTCGGCGCTCTCCTATGCGCATAAAAACGGCGTCATACACCGCGATTTGAAACCCGAGAATATCATGATCAACCAAAACAACCGCATCGTGGTCATGGATTTCGGTATCGCACGAGCGGTGCAGGATATATCGCTAACTCAAACAGGGACAGTGCTCGGCTCGCCCCTTTATATGAGCCCGGAGTTAGCGAAAGGCGATAAGATCGACGCAAGAAGCGACATTTATTCCATCGGAATAATCCTTTATCAGATGGCGACTGCAACGCTTCCGTTTCAGGCATCCGGCGCACCGTCTCTCATGTATATGCATGTCCACGAACCTCCGGAACCTCCCGACGTGCGGAACGCCGATGTACCACCCTGGCTTAGAGATATCATTTTGAAATGCCTTGAAAAAAAACCCGACCTCCGATACCAAACAGTTGATCGGCTGAGAAAAGCGCTTCTCGATCATAAAGCTCAGCTTAAACCCAAAACCGCGAAGAAAGCACCGGCCAAGGACAATCATGAACATACCCCCAGTCAGATCATCGATGTACTGGAACGAATTCCGATTTTCAGGGGGCTGACATTCGAACAGTTTAAACAAATCCTTATGATTTGTTCCCGCAAGATGCTCGAGGAAGGAAACGTGCTGTGCCGGTCCGGCGACGAATCCCGCGAGATACACATATTGATAAAAGGAAAACTGAAAGTCACATTTGACGATGGCAACGAGTTTTCACGGATTCGTCCGCTCGGTATTGTCGGTGAAATGGGTGTATTTACCGGCTCGAAACGGTCCGCCACGGTGATCGCCTCGACTGTCTGCACGGTTCTTTCCATTAAAAAAGACGACCTGATCAAGGTTTTCAGCGCCGATCCGGTGCTCGGTATGATGGTACAGTCGAACGTGATAGAGGATCTTTCGCTCAAGATGAAAACAAGCAATGTCATCATTGAAGAGCTGAAACAGATCACACCGCCGGAAACTTTCTCCGCTGTCATTACCAGGGTACTCGACAAGAAAAAGAAATGCTAAGCTTTCATCCGTTTTTAGAAGAGAATTTATGACTCCTGCAGATTTCAATGAGCTTTTATTACGGTCCGAAAAGAATGGACGGAACATTCCGTTCAGTATTTCTGCAAAAACAACGCTCAATATCTATCCTGCCTCAGTAATTCAGACAAAGCAACGGTATTATTTTATCGCACGGTCTTGCAGCTCGAAACATCTCTATATTTTACTCCCCCAAAACGAGAGTCCCGACGATTCGTTTGAATACACATATATTGAGGGAATTCTGCCTGTAGAGCAATACAAGCTCGCCTTATGCCCGATGAATCATACGAACGCCCGCGCGCTTATGAACCTGTTCGATTTCTGCCGTCCGAAACTTCTCGGTACGGCAAACTCGTTCGGACTCGGCGATCGTCTTGGTATTGCAAATCCGGGGCAGCTTCGCGCACTTGCCGGAACCGGTATCCGTGTAGTCCTCGCCCAGCAGTCGATCCGTGAACTCGAGCGCACCGTCCGCAAACCGGAGGATGTCATGGATGCCGCGGTTTGGGCGGTGTTTCAGGAGGGATACCGCGAGGGTTTCGGCGCCGATGCCGACCATCTGAAAACACCAGACGATATCGATGTCATGGCACGCGCTGGATTCACCATGTTCACGTTCGATCCGGGAGAATATGTGGTGAACGATGCAGGAAGCTATCCCCTTGAAACGCTTGAACGGATGGCAGCGGAATTGTCCTGGAATGTCCTTGAGGATACATTCGAGGGATTCATGACACGTTATGAGCATGCCGAATGGACGGTTGCAAACGATTACATATTGTCCCCGTCGCGGCTTGAAATCCTCCGAAGTATGGTAAAATACAGCGGGGTTATCGTGCATACACTCAGAATGTACCGTCATATCACATTGAATTACCCTGACCGCCAATTTGAAATAGAGCTGTCGGTGGATGAAACCGATTCGCCCACTACGCCGTTCGAGCATTTCTTGGTTGCGAACGAATTGAAACGGCTCGGCGTTCGATTGGTTAGCCTTGCACCGCGCTTTGTCGGCGACTTTGAAAAAGGGATCGATTACAAAGGCAATCTTGACCTGTTCCGCGAGGAATATATAAAACACCTCAACATCGCCAATTATCTCGGCCCCTACAAAATAAGCCTTCATTCCGGCAGCGATAAATTTTCAGTCTACGAGGTGATCGGCTCGCTCACCGGCGGGAACTGGCATGTAAAGACTGCAGGGACAAGTTACCTTGTTGCACTTCAGACTATCGCCGTGGCCGATCCGTCGCTTTTTCGTGAAATCCTCGCGTTTTCACGGAATCATTACGATAATGAGAAAGCGTCTTATCATGTTTCGGCGGATGTCGCAAATGTACCCGCTTCGGAGAATCTCTCGGACATCGATCTCGACTGCCTGTTCGACGATGACAATGCCCGCGAGGTCCTTCATGTGACATTCGGCAAAGTGCTGACTGAGAAAAGTGCCAGAGGGAAATATGTGTTTAAAGAGCGAATATTATCCTGCCTTGAATCACATGAGGACATGCATTACAATCTTCTCGACTGTCATTTTAAGCGTCACATCCGGCCGTTCCTACAATAATATTTTCTATGATTCATTAATGATTCAAATTGAACAGGAAAGTGGGAAAATGGTATTGACTTTCGATTCCATTTTTTTTATTTTTCAGGTCTACGGGAAATAGTGTGTTCCGGTGTAACTCAATGGCAGAGTGAGCGGCTGTTAACCGCTAAGCTGTAGGTTCGAGTCCTACCACCGGAGCCATATTCGTAATATATTGTTATTAATAGATTTATAAAATCACTTGTCTTGACACTGACGAACCATTTATTGAATGGTTTTTTTTACATCATCCTCAGAGTTTTCTCCTCAAATACTCCTGTTTTGCTCTTCAGAACAAGTTAGTTGGTAAACAGAATCGAGAATTTTTGTGCATATTGAATATTTTACAAAAAGTCGGGTCTTGACAATATCCCCCGACATATAGTAAATTAACTTCATGAAAAACTCACGTATTGAAAAACTCATTGAGCTTGCCAGAAAGAAAGGGCTCATCCGTCCTCGTGACCTGGTTGAAATTGCGATACCAAGGCAGTATCTTTCAATAGCATGCAAACGTGGTGAACTAGTACGAGTAGGCCGTGGTCTTTATAGTCTTCCAGGGAAGATGTTCTCAGAGCATCGTAGTCTGGCAGAAGTAAGTAAGCGTATTCCTTCTGGAAACATATGTCTTATGTCTGCACTGCAGTTCCACGAAATCACTTCTCAAATGCCATACGAAGTTTGGATTGCAATAGATGAAAAGGCTCGCAAACCAAAAATCGAAATTGTCCAAGTACGATTTGTTCGTTTTTCGGGTTCCGCTCTGACAGAAGGCATAGAATCGTATAAGATTGAAGGTGCTGAAATACGAGTATATAATCCTGCAAAAACAGTTGCGGATTGTTTTAAGTACCGAAATAAAATCGGACTCGATGTCGCCATTGAAGCACTGAAGGATACCCTACACCAAAAGAAAGCAACCGTTGATGAGCTTGTTCATTTTAGTCGTATTTGCCGAGTGGAACGTATAATGAGTCCCTATATTGAGGCGGTATTATGAATAAAGCTAAATCGGTCTTGGCCCGTCTTCTTAATATTTCTAAGAATCAGCAAGAGGATTACAATTATCTGTTAACACGATATGGTATCGAGCGCCTGCTTTATCGTCTTGTACACACAAGCCATGCAGATCGTTTTGTACTTAAAGGCGCGTTATTGTTTATGCTTTGGGATGAGGATACGCACCGGCCGACAAAGGACATCGATTTGCTTGGTATGGGTCAGATTGACGAACAGAAATTGTTGGAAATTTTCCGTGATATATGTAAGGCAGAGGTTCCAGATGATGGTGTCCAATTTAACCCTGATTCAATAGTCACAGAAGAAATCCGTCAAGGTGAGTTCTATCATGGATATCGCGTTAAGATTCGAGCTTCTCTCGGTACCGCTGTAATCAAAGTACAAGTAGATATCGGACTCGGTGACACAATATACCCAGAACCAGTGGTAAAGGAGTTTCCTCCACTCTTGGATAAGCCCGGTCCTGATGTGAAGATATATCCAAGGGAAATAATGGTAGCTGAGAAATTCGACACCATTATTGAGCTTGGGTTGCGAAATAGCAGGATGAAGGATTATTTCGATCTCTATATACTCGTAAAGAATTTTGATTTTGAGGGAGAAGTGTTAGCGCACGCTATTATCACAACTCTTCTCCGTCGTGGTAGAACACAGCCGTTCGATAATCCTATTGGGCTGACAGAAGAATTCTATAACAATCTTGAAAAGAAAAAACAATGGCATGCCTTTCTCAGTCGTGCTGCTCCAAACTATATGAACGTATCACTTCAAGAAGTAATCACATTATTACAGATTTTCTTTGAAAAGATCATCCAGGTATGTTTAAAAGGCGAAAAATTCGAGGCAACTTGGATAGCCGGTGGTCCATGGAATGTCCGTAAATAGTGTTTCGAGATAAGCTATATGTCAGAACAATCTGAAAGAATCGCGGAGCTTCGTAGAGAACTAAGACTTTTGGATATTCGTCGTCAGCAACTCATTGACGACATTACCAGACTTGAAAAAGAATGTTCTGTAACAATCAATCCTATTGATACGCCAAACACGCAAGCTCCTTTCATACAACCAATCCTCACTAATAGATCCACTTCAGAAGAAAAAATCAGGTGTTTCCGGTCATTGTTCCGTGGCCGAGAAGACGTTTTTGCACGACGTTTTCAAAGCCAAAAAACGGGCCGGTCGGGTTACCAACCTGTCTGTAAAAACGAGTGGATCAAGGGAATATGTAATAAACCGCGAATTAAGTGTACCAACTGCGAATTTAGGGAATTTATACCGATTTCTGACCAAATCATCGAGTGGCATTTACGGGGGCACAATCCTAGCGAACGGGCAGATAAAGAATTTGTCGTGGGAATTTACCCTATGCTTGAAGATGAAACGTGCTGGTTTCTCGCTGTCGACTTTGACAAGTCAACTTGGCAGGATGATGTCGCTGCTTTTCGGCAAACATGTCTTGAAATGTGTATGCCTATGTCAGTCGAAAGATCACGGTCAGGGAATGGTTCTCATGCTTGGTTTTTCTTTTCCGAACCGACTTCGTGCGCAACCGCTCGAAAAATGGGAACATACTTATTGACAGAAACTATGGAACGTAGACCTGAAATTGATTTCGATTCCTATGATCGTTTATTCCCGAATCAAGATACTATGCCAAGGGGAGGATTCGGAAATCTGATTGCCCTCCCGTTACAGAGGAAACCGCGTGAGCTCAATAATTCTGTTTTCCTTGATGAAAATCTCATCCCATATTCAGATCAATGGGAATATCTTTCTACGGTAATAAAGATTAGCCCGGCAAAAGTAAGAAAAGTTATTAGTCTAGCGACTGAGAATGATCGAATAACTGGCGTTCGGATGCCCATCGTTGATGAAACAGAGGAAAAACCATGGGAAGCGCCACCCTCCAGAAAAAAGAAAGTGAAGATAATTGGACCTTTTCCGGAGACTCTCGATCTTGTGTATGCAAATCAGATATTTATTCCTAAAAAAGAACTTTCACCATCCCTGCACAATCATATTGTACGGATCGCCGCTTTTCAAAATCCAGAGTTCTATCAGAAGCAGGCTATGAGGATGCCAGTCTATAATATTCCTCGTATCATTTGCTGTGCTGAGCATTTCCCGAAACACATTGCTTTACCGCGGGGATGCCTAGATGAATTAATGGATTTGCTGAAAGAGCTGAAAATAAAAGCTATGGTACAAGATGAACGCTTTGCTGGCAAACACTTAGATTGTACGTTTTCAGGAGAACTGTATCCTGAACAGCAGCAAGCGGCTGATGCACTTCTTAGACATGATAATGGAATACTTGCTGCAACAACGGCATTTGGTAAAACAGTCGTGGCATTATATATCATCGCAAAAAGGAAAACGAACACCCTGATTCTCGTGCATAGACGCCAACTCATGGAGCAATGGTTTACCCGTCTTAAAATGTTCTTCAATCTTGAAGACAAGGATCTGGGCCAAATAGGAGCAGGAAAGTATAAACCGTCAAACTATGTTGACGTTGCAATTATCCAAAGTTTGACCCAAAAAGGAGAAGTGAAAGATATAGTGGGGGAATATGGCCACCTGATAATTGATGAATGCCATCACATTTCGGCACCAAGTTTCGAAGCCATTGCTCGAGAATTCAAAGGTAAGTATGTTACCGGCCTTTCAGCAACTATAACCCGCAAGGATGGACATCACCCAATAATTCATATGAATTGTGGGCCAATCCGCTACAAAGTAAATGAGAGAAAGCGGGCTGATTCGAGACCGTTTCAACATCAACTAATTGTGCGACGCACATCGTTTCGTTTGCCAATCCCTATGTCAGAGAAAGAACACTTGACTATAAGCGAAATATATTCGATGTTGATTAACGATGCTGATAGAAATAAAGTAATT
>CAZCDQ010000065.1:0-18889 GCA_964497605.1 uncultured bacterium
TCATCCTCACAATATAACCCCGGACTTAAGTCCGAGGAATCTTTTGATTGAATTAGATCAATTTATATGCCGTTTTTTCGAGGGAGGTTTTCCCATGCATTTCGTATCGAGGGCATTGCTCATAGTTCCGATTCTGTTCTGTTTGACTCTTTCCGCACCGTTTGCGCCCGCGCAGGAATTCAATTCATTCCTCGGCGACAGCGATGTGTACACAGTCAAAGGGTACCGTCACGGCACAAGTTCATTCGAGCGGGTATATTACGAGGAAACAAAACCGCTCGTGGAGGGCGAACTCGATTTCAAACATTATCACACCTATGACGAAATCGTGTATTTCTGCCGGAAATGGGCGGAGGAGTATCCCTATCTTGTCGATTTCTATTCGGCGGGGAAGACTTTCGAGGGCCGTGATATTCCGCAGGTCACACTGACCAACAAAAATACCGGCAGAGACACCGACAAACCGGGAATCCTTATCGACGGCCGCACGCACAGTCAGGAGATGATCACCACCGAATCCACATTCTGGATGCTCCATCACCTCCTCGAACAGTATGGCAAAGACCCTGATATCACTAAACTGGTCGATAGCAAGGCGCTGTATTTCCGGCCGCTGAACAATCCGGACGGTTCCATCCTTGTGCTGAATGCGGCAATGACCAACCGGAGTACAGTCCGGCCCTATGACGATGACCGTGACGGCCTGCTCGACGAGGATCCCGGAGAGGATTTGAACGGCGATAAAAATGTTACACTCATGCGGAAATATGTCGGCGAAGGCAATGGAACTCATATACTCGATCCCCGTGATCCCTCGGGACGGCTTCTCAAACGGGTGAACAGCGGCGAGGGGATATATGTCACCTATCTCGAGGGAATCGACAACGACAACGACGGCAGGTACAACGAGGACCGTATCGGCGGTCTCGACCTTCACCGGAACTATCCCGAGAACTGGCGCCCCATGAGAGAGAACACCGGCCGCGGCTATACACAGGGCGGCGCCGGGCAATATCCGCTTTCGGAGCCAGAAATCCGCTGTTTTGTGCTGTTTCTCCTCGACCATCCGAATATCAGCATCGTGAACTCCATGCATTCGCAGGCAGGGACGCTTGTTCACGGACCCTCAACCTCCGCGATGGATGAGAGGATGTTTCCCCAGGATATCGCACTGTACCGTCATTTCGACCGCGAGGGGAAAGAAATCACCGGATACCATTTCGCCGGGGATATGCCGGAATACCGTATCAGCCGCGACACTCTCCTACTTCATTCCCACGACCGTCAGCTCAGCCCGTCGGTCATGGCGACGGTTCCACGGCCGTTCAGCCCGTCGTTCGGTCAGGGACCTGATTTCGGATATTTTTATTTTGGAGCGATATGGTACGCCGATGAACTCTATCAGACCTACGGCGCGGAGAAAGATTATGACGGGAACGGCGTTTTCGATCCATATGACGGTCTCTGCGCCAACGATGAGCTGTATGGAGGAAAACAGTTCAAAAATTGGGAGAAATACGATCATCCGCAGCTCGGCGAGGTCGAGATCGGTGGATTCAGTATTAAATTCTGTAAACAGAACCCCCCTCCGGAATACATGGAATACTGGGCAGAAAAGGAGGCAAGGTTTAATATCTATCTCGCAATGAACCTTCCCCAGATCGAGATCGAATCAGTGACCGCGAAACCCTCCGGCGGGGACGGTGTCTATGATATCACAGTGCAGTTTACCAATACCGGTTTTCTCCCCACCGCACTCGAGCAGGCGAAACTGATTAAGATCGTCCGCGAGGACCGGGTCAGGTTTAATGTTGCTCGAGAACTGACCGAGAACGGCAGTGTCGAGATAGTCGAAAACAACATCGATACCGGCTGGCTCGCGGGAGGTGAAACGAAAACGGCTGTGCTGAAAGTCAAATTAAACGGCATTTTGGAAACGCCCGCGACAGTCGAGGTGCGTTCGACCCGCGGGGGACGGATTGCCGAACGGATTCTAATAGGGAAATAATGAACGTAAAAATATTAAACAATTTGGAGCACATTGTATGAGATTATCCGTTTCGAGACGCAGTTTTTTGTCATTAGCCGGAACAACGGCGGTTGCATCGGCGGGTGCGGTGACAATAACCGCACAAAAACATGCGTGGGAGGGCTTTGTCGACAATTACACGCCTCATACTATGCCGTTTATGAAGCAGTATTACAATGGTATGATGAATATTGTTCACGGTATACGCGACTCACAGATCGACAATATCGCCGAGGCAATGGAGGAGGCATACCGCCGGAAACGGAAGGGCGGGAGTATTTACTCCAATCATCAGTTCGGCCACACACCGATTTATGCCCTTCATAAGGGCCGTCCGGGTCAGCCATGGCTCCTGCCACTCCATGAAGCGGGCATGATGCGGAAAAACGATTATGACGCGCTGAAACCGGACGATTTTGTGCTTTCGTTCCGCAACAACAGCGACAACAGCGAAAAGGACGCCCGTACCCGTGGTGTGTATATCGCGGGTGTGACCAACAGCTATTTCAGATTTAAAGATACACCCCCCGGCGGTCTCGTAAACATGCATACCGCAGTTGAAGATTACGCAAACATTGTGATCGATAGTCAGGTACCCTGGGACAACGGGCTCGTTACGGTCCCTGCGCTTGATTTTCGCGTATGTCCCTCCACATCGACTGCTGATTTTATAGTGTACTGGGCGTGCACGGCGTCGCTTGCGAATCTCATCGGTACCGGCGGTAAAGGATCGAGTTCGGAACCGGCGAGACGATATCTCGATATCGTGTGCGAGCGATTCGAGATGATCGGAACCGATCTGCCGATAATCAATTCTGTAACCGAAAAATGGGTGGATCGAGTACTCGAGGATAAAGCACGTATTCTCATATACGGCAGACCGCAGCTCGGAATCAATAACCGCCCGCCCGGCAACGAATTTGTCGACGAGGCAACCGGAGCGGCCGCGGCGGAGGGTATTAAACCGTATCGCGATTTTATCAAAAAACCCGCAGATGATCTGAAAAAAGAGGACATTGTTATCATCGGTGCATTTAGTTCGGATAACGATTTCGAAATCGAAGTAGCACGTCAGGCACAAAAAGCCGGCGCGATGACCGTCGCGTTCTGTCCCTACGAAACCGAGGGCGATTCGCCGGACAGACGGCTTTTCCGCGAAATCGATTATGCGTTCAACACATACAGCGAAGAGCGGAACGGTGTCATCGATGTGCCGGGATTTGACAATAAAATATGTCCGGCAACCGGCGTGACCGGTAATCTGGTTCATTGGCTGCTGACAGCACAATGGGCTGATCATATGGCTTGTCGAGATGAAACGCCATATTTCCGCTGGGGACGGTGTTATGGCGGTGCGGAATATCTTGATACGATTGTCATCCCCAATACGAAAAAACGGGGATATTAATCTGTCGACTTCTGTCAGCCGATACTTGGAGTGTCCCTGACAGCACGTCGGATTGTATTGCACGGCAAGAAAATACTTGTCGAAAAAGAGTTTTGGCGGTATAATATATAAATAGGTAATGGTATTATAAACAGAAACCGAGAATGCATAGACAATTGATTGAAACTATTATTGTATCTATATATGCTTAGGGGTATGAATTAATCCAACGGACATGAAAGGCCGAATCGATGGAAGATATCATTTTTTCAAAATCGCAGAATAAAACACGCCGTGAATTCATGCAGAAATCGATGATGGGCGTTTCGGCGGCGGCGTTGAGCGCGCTGTCTTTCCCCGGATGCGCGTCAAGAGGACAATACAATTATGCCGCACCCATGAATCAGCGACCGGTGGTCAAAAAACGGAGCAACCGGGTTTCGTTCGTTGCAAATACCGATACCAGAGACGCCGCAATAGAGGTTCTAAAACCGCTTGAACGAGAGATAATCGAGGGAATCGGTGACAAACAGGTCGTGATCAAGATAAACGCCGGCGCTATTCTGCCACATCACCGTCACGAATCCACCGATGTGGATCAGGTTCGCGGTATCCTCGATTTTTTAAAACCGCACTACGACCGTCAGATCATTATCTCAGAGGGCTGCGCCAATTCAGCGAAAAGCATGTTCGAGGGGTATGAAAACTACGGCTATCTGGACCTTGAAAAAGAATACCATGTCAAACTCATCGATGCCAACGATCAGCCCACGGCGATAAAATGGATTCGTGCCGGACATCAATACCCCCGCCCGGTCGAGATCATCAGCACATATTTCAATCCCAATGTATATCTTATCTCCGCCTGCCGCCTAAAATCCGCCGGTGGAGTTATTGTCACACTCGGACTTAAAAATGTTGTGATGGGTTCGCCTGTCTGCCATTATAAATCGAAAGTTGCCGATGGCAGAAACGAAAAGTCATTTATGCACGGCGGGCAGGGGAGTGCGCGGGGCCGCGAACTGAGTTACAACCTTTTTACTATCGCCAATGCCGGTGTGTATCCGGATTTGACTGTCCTGGACGGTGTTGTCGGCGCGCACGGAAACGGTCCCTGGAATGCGGATCCAATCGAGCACGGCGTTTCGGTCGCAAGTACCGATGTCATTGCTGCCGACCGTCTCGGAGCCGAACTCATGGGTGTCGATTACAGCGAGCTTATGTACCTTCAGTGGTGCTCCAATGCGGGTATGGGTGAGGACGATCTTTCGAAAATGAATATCACTAGTCCAAATTACAGAAATCATATTAAAGAATATAAACTGAACGAAAACATCGAGATTCAGCGAGAGTGGATATATGAGCTGAAGAAAAATCTCTCGTCGTAAAACTGCATATATGACTACGTATACGCTGGGCAAACATTTTAAAATTCCGCAGTTTAGGGTAATCCTGACCAATATAAACCGAAAAAGTCTAAAGAGTATTGTAATAATATGAAAACTATTACATCTTTAGGCTTTTTTATTAAATATTCTTTTGGCGTTATAGTTAGAAAAAAATTGCATTACATTAACTTTTTAGTTTTATTTCTGTAATGATTTATGTATCACAGAAAACCTGTTTTTCTGTATATTGTGTTTTATTAATCTTGCAATCTTTGCAATAATTAACTATATGAATACCGTACAGACAATAACCGAAAATCCCTCACTCTGTTTCCAGTGCACGAAATGCTCGTCCGGCTGTCCGGTCTCCGATCAAATGGATATGACGCCTCATCAGCTTATGCATTGCCTTTGTCTCGGGATGGAAGACAGGGCAATGCGAGCGAATACGATGTGGATATGCGCAGGATGTTTCACCTGTGCGGTCAGATGCCCCAACGACATCGATATAACATCTGTAATGGACGAGCTTCGTCAAAAAGCAATCGAACAGGGAATACCGTGTCCGATGCCGGAAGTTCTTTCATTTCACCGTACTTTTATCAATACATTCGCGCGCGGCGGACGTATGCATGAGCTGTGGATGATGACAGAAAATAATCTTCGCAATCTAAAACCTCTCCATAACGCGAAACTTGCGCCGAAAATGCTTTTGACCGGCCGGCTTCATATACTGCCCCCGCGGGGACTGAAAGGATTCCGAAACTGGATAAAAAAGATATGGAAAAAATAAATCCGAAAACAGGCATCTATCCGGGATGTTCTCTCGAGGGCACCGGCGCCTCATTCGAAATAAGCTTAGAAAAAGTACTGAACGCTCTCGGCGCCGAATTCAGTGTCATGGAGGATTGGAACTGCTGCGGCGCAACCTCGGCGCATGCATTGGATCATACATTATATCTCGCCCTTGCCGCCCGTAATCTCGACCGTGCTGAAAAACAAGTGTACGACAATCTCATCGCCCCCTGTGCGGCATGTTTTAACCGTCTTGCGTATGCAAATATGAAGCTGTCCTCAGATGAAGACCTACGCACGCACCTCAATGAGGAAACCGGGCTCGACTATCACGGCACCGTCCGAGTGGTCAACGTCCTTGAATATCTGCTGAATACCGTGGGACTTGAGAAAATCACGCAACAGGTTGTCAGACCGCTGACCGATCTGAAAGTCCTTTGTTATTACGGGTGCCTCAACACCAGAATTCCGAGGTATGAATCGTTCGACGATGTTGAAAATCCTACTTCTATGGACAGGATACTTCATGCGGTCGGTGCGGTTACCTCTGACTGGTCTTATAAAACCGAGTGCTGCGGCGCAAGTTTGTTTGTCACCGCTGAGAAAGTAGCGACAAAACTTTCCTCGAAAATTCTGAAAGATGCGGTCGCTCGCGATGCCGACTGCATAGCGGTTTCATGCCCCATGTGCCAGAACAATCTTGATACACCCCAGAAAGATATGATATCCGAATACGGTATTCCGAAACCAATGCCAATCCTGTTCGTCACACAGCTTATGGGACTCGCGTTCGGCATGAGCGGAAAAGAAATAAAACTCAACCATTCTTTCATTCCGTTTGCATTACCGGAGAAAATATAAAAAATGATTTATCAGGCAGATATAATATCCGATAATATTGAATCGGTAAAAAAATCTGGAAAAATCGGCTCCGTCCTTATTGTGGGCGCGGGTATTGCCGGTATGCAGGCGGCGCTCGACTGCGCCAATGCGGGGCTTAAAGTCTATCTTCTCGATGAACAGCCTTCCATCGGCGGTAACATGGCCATGCTCGATAAGACATTTCCGACGAACGACTGTTCCATGTGTATGATCTCCCCGAAACTCGTGGAAACAGGCCGTCATCTCAACATCGATATCATATCGTATTCCGATCTTATCGGATTCGAGGGTGTGGCGGGGAATTTCACTGCAAAAATCAGAAAACGGTCACGTTTTGTCGACGAGGACATTTGCAACGGCTGCGGTGACTGCGAACGCGAATGTCCGGTCCAGATTGTGGACGATTTCAACGGCGCCCTCTCGAAACGCAAGGCAATTTACCGCCTCTATCCGCAGGCGATCCCGAACACGTTTACAATAGACAAACGAGAACTGCCGCCTCCCTGTAAAGCCACCTGCCCTGCCGGTGTAAACGCACAGGGATATGTCGGTCTTATCTCCGCAGGGAAATACCTTCAGGCTCTCGACATTATTCGCGAACGGATGCCTTTCGCCGGAATATGCGGCAGGATATGTCATCACCCGTGCGAACAAAATTGCAACCGTAAGGATATCGACGAACCGGTCTCCATCCGCAACCTCAAACGGTTTGCCGCCGAATATGAACGGGACCGTATCAAACAGGGGCTTTCCATTGAACGTCCGCCCTCCGAAATGCCACCGCCGGAAAAAGGGGACTTTACGGAAAAAATAGCCATTGTCGGCGCAGGTCCGGCCGGACTTACCGCGGCAAACGATCTTGTAAAAAAGGGCTATCCGGTCACGGTGTTCGACTCCGAGAAAAGGCCGGGTGGTATGATGCGGAAGACAATTCCGGAATACCGCCTGCCGCGGGACATCATCGATCATGAGATCGATCTGATACTTTCTCAAGGAATCGAATTCGTGCCTGAAAAAAAGCTCGGAAGCGATTTCACAATCGACAGCTTAAAACAGGACGGTTACCGTTCAGTCTTTGTCGCAACCGGCGCGCAGCTCGCCAGAAAACTGGACATCGCAGGAAGCGATTCGGAGGGAGTCCAGCTCGGCATTCCGTTCCTGCGGGAAGTCAACAAAGGGAACAAACCTGAAATCGGCGAAAACGTGATTGTCATCGGCGGCGGCAATGTGGCGGTGGATGTTGCCCGGACCGCGAAACGGCTGTCCGATACCGGGAATGTTGCGATGTACTGTCTCGAGTGCCAAACCGAAATACCGGCACACGACTGGGAAATCGGAGAGGCGGTCGAGGAAAATGTCGAACTCTATCCGACATGGAGCCCGAGCAAAATCATCGAAAAGGACGGTAGGGTCGAAAGTGTCGAATTTGTCGAATGCACATCGGTGTTCGATAACGACGGAAAATTCAATCCGCAGTGTAATTTGTCGGTACGGAAAACTGTCAAAGCCGATACGGTGATCATTGCCATTGGTCAGCAAATTGACCTTGAATGTCTCGGCGAAAATATCCAGACCGAACGCGGCGCGATCAAGGTAGATATGCTGACACTCGAAACATCGTTAGACAGCGTGTTCGCAGGAGGCGATGCGGCAACAGGTCCTTCATCGCTTGTCGAGGCGACCGGTCACGGTCACCGCGCCGCGGAATCCATCCATCGGTACCTGCGGAAACTCGACGTGCGCGAAAACCGTGAACCTTTAGAACCGGATGGTAATTACGCCGGAATTCCGGACAATGCAGACGAAACGAGAATCGCCCGCTCTGAACCGCAGACTGCCGATCCGCTGAAACGGCAATCGACATTCCTCGAGATCGAGAATACGTTCACCGAGGAGGAGGCTGTACGGGAGGCGAAACGTTGCCTGAACTGCGCGGGCTGCTGTCAGTGTTTCGAATGTGTTAAGATATGCAAAGCCCATGCGGTGGATCATACATTGACAGACAAAGAGATCGAGATCGATGTGGGTGCTGTTATTCTGACAACCGGATACGATACCTACGATGCGGCGGGAAAATCCGAATATGGATTCGGACGGTTTGCCAATGTGGTTACCAGCATGCAGTTCGAACGCATTCTCAGCGCCTCCGGCCCATTTGAGGGGCGCTTGCAACGTCCCTCGGACGGCAAAACTCCGAAAAAGATCGCCTGGATTCAGTGTGTCGGTTCACGAGATGTAACGGTCGGCAACGATTACTGCTCCTCGGTCTGCTGTATGTATGCGACGAAAGAGGCGATGATCGCGAAAGAGCACGAACCCGGTATCGAGACGACAATATTCTATAACGACATGCGCGCGTTTGGGAAAGGATTCGAGGGATTTTTCAACCGTGCCCGCGACAATGCCGGCGTGCGGTATGTGCGGAGTCTTGTATCCTCTACCAAGGAAAACCCGTTGAACGGAAATCTGATTCTCCGGTATGTTGATCCTGTAAACAACCGTGACATCATTGAGGAGGAATTCGATCTGCTTGTACTGTCCACCGGGCTGGTCGCGCATCACTCCATCGGGAAACTCGCCGAACTGACCGGCATCGACTGCGACCGTTTCGGTTTCGCCGCAAGTAAAATATTGGAGCTGTCGCAATCATCACGCGACGGCATTTTCCTCTCGGGCGCCATCGGCGGTCCGAAAGATATTCCCGAAACGGTCATGCAGTCAAGCGCCACCGCGGCGCTCTGCGGCGAGCTTCTGCAGTCCGTCCGCGGCACCGAGGTCAAAGCGAAACAGTACCCGTCTGAGCGGAATGTTGAAGACGAGGAACCGCGCATCGGCATATTTATCTGTCACTGCGGTTCGAATATTGCCTCGGTAGTCGATGTGGAAAGCGTTGCAGAATATGCAAAATCGCTGGATGGTGTCGCATTTACAACGACGACAATTTACACTTGCTCGCAGGACACGCAGGAACTGATAAAACAGACCATTATCGATGAGAATCTCAATCGTGTCATTGTTGCCTCATGCACACCCCGAACACACGAGCCGCTGTTCCGCGAGACGCTAAAAGAGGCAGGGCTGAACGAATACCTATTCGAAATGGTCAATATTCGTGAACAATGTTCATGGGTGCATCAAAAGGAACACGAACTCGCCACCGAAAAAGCAAAATCCCTTGTCCGCGGCGGAGTCGGCAAATCACGGCTGCTTGAACCTCTCAGGCTCAGCAAAGTCGGTATTACCAAGGCGGCCCTTGTAGTAGGAGGCGGAATTTCGGGTATGACGACCGCGCTTTCACTCGCCCGTCAGGGATACAACGTCTCGCTGATCGAGAATAAAACCGAACTCGGCGGCAATCTCGCATCTATCAAACGTACTGTCGAGGGACTCGATCTTCAGGAATTTCTCCGCAAAACTATCGACGATGTGATTGCGCATGATAATATCGATGTCTATCTTAATGCCGAGATTGAGGATGTTTCGGGCTTTGTGGGAAACTTTGTTACGAAGCTGAAGGATGTCGAACGCGAGATCAAACATGGTGTCATCGTGGTTGCGACCGGCGCCGAAGAATACAAGCCGAGTGATTTTCTGTACGGCGAGGACAAACGGGTAATCACTCAGCGCGATCTCGAGGCTATGCTCGAGGCTGATATTGACGCCGACACAGTTACTATGATTCAGTGTGTGGGGAGCAGGAACGAGGAGAATGAATACTGCTCGCGGGTATGCTGTCAGGAAGCGGTAAAAAATGCGCTCGCCATCAAGTATCAGAAACCAGATACGGCGGTATATATCCTCTACCGCGACATGCGTATGTACGGTCTGAGCGAGCTGTATTACCGTAAGGCGCGCGAACTCGGCGTGATGTTTGTAAGGTTCCCGGATGACCGGTATCCGCTGGTCACCTCCCGAAATGGGGATCTCTATGTGAGCATATACGACGATGTTCTCGGGGAAACGCTCGAGATAAAGTCCGATTTGACTGTGCTGAGTGCAGCCACAGTGCCCGATAAGGACAGCAATCTGAAATTGTCCGAGACGCTAAAAGTGCCGCTCGATCGGGACGGATTCTTTATGGAGGCACATGTCAAGCTTCGTCCTGTCGATTTTGCCAACGAAGGAATTTTTGTCTGCGGTTTGGCGCATTCGCCAAAAATGACCGATGAGAATATTTCTCAGGCACAGGCAGTTGCCGGACGTGCGGCATGTATTCTATCAAAGGATTCGCTCGAGGTCGGCGGAGTCATTTCCGTGGTAGACGAGGATAAATGCGCATCTTGCCTGACGTGCGTACGAGAATGTGTCTACAGCGCGCCATTTATCAATGCAAGCGGAAAGGCCGAGATCGAGGCGGCGAAATGCCAGGGATGCGGCAACTGTGTCGCGGCATGCCCGGCAAAAGCAATAACGCTCAGAACATTCACCGATATGCAGGAAAAAGCGCTGTTTTATTCGATTGTCAACGAACCGTTATAATATAAGGAATGAAAGGTCGGCGGACGTACAGTTCCGCATCAGATCCGCTGATCTAATATTATTATGAGCGATCCGATCATTATCGCATTCTGCTGTCACTATTGCGCATTCACCGCGGCGGACCTTGCGGGTACGATGCGGCAACAGTACCCCACAAACGTACGGATCGTGCGCCTTCCCTGCACCGGCAAGGTCGATATAGGTATGCTGCTTCATGCGTTCGTATCTGGCGCGGACGGTGTCATGGTCGCCGGATGCGAGGAAGGAAGCTGCCATTTCATGAGCGGAAATCTCCGAGCAATTAAACGAGTGGAAAAAGCGAAACAGCTTCTTGCGGAAACCGGTGTGAATCCCGAACGGCTCGATATGTTCCATATAGCAGCATCTCAGGGCCCGCTGTTTGCGCAGACCGCAGCCGAATTCACCGAAAGGATCAGAGGTTTGATGGCGGAGGCCGCAAATAGCGGTGAACGCAACAAAAAGATACCTCTCAACACTGCAAACCAATGGAGAAGAACACGTGATTGTCGCTGAAAGGAAGCCGTTTGAGGAGATTTATAATGTCGCCCGCAGACACAAGAGCATTCTCGTGCTCGGCTGCGGTTCGTGCGTAACCGTTTGTATGGCCGGCGGCGAGGAGGAAGTCGGTGTGCTCTCGTCTCAGATAGAACTCGCGGCGCGCGAGAAAAAGGATGATATAACAGTTGTCGAGCATACGATCAAACGCCAGTGCGACGCTGAATTTTTCGACGAGGAGACTGCGAAGAAAATCGAGCAGGTCGATGCGGTGATATCGATGGCATGCGGTGTCGGCGTTCAGTACTGTGTGGAGCGGTTCCCCGACGCAATCGTTTATCCAGCATTGAATACGTCGTTCTACGGTGCAACACTTGAACAGGGCGTCTGGGCCGAGCGGTGTGCCGGATGCGGTGAATGCGTGCTTGAGGAATTCGGCGGGATATGCCCCATCGCCCGGTGTTCAAAAAGTCTTCTGAACGGTCCGTGCGGCGGTTCGGATTCCGGGAAATGCGAAGTAGACCCGGAGAATCTCGATTGCGCATGGCAGCTTATTATCGATCGAATGGATAAATTGGGACGTCTCGAGGAGCTTGAACAAGTCCGTCGGCCGAAAAACTGGTCGAGAAACCGCGACGGCGGCCCGAGAACAATAACACGGGAAGATAAACGTTTATGAGTGAATCCGGAACAAAAACAGAAAGCAGACTTGAGAAAGTACTTGCAACGGGAGGATTTGCGGTAACCGCTGAACTCGGACCGCCGAAATGCGCCGATGCGGATATTATCAAAAAGAAAGGCGCATATCTCAAAGGTGTTGTTGATGCGGTGAATATCACCGACAATCAAACCGCCATCGTGCGAATGTCGTCGGTTGCCGCAGGTGTCATTGCAAAGGAAATCGGGCTCGAACCGGTCATTCAGATGACATGCCGTGACCGGAATCGTCTCGCCATACAGGCCGATCTTCTGGGTGCGCATGCTCTCGGTATCAACAATGTTTTATGCCTTACCGGTGACCATCAATGTTTCGGCAATCATACCGAATCAAAAAACGTGTTCGATATAGATTCAATTCAGCTTCTCGATATGGTACGGACTATGCGGGACGAAAAGGTTTTTCAGAGTGGCAAGAAATTGACCAATAAAAAAGGCGAACCGGTCATTCCACCGAACATGTTTATCGGCGCTTCGGCAAATCCGTTTGGCGATCCGTTCGCGTTCAGAGTTCCGCGGCTTGCGAAAAAAATCAATGCCGGTGCGCAGTTCATTCAGACGCAGTGTATCTACGACATGGACCGTTTCAAACGGTGGATGGACGAGGTCAGAAAACGCGGACTCCATGAAAAAGCATATATTCTCGCCGGCATAACCCCGCTTAAATCGGTGAGAATGGCCGAACACATGCGTAATAATGTCGCTGGACTGACGGTAACCGACGATCTTTTCAAACGCATTGAAGATGCGGACGATCCAGTCGCTGAAGGTCTGACAATAGCGGTCGAGCAGATTCAAGAGTTAAAAAAGATCGAGGGTATAAGCGGTGTTCACATAATGGCAATTCTCGGCGAACATACCGTGCCCGACATTGCCGAACGCGCGGGACTTCTTCCCCGCCCGAACGTGTAATTGAAGAATATAGTACCATATTCGATCACGATTACGTTCCATATACATGTAATAAATAAAAAAGCCTCGGATTCCTGAGGCTTTCGTTTTTTTAAATTATCATTCCGAAGGGTCGGTGATAGCGTTTCTCCGGTTATAGGGATTTCGATATTGGAATCCACCTGGGCAGCATTTCGGGAATAATGACATCAGTATATTATTTCATCGAATTTGAAAATAATGATTGAAAAAATATCATTATCATGGTATTTTTGCTATACGTAGAGGTATATTATTATATTAATTTCATAATAAATAGTGACATCTAATATACGATATTACGATGATAAACGATACAAACAATACCGGCGGGAAGCAGCTCACTGTTCTGATGGCTGTTTCCGATTCTGAATTATTGAAAATATATGAGGGGTTTTTTACCGGTAAACAATATAAATTCGTGACTGCGCAGGATTCCAAAGGCTTTATCGTGGCTTTCGGCGATTCGAAACCCGATGCCATCATCATGGATATTGTCCTGAAAGATATTCAAACGGAAAGTCTTGTGAAAATCCTGAGGAAACGGGGTTTCAGCAAACCGATAATCATCATATCGGCACGGCTCAACAAACCGCTCATTGAATCCTATCAGAAAATGAGAGTCGACGGGTTTTTTCCGAAATCCGCATCGCCGCATCAGGTTGAGAAAAAGCTTTGCGACATTATGACAAAGCGCGTTACCCCGAAAACCACCCGTAAGACGTCAAAGCAATGGCCGCCGCTTACCGCACTTATCATGACCGAAAACACTAATATATTTGACGACCCTAAAGTTATTATAAACAAATATCTTATCGACCGATATTCACTGCGGATTTACTGCAAAAAAGGATTTCAGGAATCTGTTGCGTTGATTAAAAAGCCGGATTCGAACATTAAGATGATATTTATCGACTGCGCGAGAGAAGCTAAAATCCAGGAAATGATTCGGCTTTTAAAAATCATAGAAAACAAGCTGAGAATACCGATTTTCTTTTTCTCGGACAATTTCTCGATGAAACTAAAAGGTGTACTGAATGCCATTGGCTTTATGAATCTGTATACCCGCTCAAACCTATCCACTGAGGATTTCAAAAACAAATTTATCGCAGCCGTGGACGGTGAATCTGATGTGAAATCGAAAGAAGCCTCGGGCAGGGCACAGAATATTCTGAAAGAACTCAAAGCGGTAAAAACACTGCCGCCAATGCCGGATATTTATTTAAAAATCGAAAAATTATCGCGCGATCCCAATGCGACTTCTAAACACTATGCCGAAATACTTGAGCTTGACCCGAGCATTACCGCACGGCTGCTGCGTATGTCAAATTCGGCGTTTTATTCATTTAAGCGGAAAATCAAATCTGTAAAAGATACTGTGACGCTCATGGGAACCCGTGAAATCCTGTCGTTAGTGCGGCTCGCATGTATCACCGGAAGCATGAAAACGCAGCCTGAGGTCGAAGTCGCGGTAAAGCAGGTATGGGAGCATTCAGCAACATGCGCGATTACCGCAAAACTGTTGTACGAAGTCACAGATATTGTCAAAACCAAAGAATTGGGTGATGAACTTTTCATTTGCGGCGTTATTCACGATCTCGGCAAAGTTGTCCTTTGGAGTCTTTTCCCCGAATACTATATGACGTTTGTCATGAATCCACAAATCGGCGATTATCCTACATTCGTGGAGGAGGAGAAATTCCTCGGTGTTTCACATTGCGATGTGGGACGGACACTTGCAGAACATTGGAAACTTCCAGAAGCATTAAGCAATGCCATCACATTCCATCATACACCATCCCATAAACCCGATTCCGAGCAGGCAATACTGATCCATATTGCAGATACAATAGCTAATTTCGTGACAAAACGTTATGAGGAAGGTCACGAGCCTCAGTTCGACAAGAAAATACTCAATTCGATCGGATATACGCGCGAGCAGCTGCTCGAAATTGCAGAGGAAATCGAGCCGAAAGTGAAAGATAACATTCAGGTTGTTGTGAAGATGATCACCGGATAAAAAGTAAAGTGAAATCTTATTTATTCGAAAGCTTCACTCGAATCGCATATTCGGCATATAACGGTACTGTTCATATTCGAGCAAATGGCATTTTCAACCTCAAGAGACGGAGAAAGAATTTGACCGATACACAACCGAACAAAGACGGCGTTCTCAAGACCGGAACGTTTCTTTGGAGTCCGGACTGGTTTCTCATAATCAGACTCATCGGCGTTTTTTCCCTGGCGTTTGCGATTTTCGTTACCTATTCGGTGTTTAATATAACCACTGTTCATTATAAAGCGTTGTGGCTCCTAACAGGTATATTGCTGTTTTCGAATGTCGTTTATTTTATATACAGCAGGTTAAGCGGTTTATCCGGTCGTTCTAAAGGATACGACACGCACCGACACCTCCAGATATTTACCATTGTACAAATCAATCTCGATTTAATTATGTTAACACTTCTTATCCATTTCAGCGGCGGCGCTACCAATCCGTTTATATTGTATTATTTTTTCCATGTTATCCTTTCAACAATACTGTTATCAAAATTTATGGCGTATTTCGAGGCTGCCTGGGCATCAGGGCTGTTTAATGCAATGCTGATACTCGAGGGATTGGAAATCATCCCTCATTACTCGATATTTCCCATCGATTTCCATGCAGAGCAGACATTCTTGATCGGTATGAGTTTCGCATTCACCTCGGCGATTTTCCTTGCGGTCTATATGGCGACATCGGTTGTCGAACGGCTCCGTCAGCACGAACGGGAGCTTGAATTTGCTCTGAGCGAAACAGCCCGTCTCGAGGAGGAAAAAGCGCGATTCCTTGATATTGTTGTTCACGATCTCAAAGGGCCGCTTGCCTCGATCGAAACGATGGTAACCTCGAGTATTGCGGTGTACGGCGAAGAAATACCGGAAAAAGTCAGGGAGATTCTCGGACGTATCCCTCCCCGGACACAAAGCCTTCTGCAGTTCATTAAAGAGCTTCTCGATTTTTCACAGATTCGGAATCCCAAGAAGCATAAGGTATTTGAAACGGTTAATTTCAATGAGATCGTGACATTATCGGTAGATCACCAAATGAATACGGCAAAGAATAAAAATATTGAACTTATACTCAATCGGTCATCGCAGCCGCTGACACTGCCCGGCAATAAAACGCTGCTCGAACACATGGTAACCAACTTAGTTTCGAACGCAATACAGTACACGCCCGAAAACGGATATGTCACTGTCACGGTGTTATCCGAAAACGACGACATTGTTCTTAAAGTCAAAGATACGGGCATCGGCATACCGGAGAAAGATATCCCGAATATTTTCAACGACTTTTTCCGTGCGGTCAATTCACGGAAATTTTCCTCGAGCGGTTCCGGTCTCGGACTGTCGATAACCCGTGAGATCGCCGAAAATCACGGCGGATCGATCACATTCACCACCGAAGAAAACAAAGGCACTGAGTTTGTCGTCCGCCTGCCCTCGGATACATGCACTATCGAGGCAGCGGAATAAATATATAAATTATCTCAACCTTTAATTTTTTGGAGTCACTTATGGATTATACAATATCGCGCCGCACGGTTCTGAAAACAGGATGCGCGGCAACCGGAGCTGCGATTGGAAACGCCGTACACCAATCCTCATCCACGCCGTCCGCTTCGCCTGCTGATAATAAACCGCCCGAATGGCGGAATCGTCAACCCGGCATGGCCTACCGCCGCCTCGGACGGACCGGGTATATGATTTCGGAGATCATTATGGGCGGCAACACCATTGCGGTGGACAACAACAAACATGTCGAGATGGCGGTTGAAATGGGGCTTAATTATTTTGATACCGCCCCGGCTTACGGCGGAGGGAGAAGCGAGGAAGGGTACGGCGCTCTGCTGAAACGCCCGTCATTCCGTGAAAAAGTGTTTGTGAACTCGAAAGTCAGCATTTTCGATCAGAACAGAAACCGGTATTACTGGGCTCTATTCCAGGACCTGCCGGAATCGGAACAGAAAAAAATCGAAACCGAAGTCGAGGAATGGATCGAGCGCCGAAACATTAAAGAATCGACCTACATGGGGAGGTTCGGCACCTGGCAGCATACCGAAATCCAGGGCGCGTATTTCAGCAATGTCATGGAAAAGTATTACGGCGACAAAATCGACCGTCGCACCGAATACTATACCCGTATCATTCAGTCGGTGGAGGACAGTCTGAAACGGCTCAACACTGACTATTTAGACCTGTTCATGTGCCCTCACGGCGCGAATTCTCCGGAGGAGCTTCAAATCCCCGAAATTCACGATGCGCTTGAAACGCTGAAAGAGGACGGCAAAATCAGAGCGTTCGGATTCTCCTGCCATACCGACCCGGCCGGTGTGCTCAGCGCCGCAGTGAAAGGCGGATTCTATGACGCTGCGCAGATCGCGTACAACAATGTCAACGGAGATTTTTGCATGACCGCTGTTCGCGAAGCCTGGGAGAACGGCGTTGGAGTCATCGCAATGAAAGCGGCCCGCCCGCTCTATCCCGGCCGTAAGAATTCAAAGGGCAACGATATCTGGGTGCCGAAAAGCCGCGTAGACCGGCTTAACCATGAAATCCCGCTCAGAATGAAAACGCCGATGAAAGCCTATCTCTGGGTGCTGCAGAACCCGCATATTTCCGCGGTGAACAGCGAAATGATCAACGAGGAGCATATGCGCGAGAATCTCACGCTTGCCGGGAAAAAGATCGAACTTGTCCCCCTCGAGGATCAGGACAGATTTGCGTATTAGAGCGAATGTGCCGAATTTACAATGCCCTGCCACACCGCGAGGCGTTTTCGACCGCCGCCATGATGATTATTTAACTTTCGGCTTGAGAGACTGACAATGTTTGTATATGCTATTGGATGACGGCAGTGTTACAAGTTTGGCCACAGAGAATATGTAGCGGGAGTGTATTTCTGCACGGTCAGATCGGGTGGGTGGACGGCGACGCAGAAGATGACACTGATGAAATAACTGCGCTTATACGATACCGTCGCCCTCAAAATCCGGCGCCCAGTCCTCTAAAAACTTGTAGTGATCGGGCAGCCAGTTTTTGGCTTTCAGCCGCGCGATCCGCTTAAGCTTTTTCAGCAGTTTCCTCTCGTCGTCCGACATGTCGGGTTTTAAATAGGCGTCCAAATTCTCATACACATGGTACGGGTAGAACATCCCGGCGAGTGTCGAATCCGGTTCGAGTCCCGAGTTAATGATATAACGCAGCGCCGCCTGCGGATAGCTTATTTCCCTGTTGAATGTCGCGGCGAGGTCTTTAAACGGCGTGACCAGAGTATCTCCGGCGAACGGTTTCATGGTCACCACACCGATCCCCCGTTTTTTCAGCCGCACCGCAAGATTGTCAAATCCGTCATCCGGCGTTTCACGAGCGGCCTGAGCGGCGCCGAATGCGATGTTGTGGTAGAAATTGTACGGAAATATCACAAAATCGAGCGGATATTGGTCGAGCGGCTGCTCAAGGTCTTTCAGCGAATGCACCGGCACTCCGACCGCGCGGATTTTGCCCTGCTCTTTGAATTTGAACAGTTCCTCCCAATAGGGCCACTCATGCCCAAATTTGGGATCGTCCGGCGCCCAGGCGTGTATGCGGACCATATCGATACAGTCCTTGCCGAACAACCGGATATCGCGGTGAAGCTCCTCCTCGAGCGTACGGCCGTCATAGGGCCGGATCGTGATAGAGAAGACAACGTCGTTTTTGACCGGCGCGAGATACCTGCCG
>CAZCDQ010000066.1:0-18322 GCA_964497605.1 uncultured bacterium
CTTGATTTAAGCACGATTTGATACCCCGGACTTCAGTCCGGGGTAGTTCATTAAATATTTTTTGTTATCAAAATACTGCCAGGGAACGAAAAAAAGGGGACAATATCATCCCCTTTCAATCGATATGCATGAAACAGAGCTGTCGATGCTTTTCGGATTATCTCCGGACAACCCGAAATCCGATATCGGAATAATCATCTTCCGGATCGAAATTACGTCTTTTCGCCGAGCGGCAGTCGCCGGGGCTGTCTATCCAGCTACCCCCGCGAACCACTTTATCGGAACCGGACGCCGTCCCGGTCGGATCGTTTTTTTCGCCGGAATTGTAAGCGTCCCTGGCATACCAGTCATTGCACCACTCCCACACATTACCGTGCATGTCGTAAAGACCCCAGTTATTCTGGGTTTTACGGCCGACCGGATGGGTGCTGTCTTGACTGTTCCGTTGGTACCAGCCCGCTCTGTCAAGCGCGTTTTCATCGTCCCCCAGGCTGTATGCGAGTCCCGATTCGGCTCGGCAGGCGTATTCCCATTCTGCCTCTGTCGGGAGCCTGAAGCCGTTTTTCGTGTAATCGCATGCGCCGGTGGAAAGATTATAGCACGGTTCAAGCTCGAGCGCCTCGCTAAGCTTATTGCAGAACGTAATCGCATCAGTCCAGTTTACCCGCTCAACGGGACGGCTGTCGTCGAGCTTGAAATTCGAAGGATTGTCGCCCATGATGCTTTCATACTGGGCCTGCGTAATCTCGGTTGTACCAATTTCAAAACCGCTGAGTGTCACTGTCCGCAACGGTTTTTCATCGGAGGTGCCGTTCTCAGAACCCATGAGAAAGCTTCCCTCAGGTATCTGCACCATGCGGAGTGAATACTGAGACAATGCCACACGGATACGGTCCGCTTCTTTCGCAATCCGTTCGAATTCAGCAATCCGTTCTTTCGCTTCGGCGCTGTGACGGCCGTTCAGATAGTTCATTAAGTAGGTGTTATATGCCTCCTGCGTATCGGCATTCCGGGCGATCCCAAATGCCTGATCGTCCTTTGTCGCCGCATCTTCCTGCTCCTGTTTGAGCTTGGCGGCCGCCTCGGAGTCTATCGCCGCCAGTTTCGCGTTTGCCTCGTCCACATGTCGGCCATTTTGATATTTCTCGAGATAGATTGTGTATGACTGTCTGGTATTTGTCATCTCGGCAAAATTATATGCGGTATCGTCCTCGCGGATACGGGCCTCCTCTTCGGCTTTTTGTCGTGCCGCCGCTTCTTCCGCGAGGCGCTGCTGAAGTTCGGTTTTGGTTTCCTGCTGTACGACCGCTTCGGTCTCACGTTGCTCGGCCTCGGTCCGATTGATCTCCTCAATCTGAGATTTCGCCTCCGCGGCATGAAGACCATCGGGATAGTTCTGAAGGTAGATAGTATACGATTGCCGCGTGTCTGCCATCTGTGCGCTCTGATAGGCGGAATCGTCCTGCATCTGTGCGGTCTCCCGCTCCTGTTGCAGCCGGGCCTGCTCCTCAGCCGCAATTCGTTGTTCCTCGACACGTTTCTGTTGTGCTGTATACTGCTGATAGTAATATCCGCCGCCGGCAGCAACTATAATGACCACCGCCGCAACAGCGAGAAGCGCATTCCTTTTTTTTCTGCGGTCTTTCTCTTTCAGCGGCGTCGAGGACAGTTTTGGCGAATACCGCTCCGAAAGCGCCGCTTTCAGCTCGGTGAAATCCGTGAACCGGTCAACCGGATTTTTGGCAAGGCATTTAAGAATGATATTTTTAAGCCATTCGGGAATATCGGCGTTACGTGCATTCGGCGGTTCCGGCGTTTCATGGACATGCATATACATGAGCGAGGCCGCATCGTCCGCCTGAAACGGCAGATCGCCGGTCGCCATCTGATAGAGCACGATACCCATGGAGTAAATGTCACTGCGAGCGTCGAGATCGATACCGCGCGCCTGCTCGGGGCTCATATACTGGGGCGTACCTATCACGCTGCCCTCCTGGGTGAGTCCGGTACCCTGTCCGGCGCGCGCTATACCGTAATCCATGACCACGACACGTTCATTCTTGTCGAGCATGAGATTGTCAGGTTTCAGGTCGCGATGAATAACACCCTTATCATGGCCGTGGGCAAGCGCCGAGCAGACGTCGATCCCCCATCGGACGATATCGTTCACGGGGATGGTTCCAAGCTTCTTAATCCGGCCGGTGATGCTTCCGCCGGGGACAAAGCTCATGACGAAATAGACGAGGTCCTGCTCCTCGCTGATCTGATAGATGCGAACAATATGCGGATGCTCGAGATTCGCCGCGATCTGTGCCTCGCTTTTGAACCGCGCCACAAAGTTTTCATCCTTTGCATATGCGCTCGGCAGGACTTTAATGGCCACCTCACGGTTCAACGCTTTCTCGCGGGCGAGATATACGGTTGCCATGCCGCCTGTACCGAGTTTTTTTATAATCTCGTAACGATCTGAGAGTACATCACGTAGTTTTTTCTCCTCATCCGACATCAGCATGGATGGATCCGATTCCGGCGGCGGCTTTTTATCAGCTCCCCCTCTTTCCGATGATACCGTGGTCTTGCCAGGATCGTCTGAGGACGGAAGAGGCGGTTCGCTGCCTGTGCTTTTTACCATCTTTGTCCCTGCTTCAGAGGGTGGCGGTTTCTCCTTGTCTATATTTTTCGCCATCTGTGTCCCGGCAGGGTCGCCCTGAGACGGAGGCGGTGAAAGTGTTTCTGGAGTATCCGGCTTTTTCTTCGAGAGTTCTGCGCCGCATTGGACGCAGGTTTCTTTATCGTCGGGAGTGATTTTTCCACAATTACGGCATATCATGTGCGAACCTCCGGGCGAAACAGTTCATATGTCAATATTCAATCGTCGAATTGGGTGTTCAAAACAATAAACTATTCAAAAGAAATTAATCAATATATCCGAATAACACAATAGTAATTTCTTTGGAAAAGTCGTGAAATCGGCGGGTTGTACCACGTTATTTCCGCCCTTAATCACGCAGTGAATTCATCCACACCGATTCGCGCAGCACATCGTTCAATGTGCCGTAGGATTCGAGGTTGCCGTGGTCGAGTACTGCGGCGCGATCACAGAGAAGCCGTGCAACCTCGAAATCGTGTGTGGAAAAAAGCAGAGTGCATCCGGTCAAAATGTATTCACGGAGAAACGCGATGACGGTCTCCATGCCTGATTTGTCGAGCCCCGCGGTCGGTTCGTCCAGAACGAGCACATCGGGTTTCATGGCAATCACGCCCGCAAGCGCAACCTGCCGTTTTTCGCCGCCCGAAAGCGCATGTGGGTCACGCGCGCGATATATGTCCGGCTCAAGCCCGACAATCCGCAGCGCCTCGTCCACAAACTCCCCGATCGAATTATCCGGCACACCTATGTTTCGCGGCCCGAAACCGATATACGATTCGACTGTATACCCAGACATCTGGTCCTCGGGAATCTGAAACGCCATCGCGCGGACATTACCGTTATCACATCTGACCGTACCGCAGATCGGAGCAGTGATACCCGCCGCGATTTCAAGAAGCGTCGATTTTCCCGCGCCCGAGGCGCCAAGAAGCACGGTGGACGATCCCCTTTTCAGAGTTATCCCGACATTTCGCAGAGCGACCTGTTCAAACGGCGTGCCTCTATTGTATGAATAGCTGATATTGTCAAGGGCAAGCGCAACCGTGTCGTCATCGGAATCGGTGCCGGTTTCGATACGTTCGTTCAACGAAAGCCATTCAGATGTTTTCATGGCAGGGACAGTAACGGAAGTATTCATGAAATCGATGCTGCAGGTGCGATATTCGTTCGATGATGACAGTATTTCTTCCGGAGTGCCGTCCGCGCAGATTCCCGAACCGTTCAGCACAATCACCCGGTCCGCGAGAAGTGCATCGTATGAAAACGGGGTTATGTGGATAACCGTGGAACCGCTGTCGACCGCGGTACTGACAGCATCGAGGAGCGTCTTCTGTCCGAGCGGATCGAGATGGGATGTTGGCTCGTCAAGAATGAGATAGATTGGCCGCATGATCATCACCGATGCCAAGGCAAGCCGCTGTTTTTCACCGCCGGAGAGATTGGTCGGATTGGTGTGGCGGTATCGCTGGAGATCGAAACGGTGGAGAGTTTCATCAACTCGTGCAATCATTTCTTCGCGTGGTATGCCAAGATTTTCAAGACCAAAAGCAAGCTCGGTCTCGACCGTCGTGGTCACAATCGTATTATCAGGATTCTGAAACACAAGCCCGACCCGTTTCATAACCTCAAAATGCGAGACATCGTCCACTGCCTCGATACCGTCCACAGTGACCGTACCGGATAACGGTGAAAGGAGCCCCTTGATGAGCAGCGCAAGCGTAGATTTCCCCGAACCGTTCGGGCCAAGAATCGCGACATTCGAACCGGAAAGAATCTCCAGATCGATTTGCTCGAGTACGGGCGGCCTGCCGGGATAGGCAAATGTAAGATTCTGCGCTTTAATCATATACTATCGAGGGTTAACCGGTTTCGGATCGTTTGTATAGAATACCGTTCATCTACTCGGCAGAATTATCGTGCCCGTCTCCGACTGGAGCCGGTGGGCCGGTTTGATTTGCCCGAATCGTCGGAATCTTCCGTGCCGCCGCGGCCTGAGCGGCTGCTTTTTTCATCGGAATCATCGGCGCCGTTATTCGAATCGCGGAACCGCAGCCTTTGATCGACAGGAAAATCTCGTTCGTACACTGGAATCGACGGCGCATACTCGTAGAACCGTCCGACCAGCCCGGGCCGTCGCCTGACATAATAGGGATTATTGTAAAACGACAATCCGCCGTAAAACGGCCGGTAATAATGATGGTAGTAATACGGATAAGAATATCCCGAATACCGGTTGAAATAGTAATCGTAAATGGGATAGTAATAGCTTGTCGAGTAATTGCTCCAGTAATCGTAGGGAGATGTCGAATACATCCATCCGAACCGGGCGGTATCGATATCAGTCTCCAGTATATACTCGATAACTTCATCGTCCACACCCTGTTCTTTGAGCCAGATAATCTCACCCGAGGTCAGCTTGAATACAGAACGTGTCGCGTCAATATGGCCGATGATGACATCGGAACTAAGGTCGGCCTTCGACAGGCTGACTATTTCCTCGAGGCTGATCGCCCGTTCGTTCACCACCATGAGGGACGAACAGCCGGAAAAGATGAAAAGGACCAGCCCTGCAAGAGCTATCGCTGTCAATTTCTTATGTTCGTACATTTTCGTCACCCCGCAATCAATTTTTTTTACATTAATTCGTTTTTTTTGCACCCGTACTATTAAACCCGGGGGCTATTCTGTAATATACATACGATTCTCATACATAAAAGTGAAAACTGATTATCCCGAACAAAAAATGACTCAGAAACATCATTCCCGGAGACGACAAACATACTAAATAATTTTCTTCGAGAGCCTGAGACTGTTCAGCACAACCGAAATACTTGAGAACGCCATCGCTCCCGCTGCCATCGCCGGATGAAGGTCACGGATGAATCCCGGCATAAACGCGACGCCGTGGAGAACTCCCGCGGCGACCGGAATGAGCGAAACATTATAGAAAAACGCCCAGAACAGATTCTGTTTGATCGTCCGCATCGTCTCGAACGACAACCGTATCGCACGGACAACACCGCGCAGTTCGCCGCCGACAAGGGTAATGTCCGAAGCCTCCTTGGCAATATCGGTGCCGGTACCGATGGCAATACCCACATCCGCGGCAGCCAGCGCCGGCAAATCGTTGATACCATCCCCGACCATCCCGACGCGGTATCCGTCAGTCTGGTACTCCCGAACGATCGATTCCTTTCGGTCGGGAAGAATTCCCGCAACAAAGCGGTCGATTCCAGCGCTTGCGGCGATCGCCGATGCTGCACGTTCATTATCGCCGGTCAGCATGACCGGATCGATGTTCAGATTCCTGATATCGCGGATGACGTCCGCCGCATCCGGTTTTACTTGGTCTGAGACGCCGATAATGCCGGCGATGCGATTGTCGATGCTGACCAACATAACCGTTTTACCCTCCGCGGAGAGAGCATCCACCTTTTCAATTATAGAATCCGCAACGGTCATATCCTCTTCGATCCATGCCGGTGAGCCGACACGTACCGTGCGTCCGCCGAACTCCGCTTTGATACCGTGTCCGGCAAACGCCTCAAACTTCTGTGGCTCGGAGAACCTGACACCGCGCTCTTTCCCGCTGTTGACAACCGCCCGCGACAGCGGATGTTCCGAGGCAAGTTCGGCGCTTGCCGCGAGTTTGAAATCCGAGTCCCCGTCGCTGCCGAATGGAATCCAGTCGGTCATAACCGGTTTGCCGAACGTGATGGTACCCGTTTTATCGAATATGAGCGTTCTCAGCCTGTGGGTTGTTTCAAGCGCCTCGCTGTTTCTGAACAGCACACCCATCCCCGCGCCTTTGCCGGAACCGACCATCACCGCCGTGGGCGTTGCCAGTCCGAGCGCGCAGGGACATGCGATTACCAGCACCGCAACCATCCGTATCATCGCAGGCACAAATGCCCCGCCGGCTATCCACCAGACTGCGAATGTCACCAGTGCAATCCCGATGATGGCAGGCACAAACACCGCAGAGAACCGGTCGGCAATACGCTGAATGGGCGCCTTGCTTCCCTGAGCACGGTTAACCAGTTCGACAATTTGCGCGAGGGCGGTATCGGCACCGACACCGGTCGCCCGTAACTTGAGCATACCCTGAAGATTAACTGTCGCGCCGAACACACTGTCGCCGAGAGCTCTGTCGACCGGAATCGATTCGCCGGTCATCATGCTTTCGTCCACTGCCGATTCACCGCTCACAACGACACCGTCCACCGGAATCCGCTCTCCGGGGCGGACAACGAGTATATCGCCGGTTTTAACGCGGTCGACCGGAACGTCACGAATAGTATTCTCTTTTCCGGAAAGCTCGAGATGCGCAATCTGCGGCGCGAGGTCCATGAGCTTGCGTATTGCGCGGGAAGCACGGCCTTTCACGACTGCCTCGAGCAGTTTTCCGACCTTGATAAGCGTGATAATCATCGCGGAGGTCTCGAAATACACATGAGTGCCTAACGCGGGCAGAAACAGCAGTGTAAGCGAATAGAAATAGGCGGTCGAGGATCCCAGGGCGACGAGTACATCCATATTCGCGCTCCCGTTGCGGAGGCTTTTGAATCCACCGGTGTAGAATCCGCGGCCGGTATAGAATTGCACCGGCGTGGCGAGTGAGAGAAACAGCCAGTTCACCCAGGGATCGTGCGCCCACTGCCCGATCAGCGAAAAATCGCGCGCCATGCTAAGCAGAAACAGCGGCACGGTGAACAGCACTCCCACCCTAAGCGCACTGCGTTCCTTCCGCACATTCTCCTCACGGGCGGTCTGTTCCTCGTCCCCGGAGGAATCCCCGCGGGGAATGACAAGCGTATATCCCGCCTTGTCGACCGACGCGGCCATCTGCTCGAGGGTGACCTCCTCCGGATCGTACTCCACCGTCGCAGACTCGGCGGCAAGATTCACCGAGGCTGATTTCACACCCTTCGTCCGTTTCGCCAGCACACGCTCGACCGCGTTGGAGCAGTTGGCGCAGGTCATGCCGATGACCGGTAGATCGACCGTGGCGGTCTTTTTATTCTCTGTTGACGTATCTGCCATAATAATTACTCCCTATCTTTCCTCGGGAGCATATCCGATTACAACGAGCGTCTTTTTAATGCTCTCCCATGTGAGCGGGGCATGCCATTTCACGGTGATCGTTTTTGCGTCGGCATCTCCCTCGACCGATTCGACATCGGATAGAAATCCGAGTTCGTTTTTGATGGTCATCACACAGTGCCCGCATGATATGGCGGGTATATGAACCTTTTTTTCTTGCATTTTAATTGATTATCCTCCTACATATTTGCTTATAAATAAATTCTATCTTATCATTTTATTTAACGTTTCAGCGCCATAAAAGATTTCGATAAATTTAAACAGTTGTTGGAAAATGAAATAAGACAACAAGCCAAGAGCTGCGAATAATCCTTTTATTGCCAACTATCTTGTAAATCATCATTATTCCATATCATTTGCCGCACACTTATGCAATAATGTGTCCGATGCGATCGACAATACTGTATATTGATACAATTTCTCAAACATCGGCTCATACTAGCCGCAATTTTAGGAAAGAATACCACTATTGGGCTATCCGCTTAACTCCTGTATCCACAATATGTGGTATATAAAATCTTGGAATTGTACTTTTAGAATACACTATATGGAATGGACGGGAGTAAACCGGATAGCCCTATACCACTATTTCATATAAATAAAGGCAGGCCGTAAAAAGGGTCAATCCCGTATCTGTATCCTACGTTTGCGGGAATCGTTTTGGAACATCTGCATGTCGTAGATCATGCCGCCCGGCGACATCTGGCGGATGAAATCGGTCTGGTTGTTGACCGGAAAGTCATAGGGGGTCGGAAACGGCGATATCCCGAGTGGGGGGCCGTAGTAGGGATCGGTATAAAAGCCCGAGCCGTTGAAACCGTAAAACGAGGCATTGTAGGGCGAATCGCGGTATTCCCAGGCGAACCGTTCGGGCTCACGTCGCGTTTTAATAATGCATTCGATGACCTCATTGTCCACACCTGCTTTTTTCAGCCGCAGAATGTCGTCCGTATCGAGCCAGAATTTTGAATAAGTTGCCTCTATCTCGCCGATAATAATGTCCGCATCGAGATCGGCGGTGGTCAATGCAATGACATCGTCAATGGTCATCGAACGGTCGTCGACCGTCAGCCCCAACGGCGCACACCCCGCGAGAACGGCGAGGATACATACAACAATCGGTGTTATGTATAATTTTTTCGATGTTTTCATCGCATATTACCTTCTTCCGAATACCACACTCTATAATTTTTAACGATTCCCGATGCAATAGGTTTCGTGTGTGACACTTCTGTCACGAAATATCGGCGTCTCTCAAATTCGCCGCGGCATCCTCGGGCAAGGTGGGATTGATATGTATTCCGGTCCCCAGTTCGAATCCGGCGATTTTTGTCAGCCGCGGATACAGTTCGATATGGTAATGGTAGTAATCCCTCAGTTCGCCGAAAAATCCGCCCGGCGGTTTGAGATACGGCGCGGTATGCAATAGATAATTATACTGCGGGTCGCCGAGCACCGCCACAAGTTTTTTCAGGGTGACTTTCAGGCAGTCGGCAAGCGCCGCTGTTTCTGCGGGCTGAATCCTTGTATAATCGGCGTTGTGCGGTTTCGGCACAAGCCAGACCTCATATGGAAACCGCGAGGCATACGGGCAAAACGATACAAACAGATCGTTCTCATACACAAACCGTAACCCCTCCTCCCGCTCACTGTCGATCATACTGCAGAATACGCAGTGTGAATGGGTTTCGTAATACCATTTCGATCCGCGAAGTTCCTGTTTGACCATATGGGGAATAAACGCCGTCGCAATAATCTGTGTGTGCGGATGGGCGAGCGATGCGCCGGACTGTTCGCCGTTGTTTTTGAAAAGTTGGGCATAGGTCAGACTCTCATCGTCCATCAGGGACTCGAGGCGGAGCCGGTAGGTTTCGAGGAGTTGTATCACCGCGTCGTCCGATCTTCCCTGAATATAGTCGAAATGTCCCGGCGTTTCGATAACCACTTCATGGGCGCCGGCGCCGTCGCGCCGCTCGAACATACCGTGATGTTTGTGAATATGCGGTTCCGCGGCGCTCAGTGCCGGGAATTTATTCGTGACCACGCGAATATCCCAACCGGGTGTATCCGGGAGCGTATCCGGTTTCCGTACGGCATAGATCTCCGGGGGCGTATTTTCTTCGCCGCCCTCGCAGAACGGGCAATTCCAGGATGTTTTGTGCCGTTCGGGTACGGAAAAATCATTCGGGCGTTTTCCCCTGTCAGCCGCAATGATGACCCACCTTCCCATTACAGGGTCTTTTCGAATCTCAGACATTGTATTTCCTTTCGAGAATCGCGTTATTCGCCGAGTACTTCTTTGATTTTGATTTTCAGTTCGTTGAGATCCATCGATTTGACCACATACGCCTCGGCCGCCCAACTCATGAAGTTTTCCTTATACGACGGATATGCAGTGTATATGATGACCGGAACGTTATTGTCTATCGAAGTCAGCCGTCCCAGAGTTTCGAGACCGTCCATTTCGGGCATACCGATGTCAAGTACGACGAGATCGTAGTAATTCATTTTGAATTTCTCTAATGCCTCGATACCCGAATTGGCGATGTCCACATCATACCCCTCATCCTCGAGTTCCTGCTCATACAACAATCCCTTATTCCTCTCGTCGTCAACCACGAGTATTTTATATAAGGCCATACCAATCCACCTCCGTTCATGTCAAAGGGAGCGTAATGTAAACTGTTGTTCCTTTACCGATCGAACTATTAATTGTAATATTTCCACCATGATCCTGCATAATCCTTCTGGAAATCGACAATCCCAAGCCGGTACCCTTGCCGTGGGTTGTGTAGAACGGCTCAAAAATCTTATTCATGTTATCCTCTGAAATCCCCGAGCCGGTATCCTTGACCCGAATATCGAGTTCGTCCTCGGCCGAATATGTCGTTATGGTTAGTTTTCCGCCCTCGTTCATTGCATTCATTGCGTTATGTATAACATTGATGAGCACCTGTTTGATTCGCGCAGGATCGAACAATGCGAACAGTGTTTCACACTCATGATTGCGCACGACACTAATATTTTTTTCGTCGATCGCACTTTCAAAAATAGAAAGCGTATTCGATATTAATTCGTGAATATCCGTCCGCTTTTTTTCCGGCATAGTCGGTTTCGAGAAATCGAGCACATTCGTCAATAACTGTTCGAGCCGCCCGACCTCCTCAACGATAATACTCGCGTTGCGAAACGTTCGGCTCTTGTCATCGTATTTTTTCGGGATGCTTTTTGCAAAACCGCCGATTGTCGACAGCGGATTACGAATTTCATGGGCAAGACGTGTGCTAACTTCACCGATAGCTGCAAGTCGTTCGTTCCGGATCATTTTTTTATGCGTTTCCTCAAGTTCCGAATATGCTTTTTCGAGTTCGGCGACCTTTCCCTCGAGCATATCGAGGATTTTCGCTTTCTCGATTGCCATTGCTGCCGATACTCCAAACATAGTAAGAACTTCGACAGATTCCAAACTGATATTGCGTCCTGAAAACGCATTATCGGTAAGCAGCACACCGATGACCTCGTTTCCTGCGATAAGCGGAATGGTGAAAATTTCATCCGACGCAAGCAGCGTTCGCATTTTATTGTCGATCCGTGTATCGTCCTTTGCGTCGAGAATGTGGATATATTTTGCGCTATGCACTGTCTCAATCAGCACATTCCGGGAATCGTTCATGTCGAACGTGAGCCCCTCGACAAGGTGCTGAATCGGCGTAACCTCCATTTCACCGCGGTTTATTTTCTCAAGGTAATCCTCCAGCGACATATATTGATTGGAAAGCTCGTTCCATATCCTGTATGCTTCCTCGTACGATGAGGGTCCGACTGCCATGACGCCGTTCAGCTTTTCACGGGAATCGTCCACGAGAAACAGAAATGCCCTGCTGAATCCCATCGCGAATCCAGCAGTCACACAGCTCAGAATGAGTTGGAGCAGTTTATCGCGCTGCTCAACTCTCTCCATCGCCAGCGATATTTCACGGAGGAGGTTGAGTTGGTAGGTTTTCCGGGAGAACTCGGTCACATCCTGAAAGAGCACCATGATACGGGGCGAAATCCCGGCGCTGATTCTCGATATGGTAATATTCAATATTTTATCGAAATGGAACGGCGAGGTATGACGTATATTCGTATAGGAGGTCGACAGTCCGAATTTAAGGACCTTTTCAAGCTCGCTGAACAGGTCCACTTTTTGAAGGAGATCGTCGGAAACATGTTCGTGAAACGGTTTGCCGAGCACATCCTCGCGTTTCACATCGTTTATCTCGCAGAACGTGTAATTGGCGTATTCGATACTGTAATCGGTATCGAGTATGATGATCGATACCGGCAGCGAGTCGTTTATGATATCGGTTAGCTTTTTCGTGTCGCGAAGTTCTTTGGAAAGACGCAAATTTTCGAATGCCATCGCCATCTGCTCCGCGACTGTTTCAAATGTCATAAGGTCCTCGCGGGTAAATGCTTCCGGTTCCACCGATTCGGCATGCAGTACGCCGAGAATTATGTCCTCGTAGATGATCGGAACCGCCATCTCGGAGCGGACATTGTTTGCCGTCGAGTAAGATTCCGAACCGGATTTTACATCACCTGAGACAAGACTCCGGCGGTTATCGGCAACCCAGCCGGGCATTCCCTCACCCTTTCGCAAACTGTAATCAACTGTGAGATCTTCCTCAAATCCGCCGGAAAAGGCTTTCAATACAATATCATCTTTTTGGGGATCGATAAGAAAGATGCTGACATTATAGAGGTTTAGTTTCTTTTGAATGACATCTGTTAATTCCCAGAGAAGCTTGTTTTCGTCATGACTGCTCAGTGTTTTACCGGCTATTTCGTTAAACACCTCGAGGTGAAGAATGTTTTTGCTTTTCATAAGTTGGAGCCTACTGCCCTTGGAAGATTCGGTCAGTCCCCACACTACAAGCTGCATTCCCTTAATTTCCAACGGTCCCGCCAGCTTCTTATAAAGAGCGCCATCCATTGTATTTAGAATACTGTCGTCGGATTCTTTACTTGAAAGTATCACCAGATAATCCGATACGCCGCGGCGGCCAATTTGCGTGAGATAGTCCGTCCATTCTGCATCGCCTGATACCGTATCAATCACCATAACGTCATAATTGCCGTCCAGGGCTTTTCGAAGACCATCTCCAGGATTGGCGACAAAATCTTTATGAACGGTCAGATTTTCAAGCAGTTTCACGATCTTTTGGCGCATCGAACTGTTTGTGCTGATTATGAGATACGTGAGGCGATCAAGCATACGCACCCCCAATTCGTTTGTTTCATCTGCCCGGATTGTTTCGTTAGATAATCCATAATACTATGACCTGTCTGTGAAAAATCGAACGCGACGAAATTATCCGTTTGATTTCAATATAGGTCAGAAGTTATTTAAGCGCAATCTCACTTTTGTACGATATGAAATACGCGAAAACATTTTTCTATGACATTTTACCTGAAAAATTCCTATCTTAATATGTACAGCGGCATACACGGTTGACTCAGTCAATCACATACTCGATAAAAAAGAATACTTATTAGCGGAGTTGGTTTCTATGAATAAAACCCTAAAAATCCTCGCGTACATTACAATATCGATTATCATACTGTTTACGCTCCTTATCATTCTCACCGCTCTATTTTTCCCCGCGGAAAAATTTAAAGCGGTCATTGTTGAAAAAGCCTCCGAAGCTCTTGAACGGCCAGTAGCTGTTAGGAACATCGGTATATCGTTCTTTGGTATCCCGGCACTGAAAGTTTCAGGTATTGCAATCGGCGAATCGGCAGAAACGGATGAAATTTATGTGACCGTCGAAACGCTTCTGGTCAGGGTCAATCTTATAAAGCTCCTCAAAAAACAGGTGGAGATTGTATCGGTTGATTTAGACACGCCACACATTTCGTTGAAAATTTCTCCGGTGGAAAAAGAGACAAGGAATGCTGATAATACAGCCCTGCAGAAATTTACCCCTCCTGAGATACCCGCGCTCCCGGTGCCGGTTTCTCTCAATTCGCTACGCATCAGAAAAGGCACCGTAGACATCGTAAACGAATCCGACGGTACAAAAGCGTTTATCGGCGACATATCTCAGCGGCTTACCCTCGATATCGCGCAGGACCTTACATCGATTACATCGAACGGAACAACTACACTCGACGAAATCGCGGTTACGCCCGCCGAACCGCTTCCATCATTACAGGATCTAACCGTACAAATTGTCCATGAACTTTCAGGCGACCTGACAACCGGCAATATCGCGCTGACCGGCGGCGAACTTACAATCGGCGAACTGCCGTTTGTATTCAACGCTCAAGTTAAAAACTGGACTGAAAGTACATTTGACATTTCTTCAACGAAACTTGATCCGGCCGACATTATTGCGCTTACCCCCGCCGCACTGCTACATGATTTCGGCACGATCGACACGGACGGCGCTATCTCGTTAAACATTAACGGTTCTGTGGACATAAGCAGCGGTGAACCGGTCATCGCCTATACTGGCGGGATTGATATCGACGGCGTGCGTGTGGAAACCGAACTGCTTCCCCGTGCCATCGACTCGATCACTGCGAATATCACGTTCGACGAAAATAACCTGAACATCGGAAATCTTTCCGTCGGCGCCGGAACCTCACAGATATCGGTCTCCGGATTGGTTACCTCGTATGCCGAATTGCCCGCGGCAGACGTTTCGGTGAAAGGAACGGTCGATATCGCCGATGCAGCCGGATCGCTTCCCGAACTGAAAGAATACAATCCCGGTGGCACGGTTGCGTTAGATCTCATAATCAGCGGCTCACTCGAAGATTTGACATTGCTTGAACCGGACGGTTCGGTGAATCTGAATGCGGTTTCATTCACTGTACCCGAAACGCTGAACAATCCGTCAACGGTTAGCGGAAGCATTTCTCTATCACCGGATACTGTGCTCATCGAAACAATCGGGATGACCTCGGGTGAATCCGATTTCAATTTCAGCGGCAGGTTGGACGGCTATAAAAACCTTGCGTTTCCCGAAGTCGGCGTTACAGCTGCGTTCAACGGCCTTTTGACCTCTAGTCTCATCGATCTTGGCAATCTTCTGGTAAAAAGCGAGGAAGAATCAGCGCCGAAAGAGCCGTTTAACCTCGAGGAAACGCTGAAAACACTTCCCATTCCGCCAAACCTGTCGGTTGAAACTGCGTTCGATTTCGGGAAAATCGTTTCAGGCAAATTGAGCGCCGAATCCGCCGAGGGCACCGTCCTCTACGAGAGCGGCATTTTCGAGCTGCGCGATTGTGCAGTGACGGCATACAACGGCACTGCAGACGGTACGGCGAAAGTCGATTTTAGCGATATCGGAAATGTATCATATTCAGGCGATTTCGCACTGAAAGGATTCGATTCGGGCACGTTCATTTCCGAACTGTTCGATACCGGAGACGTTATCGGCGGGATACTTTCGAGTTCGGTCTCGTTCAGCGGCGCGGGGCTCGATTCGCTGTCGATAGTGAAGAATCTTACCTGCAGCGGTGACATGCGGTTCGAGAACGGCCGTATCAAAGACTGGGATTTCACTAACAAACTCGGCGACTACCTGCAATTTCTCGATTTCGGTATAGTGAATTTCGATACTATTGTCAATTCGTTCACAATCAGCGGCGGCAGACTATATACGCCCGATATGGGACTGGGCACCGAGTATGGAATGATCAGTGTGGACGGGTCCGCAGGATTCGATACCACAATCGATTATACTATCACGATGCTTCTTAACAAAGATGCAGCCTCGAAGGCAGCTAATTCAATTAGCGAGCTTGCAAAACTGACCGGGGAAACTCCCGATACGCTCGAACTTATTGTTGAGACCGACGGAACCTTTAAAAATCCATCATTCAGGCTCGACACCTCAAAAGCGCAACAGCGTATCAAAGAGGAAATAAAAACGAAAGCGCAGGAATACATAGATGAAAAACTGGAAGATTCCGGTCTGAAAGAAAAAGGAGAGCAGCTCCTCAAACAGCTTTTCAGATAAAAATCAGGAGCTGTTTTCACATCCGCAGCTTGTTTTCAAGGATACCCGCCACGTAGACGACCGCTCCCAGCGCAGTCGCATACGGCGGCGAATAGGAGATGTCGAGATTGGTGAGCTCGGGTACAGTTATTTTTCCCGCAAGCGACGCCGCGACTGTATCGACCGCTTTATCGACTCCCTCATTACCATACATCTGTGCGCCGAGCAGTTTTTTGCTCACGCTGTCCGCAATGAGTTTCAACGTAATCGTTCCATCACCCGGATAATAACCGGCGTGAGCGGGTCCGGTATAGACCGCCGATACGGGATTGAATCCATATTCATGAGCTTTCCGCTCGCTCAGTCCGGTGCGTGCCGCGGCGATATCAAACACTTTCACAATTGATGTTCCAAGTACACCGTCAAAGACTTTCCGCCCGCCGGCAATATTTGCGCCCGCGATTCTCCCCTGTTTATTGGCGGTTGATCCGAGGGGATACCAGCATGGTTTCCCGCTCACCAGATCGACCGATTCGACACAATCACCCGCGGCATATATCCCGCGCGCCGAGGTTTCCATATACCGGTCGACTTTAATTGCGCCAGTGGGGCCAATGGCGATTCGAGCCTCCTTTGCAAGCGCGGCATTGGGCCTGACACCCGCGGCCACAATCGCAATCTGACATTCGTACGTCCGCCCTCCCGCCTCTGCGGATGAAAGCCGGCCGCTGTCATCGGCGCTTAATCGTTCGACAACAGCCCCCGTATGGACCCGGATGCCTTTGGCGGCAAGATGCTCCTCTATTCCCGCGGCCATGTCGCGGTCGAAAAAACCCGGCAGGATGTGCTCCTCCCGTTCGAACAGTTCGCACGATATCCCAAGGCCCATAAGATTCTCGGCAATTTCGACACCGATATAACCGCCGCCGATAATACAGGCGTTTCGAATGCCGCGGCTTCCCAGATATGCTTTGACCGCATCGGCATCCTCGACTGTATGAAGGGTGAACACGCCCTCGGTATCGACACCGTCGATGTCCGGCACAATCGCCGTGGCGCCGGTTGCAATCAACAGCCGGTCGTATTCCATGGTACGTTTCTCACCGGACGTGAAGTCGGTGACGATAACCGATTTGTCATAGACACTGATCCGGTCGGCGCGGTGATTGAGAAGCACCTCGATATTCTGTTTGTCTCTGAACGTTTCCGGCGAACGCGCGAACAGTTTCGAGCGGTCGTCTACCACGCCGCCGACATAATACGCCAGACCGCAGCCGGCATAGGAGATATACCGCTCCTGTGTGACGATAGTGATCTCCATTGAGGGATCGTCACGGCGCGCTTTCGAGGCTGCTTTCGTTCCGGCGGCCACTCCGCCGATGACTATGAGACGCAAGGGTCGTTTCACTGTTCTCACCATGAATAAGGTTTCGGAGAAATACATAAAAAAGACAGACAAAAATAAGATATAACAAAACTTTCAAAATTGCAATACATTCAGCCGCTTTAAAAATCACCGGCAAGAGACGTGCCATACACTCTACTATGCAAAATAACACTTGACATTATTAGAATGATAATATATTATCATATTTACTGCTGTAGCAACGATCTATTGCATTGTTATAATTTCTCCACCGGCAAAACAAGGGTTTGCGAAATGGACGATTAATATACACCTGAAAAGGGAAATAATTCTGATTTCGAGCATACACCCGATTAACGCTGCATCAGGATTCGCGGCGAACATTATACATTAACTCCCATGATGGCGCAGGTAGTCCGGATTCTGCATGAAAATTATCTGAACGGCACACCCGATGTCTGTCAGCATTATATCCTCGAAGAGTTGAATTCGACCTCGAAACGGCTGCGCGATATTTTTCAGCATTCTAATGATTTTAGAAAAATTATCAAAAAAGGAGCACGAAGAGGTACCTATCGTTTAAATATTTGATAAAAAGAGTGTTATAGAAAAATATACCACTTTTGATACCGGCCTTGATACCGCGAAATATACCACTCTTGATACCACATACGATACCACTCCCCGTTGTATACTGTGAATAGCTTCATCGTTCTCAGCACAAACGTACAACGCAGTATGAACGTTTTCCATACGGGGGGGGTGATCGAAATGGTTTGAAAAAATACTGATATACGCCTACCTTTCGTAAAAGGATTATGAGGAAAGGTTGGGTGAAGTATAAACCGGAGGGATTGTAATGAGTCGTTGTTATTCTTTCATATTCTTGTTCATCGTTTTTATTTGTCTTTGCTTGAACTGCAGCAAAGATGGTAATGTAGTGGGGCCGGATGGGTCGGCAACGTTTGAAATATACGCAACAGTGGAACACTTGGGCGGTGTCACAGATGTACTATTGGATGATATCGTACTCATAGAGCCGCCGTTGTTAACTCAATCGGACATCAAAGGATATGATTGGAAAAAACATCTTATTACCTATTCGGATTCAGTATTGGAGAGATTGAAGGCAATAAAAGATCTGAAAGGAAGATGTTTCGTTATAAAAGTAAACAATGAACCAATTTATTATGGCTGGTTTAAGCGTGC